>DASZOO010000088.1:0-21686 GCA_035550775.1 Actinomycetota bacterium | reverse complement strand
CGCGCGGACATCGCGGCCGACGAGCTCCTCGAGTTCCTCGATTCCCCCTCGGGCCGGCGGCTCCGGGGCCTGCTGGCCGGCGCCGTGATCGTCTCGGTGCCGTTGATCATGCGGGTGCCCGGCCTGAAGCGTTCGCCGCTCGGCCGGCTCGTCGCCGTCACGGGCGGCAGCGCGATCCTGATCGGCATCGCCGAGGCGATCCGCGACTGGGAGCGCAGCGAGCCGTCGAAACGTCGTTCACGCACCGTCGTCGACGTGCCGCCGGCGAGCTCGTAGGCGTCGGATCCCTCCGAGGGGGCGTGGCACTCCCGTAGGCCCCGCACGGCCCATATGGGAGCATCTGGGCGTGGATGCGGCCCCCGATCCCGGTCTCGACGACCGACCCTTCGCGGTCGTCGACATGGGCTCCAACTCGGCCCGCATGATCGTCTTCCGCCTGCGTCGGGGAGACCACCTCGAGGTGATCGAGGACGCCCGGGCTCCCTTGCGGCTGGCACGGAACCTGCGGGACTCTGACCGGCTCGGGACCGACGCGATCGAGCGGACGCTCGAGGCGCTACGGGACTTCGTGGCGGTCGCCAAGGGCGCCGGCGCCACCCAGATGATCGCGGTGGCCACCTCCGCGGTGCGCGACGCCGCCGACGGCGACGAGCTGCTCGACCGCGCACAGCGGCTCGGGGTGCCCCTGCAGACGATCGACGGCCATCACGAGGCGATGCTCGGGTTCTTCGGCGCCGTGCACGACCTGCCGGTGACCAGCGGATTCACGTTCGACGTGGGAGGCGGCAGCGCCGAGGTCTCGTCGTTCCGTGAGCGACGACTCGTCGGCTCGTGGTCGATGCCGCTCGGATCGCTCCGGATGAGCGACGGGTTCCTCGCATCGGACCCGCCCCACGAACGCGAGATCCGGGCCCTCCGGAAGTCGGTGAGGGCCTCGATGGCCGCCGCTGCGATCCCCGAGCTCGGCCGGGGAGAGCAACTCGTGGGCATCGGCGGCACCGTGCGCAACCTCGCCAAGGTCGATCTGCGACGGACCGACTATCCGCTGCCCCTCCTGCACGGGTATCGGCTCACCAACGACCGGCTGGAAGCGGTGATCGGTGACATGGCCGCCCGGACGATGAAGCGACGGGCCAGGATGCCCGGGCTGAACCCGGACCGAGCGGACACGATCGTCGGCGGAGCGCTCGTGATCGAGGGCATCGCCCGCCACCTCGGCGCGACGGAGATCGTCGTTTCGAGCCGTGGACTTCGCGAGGGCCTCGCCCTCGCCACCGCGGGATCGAGCGCTCCCTCACCCGAGTGGGTGCGATCGATCTCGGTCGCTGCCCTCGCGGCTCGATTCAATACGTGGGATGGGGGGGCGGCGGAGCGCCGGACCGGCCTCGCCGCCGACCTGATCGCGGTGCTCGACCCGAAGTCGCCGCTCAGGTTGCGGGAGATGCTGTCGCATGCGACCACCCTCCTCGACGTCGGTAGGGCGATCGACTACTACGATCGATTCGAGCACGCGGCCGACATCGTGATCGCGGCGGACCTCGCCGGCTTCTCGCACGTCGACCTCGGAGCGCTCAGCGCGATCCTTCGGCAAGCCGACGACGATACACGTCTCGGCCCGTTCGGCAGGCTCGTGCCCGAGGAGGACCGGCCCGGTGTGCTCCGTGCCGCCACGGCTCTCACGCTCGCGGACGAACTGAACCGACGGATCCCGCCCGGGGCCCCGGCGCCGATCTCGTGCAACTGGCTCCGCGGCGGCTTCGAGGTCGTCGCGCCCGTGCCGAGCGGATGGCGCCCACGTGGCATCGCGCGGCGGTTCCACAGCGTCTTCGACGCCGATCTCCTCGTCGTCGCCAACGAGTCGGCACCGGCGCTCGCTCCGGTGCTCGAGCCCGACTGAGGTCGGAGCTCAGACCCTCGAGATCAGCCCGGCGAGCAGGGCCACGCGAGGCGCGACGCTGCCCAGGTCGAGCCATTCGGCCGGCGAGTGGTCGTCCCCCCCGATCGGTCCGAGCCCGTCGATCGTGGGCGTACCTGCGGCGCTCGTCGTGTTCGCATCGCTCGCACCACCGGTCGCTGCGTCGTGCAGATCGAACCCGAGCTCCGCGGCGATCTCGATCGCGAGCGCGGCCAGACGGGCGCCTCCCTCCTTCTTCTCCATCGGTCGGTGCCAGCCCTCGCCATCGACGTGCACGGTGACCCCGTCGATGCCGTGGCCGGAGCAGGCGCGCTCGATCTCGGCCTGAGCCTCCTCCAGCGAGACGAGCTCCGGCGATCGCAGATCCACCTGCAACACGCAGCGGTCGGGGACCACGTTCGTTCGGGTGCCGCCGTGCGCAACGCCGACGTTGACGGTCACCCCCGGCCAGCGCCCGTTCAGGGCGTGCAGCGCGACCGTCGCCTTCGCCGCCGCGAGCACCGCGTTCGCCCCCTTCTCGGGCTCGACGCCCGCGTGCGCCGCTCGCCCGGAGAACTCGATCGTGTAGTCGGTGATGCCCTTGCGGGCGCTCACGATGTCGCCGTTGGCTCGAGCGCCTTCGAGCACGAACGCTGCGTCGTGCGCGGGAGCCAGCTCGGCGATCATGGGACCGGAGAACGGCGAGCCGATCTCCTCGTCCGGGTTGCACAGGTAGGTGATGCGGCCGAACGCATCGAACCCAACATCCTGCAGCGCTTCCACCGCATAGAACCCGGCCAGCAGTCCCCCCTTCATGTCGGACACACCCGGACCTCGCGCGATGCCGTCGTCGACCCGGAACGGCCGCTCGGCCACGGTCCCCTCGTCGAACACCGTGTCCATGTGACCCACCAGCAGCACGTCCGGTCCTCCGCCCCCCTCGAGGGTGCCGATCACGAGATCGCCGAGCGGTGCCTCGTGGGCGGCGGGCACATGGGACCGCCGTTCGAGCGACCAGCCGCGCGCCCTCATGCGCGCCTCGCAGAGGTCGGCGATCACGTTCACGCCGTCGCGCGTGTACGAACCGCAATCGACGTTGACCATGCGCTCGAGGTCGGCGACGAACTCGTCGAAACGAGAGCTCGCGAGCTCCCGCAAGGCCTGGGCGTCCATGCGGGTGACGCTAGCATGAGGCCGCCGCTCGGCGATCGGGAGGAAGCGATGCCCACGGAAGGCTTCGGCACGATCGTGGAACGCCCCGGCGCGGCCATCCGCGTCGAGCCCATCGCCATCGACGATCCGGGGCACGGCGAGGTGCTCGTGCGGATCGCGGCCAGCGGCATCTGCCACAGCGACGTCTGGGCGATCGAGCATGGGAACTGGGGAGCGCCCTGGCCGATGCTGCTCGGCCACGAGGGAGCGGGGGTGGTCGAGGCGATCGGCGACGGCGTGACCACCGTTGTGCCCGGCCAACGCGTCGTGCTGACGTGGGCGGTGCCGTGCGGGCGCTGTCGCCAGTGCCTGCGCGGCGTACCGCGCAGGTGCGGGCACGAGCTGCATCAGCCCCCACGGATGCGTCGAGCGAACGGCGATGTGGTCACCGGTGTGCTGCAGTGCGGCACGCTCGCGACGCACACGGTCGTCACCGAGCCGCAGGTCGTGCCGATGCCCGACGCGCTGCCCTTGTCCCGGGCGTGCCTGCTGGGCTGCGGCGTCTCGACCGGTGTGGGCGCCGCCGTGCAGACGGCGAGGGTGTGGCCCGGGGCCACCGTGGCCGTGATCGGCCTCGGCGGGATCGGACTGGCCGCGTTGCAGGGAGCGCGCATCGCCGGCGCCCAGCGCCTGATCGCGCTCGACATCGCGCCGTCCAAGCTCGAGTGGGCCGGCCGGTTCGGCGCGACCGACACCGTCGACGCGAGGGTGCGCGATCCGGTCGGGGAGGTCCGTGCCCTGACCGGCGGCCTCGGCGTCGATGTGGCGTTCGAGGCGGTGGGCCGACCCGAGTGCGTCCGCCAGGCGGTGGAGATGCTCTCGTTCGCCGGGACCGCCGTCGCGATCGGAGTGCCCCCCGCGCCCAGCGAGCTGGTGCTCGCCTGGAACGGATCGGAGCGAGCCGCCTATCCGAACAAGGTGACCCTGGTCACGACCGACGGCGGCGATCCCATCCCCGGCGAGGACTTCCCGGAGATGGCACGCTGGGCGGTCGAAGGCACGCTCGACCTCGACTCGATGGTCTCACGCGAGATCGCCCTCACCGACGACTCCCTCGCCGAGGCGGTCCGGGCGATGCTCGCGGGGGAGGTCATCCGATCCGTGGTCGTGTTCCCCGGCGTCGATCGCTCTTCGGGGCGGTCCGCCGAGCTGCCGGCTCGGTAGCATCCGCGCGTGCGCGGGCGCGAGATGAACTGGATCTGGGTCGTCGGCGCCCCGCTCGTGCGCCTGCTCGCGGGGCTCGTGTTCCGGATCCGCATCGAAGGGATCGACCACGTCCCCCGGACGGGAAGCGCCATCCTCGCACCGATCCACGTCAGCGTGCTCGACGGTCCGGTGATCTCGGCGGTCACGGGCGTTCACCGGCGCCGCGCCCTGCGGAACCTCATCGCTGCCGAGGTGTTCCGTGGCGTGCTCGGGTGGATCCTCCGTCAGGCTCGGCAGATCCCGATCCGGCGCGGTTCCGGCGATACGGGAGCGCTCGACGAGGCGGTCGCGGCGGCCGGCGACGGCTGGTGCGTCTGCATCTTCCCCGAAGGCCGGGTGAACGACGACGCGCGACGAGGGGTGCAGCGCATCCGATCGGGATTGACGCGGATCGCCCTGCCCTCGTGCGTTCCGGTCGTGCCGGTGGGCATCTGGGGAACCCACGAGGTGTGGCCGCGGAAGGGTCTCGTGACGAGCAGCCTGCTCCGCCGGCACACCGCGGCGTGCGTCTACGGTGAGGCGCTCGTGCCGCACCCGGGCGAATCCCCCACCGCGTTCCGCGACCGGTATCGGATCGCGCTCGAGGCCACCGTGTCCCGCGCCCGCACGCTCGCCGGAGACCCGGCATGATCCCGCCCGACGATGCACCCAGCCCCTGGCGACGCACATCGCGGCGGCTCGCCTACGAGAACGCGTGGATCCAGGTCTTCCACGACGAGGTGATCCGGCCGGACGGTCGGCCGGGCGTCTACGGGGTCGTGCACCCGCGCTCGCACGCGGTCGGGATCGTCGCGCTCGACGACCGTGACCGTATCCTCCTGGTCGGCCAGTACCGGTACACCCTGAGCCGCTATTCGTGGGAGATCCCCGAAGGCGGGGTGCCGATCGACGAGGATCCGCTCGAGGGGGCGCGTCGAGAGCTCATCGAAGAGACGGGGTACCGGGCCAACACGTGGAGCGAGCTGATGCGCTTGTCCCTCGCCAACTCCGCCACCGACGAGACGGGCGTGATCTACCTGGCGACGGGGCTCACCGAGGGCGCCGCGCAGCCCGACGAGACGGAAATGCTCGCGGTGCGCTGGACGCCGTTCGACGAGGCTCTCGACGACGTGCGATCCGGAGCGCTCTTCGACTCGATGACCCAGCTGGGCATCCTGCGTGTGGCCCTCGACCGTGCGGGCGGCGATTGACGGCAGGGGTGGGTTCGCTCACGGAACGGTGGATCGATCCGATCAGACGCGAAGCGACGCGAGGCTCGGGCTCAGCTGACGAGCCTGGTGGATCGTTCCAGTCGCTTCTGGTCGTACATCGCCGCGTCGGCCAGCCGCATCAGGTTGTCGCCGTCGGGTGCCTCGTGCGGGAACAAGCACGCGCCGACGCTGATGCTCGACACGATCGTCCGGTCGCACAGGCGGAAGGGGCGACCGACCTGCGTCGCGATGCGATCGGCGACGGTTCGCACCACGGCCTCGGCGGCCCCCGGAGCGCGCTCCAGGTCGGCGAGCAGCACGAGGAACTCGTCACCGCCGAAGCGTGCGACCAGGTCGGTGTCGCGGGTGGCCCGCCGCATGCGGACGGCGATCTCGTTGAGCATCTCGTCACCCGCCGCATGGCCGAGTTCGTCGTTCACGGACTTGAAGCCGTCGACGTCGGTGAACAGCACCGCGACGGCCGAACCCTGCCTGCGTGCACGCGCGACGGCCAGCTCGAGGTGTTCCTCGAACATCGCCCGGTTCGGCAGCCCGGTGAGCATGTCGTGGTGCGCGAGGTGATGCATGCGGAGCTCCGCTTCCTTGGTGGGGGTGATGTCGTGGAGCACACCCTGGATGAACAGGGGCTGTCCGTCGGGATCACGCAACAGCATCGATCGGTCGTGGACCCACACGACCCGGCCGTCCGGCCGGACGTACCGGTAGTCTCCGGCCTCCGGCTGCCCGCTCCGCAGGTACGACTCGTAGTCGGCCCGCGCCCGCTCCCGGTCGTCGGGATGGATGAGTCGGTCCCAGGCGTCGTCGTCGCCGTAGAAGGCCGACGCCGGCACACCGAGGATCTCCTCGACGAACGGGCTCATGTGCAGGGTCGGACCGTCGAGCTCAGGCGAGTACACGTAGATCGCCGCGGGAACCTGCGTCATGAGCGCCTCGTACTTCGCCTCGGCCTCGAACGCGCGCCGCTCCGCAGCGCGCAGCGATGCCACGAGCTCGTCGCCGTTCCGATGGGCGTCGCGAGGTGGCGTCGTCATGATCCCGTGCTCCTGTTCGCCGCCGGGGGGCGGGGCACCCTGGATATCGGCAGGGAGAAACGGCCCCTGAACGCCCGGAAACGGGTGGACGGACCTACCTCATCCTCGGCTCGATCCGGGCCCCGGAAACGACCGAGGCCGGGGCTTCGCCCCGGCCTCGACACGCGATGGGTGGCCGCTCAGCCGAGCGCCACCGCGTTGATCAGGTTCGAGTCGCGCAGCTTCCGCAGCGCCTCACGCTCGATCAGCCGCACGCGCTCGCCCGAGAGCCCGAGGACCTTCCCCGTCTCGCGCAGGCTGAGCGGCTGGCCGTTCTCGAGCCCGTATCGCAGCGCCACGACGTGACGCTCGCGCTCGTCGAGCACTCGGTCGACCGCGCCACCGATCTCCTCACGGAGCAGCTGGTCCTCGACCTCGGTGAAGCCGGCCTCGGAGTCGATCTCCTCGATCAGATCGCCGAGCTCGGTGTCCTCGCCGACGGGCGACTGCAGCGACAGCGGCTCTCGGCGGCCCATCTCGGTGAGATCGTCGATCTCCTCGACGGTCGTGTCGAGCGCCTTGGCGAGCTCCTCGCGCGAGGGCTCCCGGCCCATCGACTGCGCGAACTGGAACCGCGTGCGGTTCAGCTTGCGCAACCGGTCGTGGATGTGGACGGGCAAGCGGATCGAGCGCGAACGATCGGCGATCGCTCGCGTGATGCCCTGACGGATCCACCACGTGGCGTACGTGGAGAACTTGAACCCGCGGCGCCAGTCGAACAGCTCGACCGCGCGCATCAGCCCGATGTTCCCCTCCTGGATCAGGTCGAGGAGCGGCAGCCCCTGGCCCTGGTACTTGCGGGCCACGGACACGACCAGTCGCAGGTTGGCCATGATGAATCGCTGCCGCGCGGCTTCGGCCGTGCGCACGTCACGGCGGGCCTTGGCGATGCTCTTCTCGGACCGTAGACGGCCGGCACGGAGGCGCTCCTCTGCCTCCTTGCCCGCCTCGATCGTCATGGCGAGCTCGACCTCCTCCTCCTTGGTGAGCAGCGGCTCGCGAGCCGCCGCCTCCAGGTAGAGGCGCAGGTCATCGGCGTCATCGGTCCCCAGGGGACGCGCTGGCTCCGGCACTTCGTATCACGCTCCTCCTCGAGGCCGTTCGGTCGCTGAGCGCGACGTCACCGGTCCTCGGGAACTCGGTCTCCTCGTTCGTTCGGCGAGCACGAGCTGCAGGGGGTGAAGGCGCGCGGAATCAAAACGCCTTGGCAGCCGCTCGTGCGTATGGTAAGGGGTCACCCGCGCACTTGTAAAGGCGGGCACGTGTGAAGGTGTTGTGAAGGCCACCTCGCACGGCCGCTCGATCCTCCCGACCGCCCAGATCACCATCCGCTCCCTTCGCCCCGGCTCAGGTACACGGTGCAACGGTTCGCGCGACTGAAACCTTCCCGTTCGCCCTCGTTCGCCCCGAAGTTCCACAGGGCTTCCTGTTCGTCACGTTCCCAGCGAGAGGGTCGGTCAAGGATCGGCCGAGCGCGGTGGATCGAGCCCCGCGAACACCGCCCGCCCCCGAGCCCATCCGCGCATCGCTTCGATCTCATCTGCGCGCGATCGGGCGAGCGGGGTCGTTGCAGCAACCTCGGCCAGGAGCCCTTCCGTCGTGACATCGGTGCCGTCGGCGAAGGCTCGATAGAGCCCGGCAACCACGACCCCTTCCAACTCCGCCCCGGAGAAACCGCCGGTGAGCTCCGCCAGGGCAGCGAGGTCGTACGCATGGGGGTCGCGACCTCGTCGACGGAGCTGCAGGCCGAGGATCTCCTCGCGCTCGGCCGCGTCGGGCAGGTCGACGAAGAACGTCTCGTCGAATCGGCCTCGCCGCAGCAGCTCCGCCGGGAGGGAACCGACGTCGTTGCACGTCGCCACCAGGAAGACCCCGTCCGCCCGATCCTGCAGCCACCGAAGGAAGGACCCGAGCACCCGCATGCTCGTGCCACCGTCCCCGACATGACGGCCGGACGAGAACCCCTTCTCGATCTCATCGATCCACAACACGACCGGAGCCATGGCTTCGACCGTGCGGAGCGCCCGCCGCATGCGCGCCTCGGACTCGCCCACGTACGATCCGTAGAGCGACCCGGGATCGAGCAGCACGAGCGGCAGGTCCCACGCTCGCGCCAGCGACTTCGCGATCAGCGACTTGCCGCATCCGGGAACACCCGTCAGCAACACGCCGCGAGGAGCATCGAGTCCGAACGTGCGGGCATCGGCCTCGAACCCACGGCCGCGGACCCTGAGCCAATCCTTCAGGCGCTCCATGCCGCCGACGGCCTCGAGCCCGCGCTCATCGGTCGGAACGAGCTCGAGCACGCCGTCGTCTGCCAGCAGCTCGGCCTTCGCCTCACGGATGTCGATGACATCGCGAGGGCCGAGGCCGCCCTCCGCCATGACCTCACGCACGATCAGCCGCTCGGCCTCCGGCAACGAGATGCCCCGCACGGCATCTGTAAGCTCATGGATCCCCTCGTCTCCGAGCGCAATGGCGAGGCCTCGTTCGGCAAGCTCTCCCGTCACCCGCCGGACGAGCGCCTCCACCTCGGCAGCGGCCGGCGGCTCGAGGGTCCACCGGAGCGCGACGCCGTCGAGCTCGGGCGGGACCGGCACGTCGGATCCCGTCAGCACGATCGTCTGTCCAGCCGGCCCGGCGAGAGCGAACTCCTTCAGCCGGCGCACGACCGTGGGCTCGGTGAACGCGGAGGTGACATCGAGGAAGACGAACACCGACGGCTCCCGCAGCTCGCGAGCGAATCCGAGAGCCGAAGAGATCTCCGCGGTGGCAGGCTGCGCGGGCATCCCGTCGCGCGCCAACCCGCGCGCGGCCGACCAGGTCCACAACGCCATGCCGGCGTCGGCAGCGGCCCGTCTCAGGACCCCGAGGAACCGTGCTTCGTCGTCGATCCGTACCAGCAACAGAGGATGCCGGGAGACGAGCAGCAGCCGCAGATCGGAGGTCGGGTCCACGCGGCGCATCTTCCCAGGCCGGTAGCCTGGCGCCGATGGATCTCGAGCTCCCGCCGCTCCGGACCGCCGACGTCGACGGCCCTGTCGCATATCGCGCCTGGCCGGGGCCGGACGACACCACGTTCGTGCTCGTGCACGGACTCGGTGGCTCCCACGTCAACTGGGTGCAGGTGGCGCCCGGGCTCGCGGGGCTCGGCACCGTGCTCGCCCCGGACCTGCCCGGGTTCGGCTCCTCGCCGCGCGGGGGCCGCGGCTCGGGGCTGATGGACGAGCGCCGAACGCTCGCCCGATTCATCGAACGCCAAGCCACCGGACGGATCGTGCTCGTCGGGAACTCGATGGGCGGGGTGATCGGCATCCTGCACGCCGCGGTGGAACCCGACGCGCTCGCCGGCCTCGTGCTCACGAGCTCTCCGTTCCCGTGGGTCCGGGGAGCCCTGCCACACCCGGCCGTCATCGCGGGGTTCGCGGCCTACGACGCGCCCGGGCTGGGACCCCTCGTGCTCGAGGCGAGGATGCGGCGGATCAGCCCAGAACGAGCGGTGGCGCTCGGGTTCCGGCTCATCACGGCGGACCCGCGCTCGATCCCGCCCGAGATCGTCCGGCTCACGGTCGAACAGGTGCGTACCCGCGCCCTCGATCCCGACGCGCCGGCGGCCTTCTCCGACGCCTGGCGATCGCTCAGGCGGCTCGGACGGCGTCCCGACGTCGCGAGGCGGGCGATGGACGGCGTTCGTTGCCCCGTATTCGTGCTGCACGGCCGCCGAGACCGCCTCGTTCCGGCCGCCCACGCCGAGGCCGCCCTCCGCGACCACCCGGCGTGGCGAGGGAGGGTCTTCCCCGACCTCGGGCACGTGCCCCAGATGGAGTCGCCCGGACGGTGGCTCGCCGAGGTGGCGGACTGGTACTCGGAGGTCGTCGGCTAGCTCGATCGGTGATGGGTCGCGGCCGCGGCCTTCTCCAGCTCGTCGACCGACGACTCGATGCCGCGAGCGAGGATCTCGACGTCGGGGACCGAGTCCCAGTCGGCCGTGAGTCCGAACGCCATCGTGCCCGCGAGGCTCGTACATGCGATGGAGAGGCCGCTGCGCTCACCCAGCGGCATCGATGGATAGCTCGCCACGAGCGGGGCCCCGGCTAGGTAGAGCGGCACCTGCGGCGCCGGCACGTTGGACACGACAAGGTTGAACCACCGTCCGCGGCTCGTGAGGCGGGCGGCCATCGCATGCAGCGCCGGCGGGGCGTAGGCCCCGAGCCCGATGATCGAATCGGCGCCCACCGCCATCGACGACTCCTTCAGCTGCGCCGTCGCGCGCCGCACCCGCTGGAGTCGCGTCCGCGCCCGCAAGGGCCCGACCGGCACGTCGACGAACGCGGGGGCGACCCTGTTCCCGACGTCTCCCTGCTCCGCCTTGGATCGCACGGAGACGGGAACCATCACCCGGAGCGTGCGACCCTTCGTCCGCTCTCCACGATGTTCGAGGAGATCGTGCAACCCACCGGCAACGGCCGTCAGCACCACGTCGTTCACGGTGCCGCCGAGCGCGACCTTGACATCGTGGATCCTCGAGAACGAGGCATCGGCTATCGCGAAGCGCCGGGCCGGGCCGATCACCGTGTCGAACGGGCCGGCCGGGGGAGCGCCCATGTCGACCACGTCTCGCACCCCCGCGAGGGTCTCGGCGACCGCCTGGAGGGAGCGCGCGGGCGCGCCGACGGCATGCCCGATCGCCTCGAGCGGATGCAACACCAGGTCTTGAGCGGCGTCTCGTAACAGATCCTCGCGCGTCGGCATGGCCTCGGGCGTCCACGGCGTGTCCGGAGCTCCGAGATCGGCGTCAGGGGCGAGGTCGAACAGGGCGGAGGCGATCGTCATGCCGGAGATGCCGTCCGCGAGGGCGTGGTGCAGCTTCATCAGCACGGCCGTGCGCCGTTCGGCCAGACCCTCGAAGACGTACAGCTCCCAGAGCGGCTTGCCCGGATCGAGGGGACGCGAGAGCACGCGTTCCACCGCCCGCTCCAGCTGGAAGCGTCCGCCCGGTGACGGGATCGCCGCCCGGCGCAGATGGAAGTCCAGGTCGAAGTGGACGTCGTCGACCCAGAGCGGGCGCGCCAGCCCGTAGGGCACACGCAGTACCCGCTGCCGGAGCCGGGGGGCCAGGTGTAGCCGCGCCTCGACCACGCGCTGCACGTCGTCGTAGGTGAGTGGCCCGTCCTCGCGTGGTTCGAAGACCGAGACTCCGGCGACGTGCATATGCACGGACGGGGTTTCCAGGTAGAGGAAGCTGGCGTCGAGGCTCGTGAGTCGTTCGGGGGCCATCGTCGTCGAGCGTACTTCCTGCGGCGTTCGCCTGCCGAGGGGATGCTACGGTTCGGCGCGATGACCGGCCGCCACTCGATCGCCGTCGCGTTCGCGGGGTCGGTGCTCATCCTCGCGTTCGCCTCGCCGACGGCGATCGCTCAAGGGTCCGGGGCCGAGGTCAGCGCGATCGACAACCTGTTCTCCCCACCGGTCGTGCGCATCGCTCCGGGCGAGACGGTGGAGTGGTCGATGGACGGCCGGACGCCGCACACGGTGCGAGCCGACGACGGATCGTGGGAATCGGGCGACCTGCAACCCGGAGACGGGTTCGAGCGACCGTTCGACGAGCCCGGCGTCTACCCGTACTTCTGCGAGTACCACGGCTCGCCGGGCTCCGGCATGGCCGGCGTGATCCTGGTCGGCGACGTGCCGCTGCCGGCAGCGACCGGTGACGTCGGGCCGGGCAGGGAACCCGTGCCCGCGGGCTTCGCCGACACCGTCCGCGTGCCTCGGGACGCCGCCACGATCCAGGAAGCTGTCGACGCCGCCGAGCCGGGGGGCATGGTGTTGATCTCGCCCGGCGTGTACCGGGAGGCCGTCACGGTGGCCACACCGTACCTGACGATCCGCGGCTTGGATCGCAACCGGGTCGTGATCGACGGCGGCCTCGAACGCGCGGTCGGCATCCACGTGATCGAGGCGGACGGCGTCACGATCGAGAACCTCACCGTGCGGAACCATCTCGTGAACGGCGTGCAGTGGACCGGCGTGCACGGCTACTGGGGATCCTTCCTCACCGCATACAACAACGGCGACTACGGGGTGTTCGCCTACGACTCCGATTGGGGCCAGTTCGATCGGTCGTACGCGAGCGGATCGCCGGATTCCGGCTTCTACATCGGGCAGTGCTTCCCGTGTCATGCGGTCGTCCGAGACGTGCTCGCGGAGCACAACGCGCTCGGTTTCAGCGGCACGAACGCCGGCGGCGACCTCGCGATCGTGAACAGCGAGTGGCGCCACAACCTCGCCGGCATCGTGCCGAACACGCTGGACTCCGAGGCCGATCCCCCGCAGCGCGACATGCTGATCGCCGGCAACTTCGTTCACGACAACAACTCGACGACCGCCGACACGAAGGCGCTGACCTACCCCACGTTCGGCACCGGCATCCTGGTGACCGGTGGGGTCGGCAACGTGATCGTCGGGAACCTCGTGCAGGACCACCGGAGCTATGGCATCGCGGTCCTGCCGAACCTCGACCGGAGCATCTGGGTCACGAGCGGGAACGAGGTGCGGGACAACCTCGTGCGGGCCTCGGGTCTCGCCGACCTCGCGCTGGGCGCGCCCGCCGCGGGCAACGACTGCTTCTCGGGCAACGTCGCCGGCCGCACCGCCCCGCCGGCGATCGAACTGCTCCGAGGCTGCGACTCCTGGGGCTCCGGTATCGGCGGCGGTTCCCTGGCGCCGACGATGAACGCCGCCATGCGCTTCATCGACGCGCTCGACGCGACGTTCCCTCACGGCGACTGGCGATCGCAGCCGACGCCCCCCGACCAGCCCACGATGCCCGACCCGGTGGGTGCGCCCCCCCGTCCGGCGATCCCCGAGCAGAGCGTGCCGCAGCCTTACCGCATCCGCGCCGTCGCCTCGATCGTGCCCGGTGCGCCGACCGTGACGAAGGAGCTCACCGTGTTCGGAACCCCGCTCGCCGCCACGTGGTGGAGCCTGCTGATCGGCCTGTACGGGTACGTGCTGCCGGGCATCCTCTACGCCGCGTGGGTCACGATCGCGCTGTGGGATCTGATCCGGCAGGAGTCGCAGCCGATCTCGTTCCGTGCACGCTGGATGGCGGTCGTGCTGCTGGTTCCGTTCGCCGGGCCGCTGCTGTACTTCGCGCTCGGACGGTCCCCGATCCCCTCGCAGCTGCGGCTGATGCTGACGGTCGGCGGCCTCGTCGCGACGCTCGCGATCTCGGGCCTCGCCGCCTTCCTCGGAGGCTGATCACGTCGCCGTTCGCCCGGCGGGTACCTGCTGCGTGATGCAGTGGGGGCCGCCCCCGCCCTCGTGCAGCACACGTCCGTCGACGGGGATCAGCTCGCGATCGGGCATCGCGGCCGCGAGCTGGGTGAGCGCGGCTTCGTCTTCGGGCACCCCGGCGATCGGCACGATCGCCCCGCCGCCGTTGGTCAGGTAGAGGTTCAGGTGCGTGAGCGCCAGCGTCGCACCAGGGTCGACCGGGTGCACACGGATCGAGCGCCCGAGGGCGTCGAGGGTGCCTTCGATCGCGCGGCGGTTCTCCTTCGCCCGCCGATGATCCGGATCGGTGGGGTCGGCCGGAGCGAACAGGAGGACCTGACTCGGAGCGACGAACGACGCGACGCCGTCGACATGGCCGTCGGTGTCTCGGCTGGCCGTCCATCCGCCCGGCAACCAGACGACGCTGTCGGCCCCCAGGTATTCACCGAGCAGGCGTTCGTTGTCCTCCCGGCCGAGGCCTGGGTTGCGGTTGGGGTTCAGCAGGCACGTCTCGGTGGTGAGGAGGGTGCCCTCGCCATCGACGGCGATGGCTCCCCCTTCCAGGACCATGGGTGCGACGTAGCGGCGCATGCCCAGGTGGTCGGCGATCACCCCGGGCACCTGCGCGTCGCGATCGTACGGCCGGTACCGCTCCCCCCACCCGTTGAAGCCGAAATGCACGAGCGCGACCTCGCCGGCGCCGTTCGTGACGAAGATCGGTCCGGAATCTCGCATCCACGAATCGTCGATCGGCGCCCGGAGCAGTTCGACGTCGTCCCCCAACAGGGAGCGGGCCTGGCCGGCCTGCTCGGGGTCGACCACCATCACGACCGGCTCGAACGCCGCGACAGCGTTCGCCACCGCAGCGAAGTCTCGTTGCGCGTCCTCGAAGAGCGCTCCCCACAGCGCGGCTCGCGATCGCGTCGGCCAGGCCATCAGGGTCGCCTGGTGCGGCGACCATTCCGCTGGCATCGAGAACCCGTCGTCTCGAGGCGTCCGGTCGGTGACGCCCTCGCTCACGGCTCCTCGAGCCGGATGCGGATGCGCTTGTTCGCCTTGCCCTTCGATTCGGTCTTCACGACCTTGACCCGGCCCACCTCGCCGGTCGACGCGACGTGCGTGCCGCCATCGGCCTGCTTGTCGATGCCGGTGATGTCGATCACCCGGATCGGGTCGACCGACTCCGGGATCAGCGAGACCTTCGTGCGGATCAGCTCGGGATCGGCCAGCGCCTCCACCCGTGGCAGCAGGCGCACATGGACCGGCACGTCCTCGGCGAGCCTGGCGTTGAGCCGCTGCTCGACGTCCTGACCGAACTCCTGGCTGATGCCGTCGAGCTCGAAGTCCATGCGGGCGACCCCGCCGGACTCCATGTTGCCGCCGGTGACCTTCGCCCCGAGATCCCCGTACACGACGCCCGACAGCGCGTGCAGCGCGGTGTGCGTTCGCATGTGCTGGTAGCGCCGGTCCCAGTCGAGATCGGCCGTCACCGACGCGCCGACCTGGGGCGGCGGGGTCTGCGGATCGACGGCATGCACGATCTCACCGTCGTCGCGAGATCTCGTCGTATCGGTGACGGTGCACTCGCCGCCGCTCCAGCGCAGCACCCCGGAATCACCCGGCTGGCCCCCGCCACGCGGATAGAAGACCGTGCGATCGAGCACGACCCCGTCGTCTCGGACCTCGAGGACCGTGGCGTCACAGGTTCGCAGGTACGCGTCGCGTGAGTACAGGTCGTCGGTCATGGCGGGAACGGTATCGCAGGCTCGTGTCACACGTTGGGCTCGACGATCCGCGTGGTGCGCACGACCGAGGCGATGACGGCCCCCACGAGGATCAGGATGCCACCGCTGATCACCGGCGCCGTGATCGGTTCATCGAGGAACCAGGCCGCGAGCACGGCGACCGTGAGCGGTTCCATGACGCCGATGATGGCGTTCCGCACGGCTCCCACGCGCTGCAACCCGGCGAGCATCGACCCGAACGCGCCGGCCGAGATCAACACGATCGCGACCAGACGAACGGGGGTCGCGCCGTCGGGCACGACGAACGCACCGAACGCGAGCGCGAACACGACGTTCGAGGTGGCGGCGCCGACGCCGAGCCAGCCGGCCGCCGTCACCGGGTCGGTGCGCCGAACGTACCGGTCCGTGCCGACGAGGTACGCCGTGTAGGCCAGCGACGTCGCCAGCGCCAGCACGATGCCGAGGGGTTCGACGTCGGTCTCCCCCCCGCCGCCCAGCACGACGACGGCGCTGCCCCCGATCGCGAGCGCGAGCGCCACGAACAGCGGCGGCGACGGCGCGCGCCGGTCGAGCACGATCGTCACGAGCATCACCCAGACGGGGTAGGTGTAGAAGAGCAGCGTCACGGCGGCGGCCGAACCGTGGTTCAGCGCCGAGAAGTACAGCGCCGCCTCGGTGCCGTAGCCGAGCGTGCCGGCGAGGGCGAGCGCCAGACGCTCCCCGGGTTCGGGGAGGCCGGGCCGACGGAGGGCCAACGCGAGCCCCAGGAGCAGCAGCGACTGTCCCCCGAACCGGATCGCGAGCGTGACGAACGGCGGGCCACCCGACTGCACCTTCGAACCGAGGATCACCACCCCCGCGAAGAGCACGGCCATCGCGACCGACATCGCCGATCCGACGAGCTCCCCGCGCCGGTCGGTGGCGCGCCTGGTCGCGGCCAGGTCGCTCACGCGGCGCCGTCCAGGAACCGGCTCACGCGCTCGACCAGCATCGGGATCGACGCGATCAGATCGTCCTCCGAGTCGAGCACGATGCTCTCCGCTCGAGGCATCACGTCGGCGAGCTGACGCGCCACCGACGCCGGATGGATCGAATCGCCCTCTCGCCCGATCACGAGGGCCGGCGCCCGCACGGTCGCGAGAGCGGTCACGTCGGGCACCGCGGCGTCGCGCACCACCTCGCGGATCGCGCGCGCGACGCCGACCGGGTTCATGTCCTGCCACAGCAGCAGGTCGAACTCCCGCAGGCCGGGGTTGGCCTCGTAGTTCCGCGCTCGTCCCGACTCGAGCAGGATCGCGTCGATCGCCTGATCGAGCGGCAGCGTCTCGAGCAGCTCGGCGGTCCGCTCGAACAGCGGGTTCGAGCCGATCGATCCATGGAGGGAAGCCGGCAGCAGGAACACGAGCCGCTCGAACCGATCCGGATCGCGAACGAGCAGATGAGCGAGTGCGCCGGCGCCCATCGACGTGCCGACGGCACGGGTCGCCCCCGTGGCGCTCGCCACCGCGTCGAGATCCCGCGCGAGGTCCGCGTAGCGGTAGGCGCCGACCTCGGGTGTGCTCGAGTGTCCGTGGCCTCGGAAGCAGAACCGGACCTTGGTGCCGGGAGCCATCGGAGTGAACGCCGCGAGCTCCATGCACGAGTTCGTCAGGCCGTGAGCGAACACCGAGACCGGAACGCCCGCTCCGTCGATCTCGACGTGCAGGGTCGCGTCTCCGGCGTCGATCTCCGTCATGGCCCTCGCGGTTCCTCCCGTTCGCGTCCGAGGGTACGATGCCGCCCACGATGGCCGGCGACCTGCCCGACGCGACCCGCATCGAGCTCAGCCGCAGCGACGTCGAACACGTGCTCTCACGGTTCCACGTGCGGCTGACCGACCCCGACGGGTCGGTGTCCGAGCACGAGATCACCGTGTCGCGTGCAGACTGGGAGCGGTACGGGGACGGCTTCGAGACACCCGAGGCGCTCGTCGAGGCATCGTTGCGCTTCCTGCTCGCCCGCGAATCGAAGGACCAGATCCTGCGCGCGTTCGGGCTCGGTCAGATCGGCACGTACTTCCCGTCGTACGGCCGCGACATCACCCCGACCTCCTGACGGCCTCAGTCGACGTCGGCCTCGATCGGCGCGGGCAGCACGATCTCGCCGTCGACCTCGATCAGGTCGTCCTGGGGCGCGAACAGATCCCGGATGCGACGTGCCCACGCGGCGACGAGCGCGGTCAAGGCCAGGAACACGACACCGGAGACGAGCAGGATCGTTCGGGTCGTGGCCTCGCTGCCCTCGGTCCAGATCAGGAACAGGATGACGGCAGGCACGATGTACCCGAGGTTGTACGCGATGTCGAACAGGGCGAAGGCCCGCCCACGGAAGTCGTCGGGCATCGTCTGTTGCATGATCGTGTCGGCCGAGATCTTCCCGACGAAGAACGAGAAGAACCCGATGAACAGCATGGCTGCGAACCCGGCCACCGAGACGAACACGCCGCCGACGATCGCCCCGATGCCGAGCAGCACCATCGACGCCAGCAACAGGCGCACGGGGGCCACGCGGTCCTTGTACTTCTGAGCCACGATCATGCCCAGCGCGCCACCGACCAGGCCGCCGAGCCCCGAGAGCACGAGCGAGAGGGTGTCCGAATCCCCGCCGGCGACGAGGTTCTTCGCGTAGAGGCCGAACACGAACAGGCCGAAGCCCCAGAACTGGTAGCGGAGCATCTGGAACGACGAGAGCCCCAATGCCGCGGGGGGGCGGCTCGCCACTTCCTTGAGGCCCGCGACGATGTTCCGCACGACCTGCGTGGCCTCCTGGGCGAACGTCGTCTCGTGCGGGTGGAGCTCGGCGTGGCGGAGCTGCTTGGCCACGAACGCGCCCACGAGCAGCACCGCGGCTCCGACGACCACGGGCACGAACGGCGGCACGAACCCCGCCAGGGCGCCACCGAAGACGATGCCGACGATCTGCGCGAGCGCGCCACCGGCCTGAGAGAGGCCGTTGCCCTGCAAGAGATCCTTACCCGAGAGCACATCGGGCATCGCGGCGGACTTCACCGCCAGCGCGATGCGCACGCACGCCTGCACCGCGAGCAGGCCCACGATCAGCGCGCCGGTCGCGAGCGTCTTGCCCTCGGTGGTGTCGGATCCGAGCGGCGCCAGCACCGCCGTGGCCACCACCACGACGACGGACGCCGTGGCGACATCGGACCACCACACGACCCGACGCCTCGGGAAGCGATCGATGAACACCCCGATGAACGGCGAGATCAGGGTGTAGGGCACGTAGAGCGCGAGCACGACGGTCAGCAGGTAGTCGGCCGACGGGAGGTTCTGCACGTCGAAGCCCTCTTGGCCGCCGAACGCGAGCGACTTCGCGATGGCTCCCTGCACGATGCCCTGGCCCGCCTGCGCGAGGAACTGCACCCCCATGAGCACCGAGAAGTCGCGGTTGGAGAACACGGCGAACATGGTGTTGAAGAAGCCGCCCAACGATTCGAGCGGGCGCCGCAGCCAGGCATCGGCGACCCGGAGCGCGGCGCCCAAGCCGATCGCGACCGCCACGACCGTCCATCCCTTCGCGCTGGTGAGGGGTCCTCTCCAGACCGCGAGCACGGCGATGCCCGCGAGGAGCACGATCACGATCGACATCCCCGGGATCAGCGCGATGCGGTCGACCGTCGTGCGCAGGCCGAGCCAGTTCGCGGCGAGCCAGCCGGGCGCGACCAACAGCACGGCGAGCATCGCGATCACGAGCAGGTTCTGCGGCAGGTTCTCGAGCGGTCCGGGGTGTTCGCGGAACTTCGCCGCTTCCACGGTCGCGGCAGCGCGGGCGCGTTCGACGACGTCGGCCGGAGGGCTGTACAACCCGTCGCCCTCGATCACGTACACATCGGGGCCGACCTCGACCCCCTGGGAGGTGGCGGCCTCGAGCTCCTGGCGCTGCACGTCGGCCGAGCAGTCCTCGACCCCGTTGCACAGGCCCCCGTAGTACTGCCCGATCAGGAAGACGACCGGCGGCTCGGGGAACTCCTCGAACCGCGGGCGGAACTCGTCCGGCCGCTTGGCATCGGGATCGCACGGGTCGTCGGGACCTCCGAACGCCTCGCACCAGTGCGCCGTCGCCGCGTCCGTGTAGCCCTCGCTCCCGGCCGATGAGGTCGTGCGTTCACCGGCGAGGAAGTTGCCGAGCGTGCCGAGGTAGGTGACCGATCGCTCGATCGCCTCGCCCGGCAGGCCGGTGCGGAACACGTTCGTGTAGGTCTTCGCCCACCCGTAGGCGGTGTTCGTCTCGGTCGCCGGGTCGTCCGCGTCGCCGTGGTTCACGACCAGCACGTTCGGCCGCTCCCCCGCGGCGTCGACCACCTCGTGGACCGCGGCGAGCGATGTGCGCACCTGCTGATTCGCCCACTGGTTCTGCTCGCTCACCCAGCGGTTCTGCACGCCGTCGAGCAGCACGAAGCCGAGCGAGGCGACCACCAGCACCGTCCCCACGGCGCCGGCCACGAGCGCCGGGCCGCGCCGGCCGCGCAGCAGCCAGCGGATCGCGACGAACGAACCGAGGCCCACGAGCGCCATGGGAGCGGCGCTGGCATTCATGAACCGGTAGTAGGGCAGCGCCGCGCCGGTCACCACGCTGGCCGCACCCGCGAACGCCAGCAGCCACCAGATCGACACCTGGTCCTCGGTGCGTGCGGGCTCACGCGTTCGTCGCGAGAGCAGGATCGTCGAAGCGATCGCGATGGCGATGAACGGCACGATCACGATCGGCTGGAGCGACT
Source organism: Actinomycetota bacterium (assembly GCA_035550775.1). Lineage (GTDB taxonomy): Bacteria > Actinomycetota > UBA4738 > UBA4738 > HRBIN12 > JAOUEA01. The sequence continues at coordinate 1,302 of DASZOO010000088.1, read as the reverse complement.
GGACCCACTCGATCAGGCGGTCGGCGAAGAACCTCGCCGTGTACGGGGGCGGAAGGGCGGCCTCCGCGAGGCTCGCGGGCTTGCCCCAGATGCCGACGACCCACATCGCCAGGCCGGCGACCATGCCGAAACCGACGGACATCAACATCGGCCCGTCGGCCCTGAGCGCGGCGCCGAGCGAGAAGCGGCTCGTGAGGAAGTGGAATCCGAACACCGCCACCAGCACCGCGCCGAAGATCACGCACGTCGTCGGGTGCGTGAACGCCGCCGCCACGCCGATGAGGAACAGCGCCGTTCGCGCTCCCCAGGACGTGCGCGCCTCGTGCACGAACGGGATCGTCAGCGCGAGCAGGAACAGCACCGCGATGTTGTCGAGGTATCCGACGTACGGAGTCGTGAGGAACAGCGCGACCGTCGCGAGCAGCGTGGTCAGCACGACGAGCGGGTCGCGGCGGCTGCGCAGCAGCGCCGCGCCGAGCGCGAGCCCGGTGAGGATGGGGATGCCGATCATCAGGTACGCGCTGAACGTGTACCGATCGATGCCGACCACCTGCTGCAGCAAGGCGCCGGCCAGGGGCACCGTGACCCGATAGCCGCCGGCGAACAGCCCGTTCGGGCCCCACTCCTGTGCCACGCGCGCCGGATCGGCTTCCAGGATCACTTGGGCGCGCCACGTGTACCACGCGGGGTCCCTCGTCGGAGCCGACAGGCTCGGGTCCGCCAGGAACTTCCACCCGAGCGCGAGCAGCATCAGCAGCGCGGCGCCTCCGACGACCCACCACGATCCGAGCCAGCCCGAGCCGGAACCAGGCGCCGGTGCGGTGGTCTCGCCCGTCCGAGCCTGCACGCTGCGGGTAGCGGCCATCGAGGGGGATCGTCCTCTCTGCATCAGGGGGAAGGTGTCGTTCGGGCAGCCCAGAACCTCATGCCCGTCGTGGGGATCGCCTCAGGATAGCCGAGCTGAGGCACCGTGCCCCGGAACCGGAACGGCACGGCTAGCGCTGGGCCTCGGGCAGGCACGGCAGCTCCGGCATCATCGCGGAGGGGAACGCAGCGGTCATCACCGTGTCGTTCTCCTGCCCTGCGATCGGCATCACCCCGCCGCCTGCCGTCTGCGCCTGCGTGAACGTCATCATGAAGCGCGCCACGTCCTCGACGGCGTGACCGTTCGCCTCGAGCTCCTCGAGGTTCAGGAATGCCTGCGTCGGTTGCATCAGATCGACGATCGGCGGGCCGTCGACACGACCGAAACGCTCGTTGATCATCTCCTGCATCGGGCCGGTCGAGATCTGGTAGCCGCCG
>DASZOO010000087.1:0-3701 GCA_035550775.1 Actinomycetota bacterium | reverse complement strand
CTGGTTCACAAACGGCGGCTTAACACCCCACTACAACGAACCAAATCAAGAGTGGATCAACTGGGCACGCGACAACCAGTGGAACAGCCGCATCAGCGCCTTCCTGATGCTGCTCGCCGGCTTCGTTTTCTTGCACTTCATCGGAACGATTCGCAGCGCGTTCGAGGGTTCTGAGTCCCGCGGTCGCGGGTGGGAGCAACTGGCCCGCGTTGCGTTCGGGGGCGCCCTAACCGGTATTGCGGGAATGGCGATGGCGTCGGTCACGCTTTCATCACGTTCTTGACCGTTCTCGACGGGACGACCGACGGGAGCGCGTTTGGCTATGCGTTCTTCCCGGCGATCGTGTCGCTCGTGGTGTGGACGATTGCGGCGAGTGTCGCGCGATACCGCGCCGCGACGACCTAGTCGCGACCTTCCCTGGGCGGCCCTATTGGTGGTGGTCGCGCGAAATCGGGTACGCCGAGTGCGGCGATCACCCCTTCGCTAAGGAGGGGGTCAGACCCGAAGCGGCCGGCCGCCTGAGGCGATGCGACCCGTGTTCCTCCTTACCATGCGCTCCGATCGGCAACCGGTGCAACGGTTTCGGCCTAGTTGAGTCGCGAGCGCCTCCGGCGGCTCGCCGCCTTCGCTGAGGAGGAGTAGCCCAGGGGGTCGGGTCGATCCGAACGTTCAATCGCGAACCGACCTGCGGCTCGCCCTCGATCGAGCGGATGAAGGGGTTCCAATCCGGATAGGCGCCGAAGTCGGTCAGCACTTGCCACACCTGCTCCGGAGGGGCGTCGATCTCGATCTCGGTCCGGAGCTCTCGCACGTCAGGCGATGCCCGCCGCCGGCGCGGGCGTGTGCGCGGCAGCCGTCGAGGCTCTGCGGATCGCCCGCACGAGCAGTAGGCCGAGGGCGTAGTGCGTGGCGATGGCGGCGACGACGATGGCGCCGCCGTTGGAGAAGATGCCGTCGTCGGCCAGCCAGAGCCACATGACCCAGTCTGCGGTCGCGCTGGCGAGCTGGTAGAAGGCGAGCCCCTTGGCGACCCCCAGGTGGGGCTCGTTGCGTAGCACCCAAGCGACCCACGCCTGCGAGAAGAGGGCGAGCCCGAGCAGCTTCGTCAGCCACTGGCCGTCTGCGGTCAGGACCCAGCCGGTCACGTTCTCGACCTGGCTGGGCGGGGTGAGGACGGCCACGAGCGCGTAGATCAACTCCAAGCCGACGACCACGCGAAACAGAAACCGGAGATCCGTCAGTCGTTCCATGACGATCCTTTCTCTTTCAACCAACCGGATGGTTGATAATCTCACGCGTCATCGGATCTGTCAACTAACTAGTTGTATGATCTAACCATGGCAGTAGCAGCACGGGACTCGGCGGCCACGAAAGAACGTCTCCTCGGCGCTGCGACCAAGGAGTTCGCGGCGTACGGGGTCGCCGGGGCGCGTGTCGACCGGATCGCCGCTGCGGCACAGACGAACAAGCAGCTGATCTACGCGTACTTCGGCAGCAAGGAACAACTCTTCGACGCCGTCCTCGAGACGAGCTGCGGACCGCTGGTGCAGGAGGTGCCGTTCGACCCTGACGACCTGCCAGGCTACGTCGGTCGCCTGTTCGACTACGTCATCGAGCACCCTGAGGTCGCGCGCCTCGTTCTCTGGGCCGGACTCGAGCGGCCGACAGCCATTGCTCCCTTCGAGGCCGAGTCCTATCGCGCGAAGCTGAAGGCACTCGCCGCCGCGCAGCGAGACGGAAGCGTCGATGCCACTTTCGCACCGGCCGACCTGCTCGCGCTCCTGTTCGGACTGGTGAGTGCGTGGTTCACCGCCTCGGAGGCGATCAGGACGCACGATACGAAGCAGCCCTGGTCTCCCAAGCGGCTCGCACAGTTCAGGCGCGCCTCGGTCGAGGCCGCGGCGCGGATCATCGGGCAGTAGTCGAGCGTGACTCGCGCCGCCGCGCCCCGCGCCGTCGCTGAGCGCAGCGTCCGCGTCTCCACCCTCGAGCTCTTCTTCGATCTCGTCTTCGTCTTCACGATCACGCAGCTGACGGGCGTCCTCGTCGACGGCGAAGGCCTGGCGGCACTCGCGCAGGTCGTCGTGATGCTGCTCTTGATCTGGTGGATGTACGACGGCTACGCATGGCTGACGAACGCGATCGTGACCGACCGCCTCCGCTTCCGGCTACTCCTGATCGGGGGCATGGGCGGCTTCCTCGTGATCGCGCTCGCCATCCCGAACGCGTATGACGGCGACGGACTCGCGTTCGGTCTCGGCTACCTGGTCGTCGTCCTGCTCCACGCCGGCATGTTCGTCCGCGGCGCGACGGTCTCCGAGGTGCGCGCGATCCTTCGCATCGCGCCGTTCAACCTCCTTGCCGTCGTGCTCGTCCTCGTCGGCGGAGCCGCAGGCGGGGATACGCAGTGGATCATGTGGGCGCTCACCGGAGCTCTACTCTGGGTCACGCCCCGGATTACGACGGTCGAGGGCTTCGTCGTTTCCGTCTCGCACTTCGTCGAGCGTCACGGTCTCGTCGTCATCGTCGCCCTGGGCGAATCGATCGTCGTCATCGGTGCGGGCGCGGCCGGACTCCCCCTCGACCTGGGGCTCGCCCTCGTCGCCTTGCTCGCCCTCGGCCTCAGCGCGGCGCTTTGGTGGGCGTACTTCGGTGACGAGGAAGCCGTCGAGCGCGCGTTTCACGAAACGCCGCCAGCGCGACGTCCGCAGCTCGCATTGAGCGGCTTCGGCTACTGGCACTACGGGATCCTGCTCAGCATCGTCGCCGTCGCAGCCGGGCTGAAGAAGGCGATCGGCGACCCCTACGACCCGCTCGGAGGATGGATCGCGGTCGGGCTTGCGGCCGGCGCGGCCCTCTTCATCCTCTGCGACGTCGGCTTCCGACGGACGTTCGGCATCGGGTCGAACCACACCCGACTCGCCGCCGCCGCGGCGGCCCTGGCCACCATCCCGCTCGGCACCGAGGTCGGGGCCGCGGCTCAAGTCGGGGCGATCGCAATGCTGGTCACCGCTGCGCTCGCGGCGGAAGCACTCCTCTCGCAAACGTCGCGAGGCGCGCCAGACGCCGCACGAGCGTCGAAGCCGCCAAGCACCCTCACCGACATCTAGCGAGGGTGGCCCAGGTCACGCCGGCGCCTCGGTCCGCGCGCTGCAGCGAAGTGTTAGTGTCCGATCGTCAAGTCCTGTGGGCCTTCGGGTTCGCGGCAAGTCGATCCGAGATGAAGAACCCGGTTTGCAGGTCTTTTGCAGAGCCCTCTGACGGACTCGAACCGTCGACCCCCTCCTTACCACACCTCAGGCCCTTTGCAGGGTCTTCGTGGCCTGCGATGTGGTGACTTCGGGTCGCGCTCCCGGTTGCGAGCGATCTCATGACGCGTCTTCTGGCGGTCTCAGTGGCTCTGGGTGCGGCCCATCGACGACGAAGTGCTTCCAGATCGTGGGGTCGTCGAGCTGCGGCCACTGCCCGTCATAAGAGAGAGTGACGAACGAGCGCTCAGGCCTGATGTTGTCGCCGACCACGAGGAGTTCGAGCTGCCATGTCGCGGGCTCGAGGATGTTCGCCTCGTTGGGCGGCCACGGATGGCTGATCTCGACGAAGATCGGGCGCTTGCCCTCGGAGGCGCGGCCGTGGTCGACCGAGGCGAGATCGACGATCCGATCCGAGTACGGAAAGACGTCCACGAGGTCGGGCTCGCTCGC
>DASZOO010000086.1:0-7398 GCA_035550775.1 Actinomycetota bacterium | reverse complement strand
TTCGTCGGCGAGCTGGCGTTCGAGCTGCACCACCCACGTCGCCGCGGCCCCGAGCTGTGGACCGCGCTCGCCGACGCCGGCCGCGACTGGGACCTGGTGCCGCACGGGCTAGATGCGCTCGAGCTCCTTCGGCTCGAGAAGGGGCACGTCTACGTCGGCCAGGACACGATGCCCGACGACACCCCGGCCAAGCTGGGCATGCCGTGGGCGGTCGAGATGTCCAAGCCGTGGTTCGTCGGGAAGCGAGCCCTTGAACGCATGGGCGAGCTGCCGATGACCCGGCGGCACGTCGGCCTCGAGTTCTCCGGTGGACCCGAGTCCACGGCCGACCTGCGAGGCGAGCCGCTGATCGCGGGCGACGAGGTCGTCGGGCGGATCACCTCTGCCGAGCGCTCCATCGTGCTCGACCGGGCGATCGGGCTCGGGTGGATGCGCGCGGCCGTCGGCGGGTTCCCCGACCGGTTGCGAACCGGGTCGGGAGCGACGGCGAGCGTGGTGACGACCCCGTTCTACGATCCGGACGGTGGGAGGATGCGTGGCTGAGCTCCGGAGGGACCAGCCACGGATCCTCGCGATCTTCGGGTCGAGCGACGAGTGCGATCGCGTCGAGCCACCCGTCGGTTCCGCGCTGTTGCGCGTCGCATCGAACGAGGTGATGCTCGTGGGCACGGACGACGCCGACGGCGTTCGCGCCGACGTCTCGGGCGCCGCTCTCGTCGAAGCGGTCTCCGACGCCTGGACCTCGTTCGTGCTGGACGGGCCCGACGCTTCCGAAGCGTTCGCCCGCGTGTCCGAGCTCCGGCTGCCGGCGACCGGCTGGATCCAAGGCGAGGTCGCGGGCGCGGCTGCGAAGGTGCTCGTCGAAGCAGGCCGCGTGACGATCCTCGTACCCGCGAACCTCACGGCTCACGTCGATGAGCGTCTCCGCATCGACGCCGCGGGGGTGCTCACGAGATGAGCGGTCTGCCCAGACATCGGGAGTTCCTCACGAGATGAGCGGTCTGCTCAGACATCGGGAGTTCCTCACCAGGCGCGACCTGAAGCCGCGGTACGACGTCGTGATCGTGGGAGGGGGCGTCAACGGGCTCTCGCTCGCGTTCCACCTGGCCGAGTACCACGGCATCCGCGACGTCGCGGTGCTCGAACGGTCGTACATCGGCAGCGGCGGCAGCGGCAGGAACACCCAGGTCGTGCGCGCCACCTACAACACCCCCGAGACGGTGCCGCTGTACGCGACGAGCCTCGGCATGTACCGCACGCTCTCGCAGGAGTTGGACTTCAACGTCTTGTTCAGCACTCAGGGGAACCTCGACCTCTGCCACTCGATCGACACCCTGCAAGTGGAACGCGAGAAGGTGCTGCTGCACCGCCACTACGGCGTCGACACCGAGATCCTCACGCCCGAGCAGGTGCTCGATGTGTGCCCGCTCGTCGATCTCACCGCCGGCGGGGAGCTGCCGGTGATCGGAGCCTCGTACCACCCTCCAGGTGCCTTCGCCCGCCACGACTCGGTGGTGTGGGGGTACGCGAGCGCGGCGAGCCGCCGTGGCGTCGAGATCCACGAGGGCGTCGAGGTGGTCGGCGTCGACGTGGCCGGCGGCGAGTGCCGAGGGGTGGTCACCGACCGCGGTCCGGTCGCAGCTGGCCGGGTCGTGGGCGCGGTCGCCGGATGGTCGAGCGTGCTCGCGCGCATGGCCGGTGTGCACCTGCCGATCGAGACGATGGCGCTGCAAGCGTTCGTCACCGAGGCGTACACCCCGGTGCTGTGGGGGCTCGTCTCCTCGATGGACCTGTACGTGTACACACAGCAGACGGCGCGTGGGGAGCTCGTCGTGGGGGCGGAGACGCTTCCCTACAACACCTACTCGACGCGCTCGACGTTCGGCTTCGCGGCTGAGGCCGCGAAGCGCACGATCCAACTGCTCCCGTTCATGGCGAAGGCCCGCTTGATGCGCCAGTGGGCCGGGCTCTGCGACATGACGCCCGACTCCTCGCCGCTGCTCGGCGAGAGCGAGGTGCGGAACTTCTTCCTGATGTCGGGCATGGGAACCTGGGGGTTCAAGGGCGCACCGATCTTCGGCCGGTCCATGGCCGAGCTGCTCGCGACCGGACGGGTCGATCCGTTGATCGCGCCGTTCGGCCCCGATCGGTTCCGCAGCGATCGCATGGTGCCCGACGCGGCGAGCGCCGGCACGCACCGGTAGCGGCGGAGGCTTGCGCGGGGTAGCGGTCGCGTCGATGATTCGGCGATGTCGAGCGTCGATCCACTCGTCGCGTCGGGCAGCCGACGCCTCGCGATCCTGCTCGCGATGGCGATGTTCGTGCTCGTCGTCGACACCTCGTTGATGAACGTGTCGATCTCGGCGGTCGTCCGCGACCTCGATACGACCGTGAGCGGCGTGCAATCGGCGATCGCGCTCGAGGCGCTCGTCTCCGCCGCCTTCATCCTGCTCGGGAGCAAGTTCGGCGACCTGTTCGGCCGCAAGCGCGCCTACATCCTCGGCCTGTTCGGCTACGCGGTCGGGGCCCTGGCGATGACCGTGGCCCAGGACCTCACCGCGATCATCGTGTTCTGGGCCGTGATCGGCGGCATCGGCGCGTCGCTCCTGCTGCCGGCGATGCAGTCGCTGATCCACGGGAACTTCGAGGGCGCGGCGCGGCGGCGGGTCTACGCGTTGGTGGGGGCCGCGGCGGCGATCGCCGCGGCGGTCGGCCCCCTGCTCGGCGGGTTCATCACGACCTTCCTCTCGTGGCGGGTCGGGTTCGCGCTCGAGGTCGTGATCATCGCGGTCGTGCTGTCGGGGGTGAAGCTCGTGCGCGACGTCCCGTACACCGGACCCCGCGGGGTCGACGTCGTCGGGGCGGCGCTGTCGATCTTCGGCATGGGGGGCGTGGTGCTCGGGATCCTCGTGTGGCAGGAGGGCGGGGAGCGCGTCGGTGCCCTGATCGTGGTCGGCCTCGCCTCGCTCGGGCTCCTCGCCGCGTGGCTCGTGCGGCGCAAGCGCCTGGCGCGACCCGCCCTGCTCGACCCCGGCCTGTTCGCCTCGAAGCCCTTCCGTCTAGGGATCTCCCAGCAGATGCTCCAGCAGATCGCGCTCGGTGGCACGATGATCGCGCTGCCGATCTTCCTGCAGATGGTGCTCGAGTACGACGCGCTCCAGGCGGGTCTGTCGATCGCACCACTGTCGCTCAGCATGTTCGCGGTCGCGATGCTGTCCGGTCGACGGGCGGGCGACCGACGGCCGAGCGTGATCGTCCGAGCAGGATTTCTGCTCGTGTCGGTCGGTGTGCTCGGGGTGATCGCGGTCGTTCCCCGTGCGTCGACGGGGTGGTGGCTCTCGATCCCGCTGATCGTGATGGGCACGGGACTAGGCCTGCTCGTCTCGCAGCTCAACAACTACACACTCGCCCCGGTCGACGAGGAACACGTGAGCGAGGCCGCCGGCGTGAACTCGGCGTCCGGTTCGTTCGGGCTCTCGTTCGGGCTCGCGTTCGCGGGCGCGATCATGCTGGCGACGCTGTCGATCGCGTTCACGGAGCTCGCACGGTCGAGCGAGGTGCTGTCGGGGGTCGAGCAGGAGCAGGTCGCGACCGCGCTGGAGGACGACGCCGAGCTGATGACGAACACTCAGCTCGAGGAGATCCTGATCGGTCAGCCACCGGGCACGCAGGCCGAGATCGTCCGCATCAACACCGAGGCACGCCCCTTCGCGCTCCAGATCGCGCTCCTCGTGCCTCTGATCGCCGGACTCCTCGGGTCGGCGAACGCGTTCCGCATGGTCCGGCTGCCGGAACCTGAGCCCTCCGGCGCGGCGGACCACGTGCTGGGCGGATAGCATCCGGCGGTCATGACGATGGGCGTGGGCACGAAGGCAGGGGCAGCGGGATCGAGCTTGGTCCTGGTGACCCTGGCGTCGGGGCAGTTCCTGATGATGCTCGACAGCTCGGTGATGAACGTGTCGATCTCGACCGTGGCCGCCGACGTCGGCACCACCGTCACGGGCATCCAGACCGCGATCACGCTCTACACGCTCGTGATGGCGATGTGCATGATCACCGGCGGCAAGGTCGGCTCGATCGTCGGCCGCCGGCGGGCGTTCGCGATCGGATGTGCGATCTACGGCACGGGATCGCTCACGACCGCGCTCGCGCCGAGCCTCGGGGTCTTGATCGTCGGATGGTCCGTGCTCGAAGGCGTCGGCGCGGCGCTGATCATGCCGGCGATCGTCGCGCTGGTGGCCGGCAACTTCGGTCCGGCCGAGCGCCCGCGTGCGTACGGCCTGGTGATGGCGGCGGGCGCGATCGCGATCGCCGCGGGGCCGCTGATCGGCGGGCTCGCGACCACGTACGCCTCGTGGCGATACGTCTTCGCCGGCGAGGTCGTCGTCGTCATCGGGATCCTCGCGCTCGCCCGCCGCGTGCAGGACGCGCCGGCCGACGAGCGCGCTCACATCGACGTCGTGGGCGCCCTGCTCGCCGCCGCGGGTCTCGGCCTCGCCGTGTTCGGCGTGCTCCGCTCGTCGATCTACGGGTGGTTCCTGCCGAAGCCGGGCGGCCCGTCCTGGGTCGGGCTGTCGCCGGTCGTCTGGCTGGTGCTCGGCGGCGGGCTCGTGCTGTGGGCCTTCGTGCTCTGGGAGCGCCGCGTGGAACAGCGAGGCGGTGAGCCGCTCGTGACCCTCGGGCTCTTCCGCGTGCACCAACTGACCGGTGGGCTCTCGATGTTCTTCTTCCAGTACCTGGTGCAGGCGGGCCTGTTCTTCGCGATACCGCTGTACCTCTCGGTCTCGCTCGGTCTGTCGGCGATCGATACCGGGGTGCGGATCCTGCCGTTGTCGGTGACGTTGCTGTTGTTCGCGGCCGGGGTGCCGCGGTTCCTTCCCCAGGCCTCGCCGCGCCGGGTCGTCCGCTTCGGGCTGTTCGCCATGTTCGTCGGCATCGTCGTGCTGTTCGCGGCGATGGACGCCGACGCCGATGCCGCGATCGTGACCGGACCGCTGCTGCTCGTGGGAGCCGGCATCGGCGCCCTGTCGTCGCAGCTCGGGGCGGTCACCGTCTCGTCGGTCCCCGACGACCGCAGCCCCGAGGTCGGAGGCCTGCAGAACACGGCCACGAACCTCGGGGCCTCGATCGGGACCGCTCTCGCCGGATCGCTGCTGATCGCGGCGCTCACCGCGTCGTTCCTCGCCGGCATCGAGGCGAACCCCGACGTGCCCGACGACGTCGTGAACCAGGCGAACGTGCAGCTCGCCGCGGGCGCCCCGTTCGTTTCCGACGCACAGCTGCAGACCGCGCTCGACGATGCCGGTGTGACGGGGGCGACGGCCGAGGCCGTCGTCGACGTGAACCAGCAGGCGCGGATCGACGGCCTCCGGGTGGCGCTGATCGTGCTCGCGGGCATCGCGCTCGTGGCGCTCTTCTTCAGCGGGCGTATCCCCGATCGCCAGCCTGGATCGACCGAGCCCGAGGATCACACGGCCACGAGGAGCCGGTCGACGACGTAGTCGGCGAACGAGGGACGCACCAGCAGCCCGGTCGACTCGGCTCGCTCGTGCAGGATCACGGGTGCCTTCGCGAACAGCGTCTGCGCACACATCCCGCTCCGCCACGTGCGCGGGTGGAGGTCGAGCGGGCAGCCGCTCGCGAGCAGGGTCATCCGGTCGGGTCCGCCGAGCTCGATCGCGACCCGGTTCGCGCTGACATCGACGACCGAACGATGCAAGCCCTCGAGCGCAGCCTCGAGCTCGGCGACGATCCGTCTCCCCGCGTGCGGAGGTCCGAGCACCAGCCACTCGTCGGGCCCGAGCCACAGCGCCGCGCGTGACCCGTCGTCCCACACCGTGTTCGGCTCGAGGGGCAGCGGGAACGGCGCGCGGTCGACCAGCGAGGGGTCGAGCCGCAACGAGACCTGTGCCAGGAACGGCACGTGCTCGACCGTGACGCGGCCTCCGGTGCGCTCGGCCACGCCGGCGAGGTCGGAGGCCCGTGATGCGAGCGGATCTCGGGCGAAGGCCTCAACCGTCACGGCGTGTCCCCTCCGGGTCGTAGAACACGGGCCTCACGACCTCGCACTCCACCGGACCGCGCGGGGTGGCCGAGACGACGTGGCCGCCGATGCGATCACGACCGCCGGTGATCATCGCGAGCGCGAACGTTCGCTCGAGCACCGGGCTGCGGTAACTCGACGTGACGTGGCCGATCATCGGCACCGGTGGCGAGGTCCCCGCGAGCTCGGGCGAGACGAGCTGCGCTCCCTCGGGCAGCCAGAGGGTCGGGTCGACCGGCATCAGGCCGACGAGCTGCTTCCGGTCGGGCCGGACCGTGTCGGGCCGCCGCAGCGAGCGCTTGCCGATGAAGTCCGAGTCGTCCTTCCGTACGATCCACGACATGTCGAGGTCGTGGGGCGTCACCGTGCCGTCGGTGTCCTGGCCGACGATCACGAAGCCCTTCTCGGCACGGAGCAGGTGCATCGCCTCGGTGCCGTACGGCGCGAGCCCGAGCGGCATGCCGGCGGCGAGCACGGCGTCCCACATCGCGAGGCCGAGGTCTCCGGGGACGTTGATCTCGTAGGCGAGCTCGCCGGTGAAGCTCACCCGCGCGACGCGCGCCGGCATCCCTGCGACGTGGCCGTCGCGCCACGTCATGAACGAGAACGACGCCGCACCCAGGTCGACGTCGGTGCCCGCCGCGTCGAGCACGTCGCGCGCCAGCGGGCCGTTCACCGCGATCGTCGCCCACTGCTCGGTCACGCTCGTCGCGTACACGCGCAGATCGGGCCACTCGGTCTGCAGCCACTCCTCGACGTGATCCATGACCTTCGCGGCGCCCCCTGTCGTCGTCGTGATCAGGAACCGGTCGTCGGCCAGTCGCATGGCGACGCCGTCGTCGAACACCATGCCGTCGAGTCCGAGCATCAGCCCGTACCTGATGGATCCCACCGCGAGGGTCGACATGCGGTTCGTGTAGAGCCGGTCGAGGAAGATCGCCACGTCGGGACCGGTGAGCTCGATCTTTCCGAGGGTCGACGCGTCCATCGCGCCGGCCGTGTGCCGCACGGCGAGGCACTCGCGCGCCACAGCGGCGTGCATCGACTCGCCGGGAAGGGGGAAGTACCAGGGACGCTTCCACTGGCCGACGTTCTCGAACGCGGCCCCGCGCTCGACGTGGCGCTCGTGCATGGGGGTCGTTCGCACCGGATCGAGCAGCGCCGGCCCTCGGTCGGGGCCCGCGAGCACGGAGTACGGGACGGGGGTGTAGGGGGGGCGGCTGTTCGTCGGTCCCTGCGCCCCCGGCCCCTCACCCCACGCCTCGTTGACGATCGCCGCGGTGAGCGTGCCGCTCGTGCGGCCCTGGTCGATCGCGGTGCCGATGTAGGTCGCCCGCTTCACGTGCTCCGTCGAG
>DASZOO010000085.1:0-9038 GCA_035550775.1 Actinomycetota bacterium | reverse complement strand
CTGGGCGGAACAGTTCTCCCGGAAACGGAGGAAGCGCTCCACCGCGCGGTCGTGGCGTCACGGCTCGAGCTGGAGGTACCCGGACTGGGGGGCCTCCTCGCCTGGAGCCCGAATGGAGTCTTCGTGACCGAGGGTCCCGAGAACTCGGGCACAATCGACATCATGGACGATGAGACGGGTGAGAGCATCCTCACATTCGAGGCACACGACGCGGATATCAACGACGTCGCGTTCAGTCCGGACGGCTCGCTGCTTGCCACGACCGGCGAAGAGGGGAAGCTCAAGGTGTGGAACGCTTCGACCGGGCGGCTCATCTCCAGCGTATCGGCGGACGCCGGTGCCTTCGGAGTGTGGGGTCCTTCGTTCAGCGAGGACGGTTCGCTCGTCGCCGCCGCTTGGAGCGACTGGGCTGTTCCCGAGGGGGTCGGGAGCGTCCGGGTCCTGGACCTGTCGACGGACCGGGTCATCTCGAACGTTCCCATCGCCGGCGCGATCGACACCGCCTTTGGTCCCGACGGGAAGCGCCTCGCCGTGGCGTCCTGGGAGGGCGAGAAGAGAAACGGTGCCGTGTTCGACGTGGAGACCGGCAGGGAGTTGTTCGCACTGAGCGGGCCCAACCTTTGCTGCCCTCCCTACTCCCGGGGGGTGTCCTGGAGTCCCGACGGCCGATATATCGCCGCGAGCAGTCTGAACAACACGCTGATATGGGAGGCGGAGGGCGGAAGGCTCCGTTACACGCTGATCGGTCACGCGGGCTTCGCCACCAGCGTCGCCTGGAGCCAGGATTCCTCTCGCCTCGTCACGGGAGGCTTGGATGGCACCGCGAGGGTGTGGGAGATGGGGGACGAGGGCGTCCGGGAGCGGTGGTCGCTGTCGGCGCAAGAGACGCAGGCAGGGATCGTTGGCGTGGCCTTCTCGCCGGACGGGACCCGGGTGATGGCCGGAGACGCGGCGATCTCCGCCGCGATGATCTGGGACCTCGGACCGGGCGGAGACGCCGAATGGATGAACCTCCCCGCCGCCGGCTATCCGGCGGCGGTCTTCATGCCCGATGGACTGCGCGTGGTTTCGGGCGACCCAGACGGATTCGAGGCGCTGACGATCTGGGATCTGCAGACGGGTCGGGACCTTCGAACGCTCGGGCCACCGACCGACTACTTCGAGTTCAAAGCCTTCGACGTGAGTCCGGACGGCCGTTCGATCGCACTCGGCGGGTGGAGCAGGCCCCCACCCTTGTTCGGTGGTGCGTCAGCGGTAAGGGCGTGGGATACGTCCACCGGCCAGGAGCTTTTTCGGATCGGCCACGAGTGGGACGTCAACAGCGTGGCGTTCAGTTCGGACGGTGAGTTCCTCGTCAGCGCCGCCTGGGGCGGAACGACGAAGATCATCGATCGGTCCGGCCACGTGATCCGCGTCCTTCAAGAGGAGATGACCGTATCCAACGATGTCAGTGATGCTCGCTTCAGCCCCGATGGCGTCCTGGTGGCGACCGCGGCCGCTACGGAACAGGGGACGAGGCACGTGAGGATCTGGGACTGGGAGCGGGGCGAGGTGGTCCGCACGATCGAGGCGAACGTGTACTCCCTGGACTTCGATCCCAGCGGTTCCCGGATCGCGACGGCTGGTCCGGAAGGAGTGGAGATCTGGAACGTGGAGAGCGGAACACGCGTATCCGTGCTGGAAGGGCAGTCGGGAGGCGTCACCGATGTCGCCTTCAGTCCCGACGGATCGCGCCTCGCCACATCGAGCGACGACGGCACGGTTCTCCTCTTCGAAGCAGACACGGGCGCGCAGCAGTTCGTTCTGCGAGGCTCTGGATGCGCCGTCGAAGGCGTGAGCTTCAGTCCGGACGGCACGAAGCTCGCCTCCACAAGCTCGTGCGACGGTGTTCGGATCTGGGCGCTCGACATCGACGACCTCCTCGAGATCGCCCGCCGGGAGGTCCCGAGGGCGCTCACCGACGAGGAGTGCCGCCAGTACCTTCACGTGGACCAGTGTTCAGAGGAGTAGGGAGATCTACTGGTGCTGCTTTCGAAGTTCGAAACAGCGTCTCCTGCGACGACCGTTCAACGGCCGAACGCGACACCGAGCTGGGCGAAGGACTCGTCGGCCGCGGCCGCGGCGTTCGCAGCCTCCTCGCCCGGGCCGGCGCGGCCGAGCCCGGCGAGTGCATGGGCCCGCTCGAACCTTCCGCCCCACGCTTCCCACCCGGCCGCCGTCTCACGGAAGCCGTCGGCGGCCGCAGCGAGATCGCCGCTCGCCTCGGCGAGGCTGGCGCGTGCCGAGGCCACCGCGAGCCGTGTTCGGCGCACGTGGACCGGCCGGTCACCCACGATCCGCGTCGCGGTGTCGAGCGCGTCCGCCGCGATCAGCGTGCGAACGAGCTCGGGCAGGTAGACCTCCCGGTACTCCGTCGGCCCGTCGGCCGTGGCCGTGTCGAACTCCTTCGTCAGCGTCAGCGCCGTCGCGGCGTCGCCGGCGGTCGCGTGCGCGACGACGCCGACCAGCAGCGCGGGCGCCAGCACCTGCAGGTCCTCGATCTGGCGGGCGGTCGGCAGGAAGGACTCGACGAGGCTCACCGCGGCATCGGCATCGCCTCGATGCGCCAGCACGCGCGCGCGGTAGAGGTCCGCCACCGTGACGATCTGCGTGTCGCCGTGTGCCCGGGACCATGTCTGGAGGTCGGCGCTCTCGGCGAGCAGCTCGTCCCACAACCCTGCGTCGAAGAGCAGCCAGAAGCCCTCGGCGCGGGTCCACGTTCCCTGGCCCTCGATGCCCCGCCGGCGACACAGGTCGACCGTCGCCCGGTTCATCGGGAGCGCGACCGACGGGCCGTCCTCGAGGCCGACCCACTCCAGCAGATACGAGTGGGACGTGACGATGTCGATCGCCACTCCCGACGCCTCGGCGATCTCCAGCGCCTCCCGCAGGTCGTCGACGCCTCCGAGGTCGCCCATCTCGCACCGCGCGTTCCCGCGCAGGTGCAGCGCCATCAGGGTCACCGACTCGCTCCGTGGCAGCTCGAGCGACCGGTCGGCCCAGCGGCGTGATTCGTCGGATCGGCCGGCGAACATCGCATCCTCGGATCGGCAGGCGTAGAGCTCGGCGAGCTCCTCCCGGGCCTCGGGGTCGTCCTCGACGAGGGCGATGCCACGCTCGAGGGCCTCGCGCGCCGCCGTCGTCTCACCCCGCAGCCCGAGCTGGAAGTAGATGCGGCGGATCACCCGTGCGGCGAGGCGCTTGTCGCCGGCCTCCATGGCCTCACGCTCGGCGGTGCGGTACTCCTCGAGCGCCTCGTCGGTCGTCATGCCTCCGGAACGCCAGCCCAGGCTCGTGGCGTCCCTGCGGATCTGGGCCCGTGCGGCCCCGGGCGGCGCCAGCGCCAACGCGTGCCGGTAGTACTCCGCCGCCCGCGCTGCATCGAGCGACTGCTGACGCTCTGCCGCGAGCACCAACGAACGCATCGCGGCGGCCTCCAGGTCCGGCACGTCGTCCTCGAGGCCGGCCGCACGAGCCAGATCCAGCGCCCGCACCGCGTGGGACGCCAGCAGGTCGGCGTAGGTCGCCATGCCGCCCCCGCCCAGGGTCTCGAGCCAGCGAGCGACGTGACGATGCAGCCGCGACCGGACCGGCCTGGGCAGGCGGCCGTACGCGACGTCGCGGATCAACGCGTGGGCGAACGAGAACTCCGCCTCGCCCTCGATCGCGCTCGTCGACGAGCGCCGGATCAGGCCGCGCCGCTGCAACCCACGCAGCGATCCGTCGAGGTCGGCCCCGTTCGGAACGAGCGACGCCAGCGCTCCCCTCCAGAATCGATCGCCGATCACCGAGGCGGCCTGGAGCAGGCCGCGGTCGTCGGGGTCGAGCGCATCGAGGCGGGCGGCGATCAGCGCCTGCACGGTGTCGGGCACGCCCGCACCGACCGGCCCGAGGTCGCCGAGCACCGCACCGCGGTCCTCGAGCATGTGCACGAACTCCCGCGCGTACAGCGGGTTGCCCCCGGCCCGGCGCAGGAGCTCGTCGCTCTCGGCCGTCGGCATCATCCGACTGAGCAGCAGCGACGTGAGCAGTTCGGCCATCTCCGCGTCGGTCAGCGGCGAGAGCGAGATCGTCGTGGCGTTCGGGACCCCCGCCGCCCATCCCGGACGCTTGGCGTACAGCTCGGGCCGTGCGCTGCAGAGCAGGAACAGGGGCACGTCGGGGGCATGCTCCATCAGCCGCTCGAGGAACTCGAGCAACGCGTCGTCGGCCCAGTGCAGATCTTCGACCACGAGGGTCAGCGGCGTGCGTTCGGCGGCGGTCTCCAGGTACCGGGCCCAGGCCGTGAACGTCTCGTCGCTGTCGGCGGGCGTGTCGTCGGCCACCGACAGACCCACGAGCGGTCGAAGCTGGGTGCCGAGCCATTCCCGATCCTCGGCGTTCAGGTCCAACGTGGCGAGGTTCGACTCGAGCCGGGCCTGCACCTCGGCGCCCATCGCGCTCTTCGGGATGCCCGCGATCGACCGCACCACCTCGTCGAGGGCGGCGTACGTGATCGACTCACCGAACGGGCGGCACCGTCCTCGGTGCCAGGCGACCCCCTCGTGGGTCGCCCGGATGTGGTCCTGGAGGTCGAGCACGAGCCGGGTCTTGCCGATGCCGGGTTCGCCGACCACCGTGACGAGGCGAGGCGTGCGGTCACCGGTCGTCCGCCCGAGCAGGTCGTGCAGCAACTCACGCTCTCGCACGCGCCCGACGAAGGGGGGCGGATCGTCTTCCTCGCGCTCGGGGGTATCGGCGCGGAGCGCCGTGGCGACGAAGGCGGTGAGCGGCTCTGCCTTCCCCTTGACCCGGGCGGCCGGCAGCCGTTCGTACTCCACCGCGTGCCTGGTCGCGCGCTCCGTCGTCTCGCCGACGATCACGGAGCCTTCGGGAGCCAACGACTGGAGCCGAGAGGCCGTGTTCACGACATCGCCGGCCACCCGTTCACCGATCGTCGGACCCTCGCCCGAGGTCACGAGCGCCTCCCCCGTGTGGACCGCGATCCGCACCGGTTGGTCGCTCTCGGTCACGCGTTCACGGATCGCGAGGGCCGCGCGAACCGCTCGCTCCGGATCGTCCTCGTGCGCCATCGGGGCGCCGAACACGCCCATCGCCGCGTCGCCGATGAACTTGTCGAGCGTGCCTCCGAACCGCTCGATCTCCTCCTTGGCGACGGCGTGGAACGGCACGAGGATGCGACGCACGTCCTCGGGGTCGGCCCGGTCGCTCCGTTCGGTGAACCCGGCCAGGTCGGCGAAGACGATCGTGACGAGCCGACGTTCCTCCAGTGGAGCGCCCGTCGAGCCGGCCTCCACCTGCGCGCCGCACGACGGGCAGAACCGAGCCCCGGGGGGGACCTCGGCGCCGCACGACGCGCATCGCTGCGTCAGCTCGGTACCGCACGAGGCGCAGAACCGCGCGTCATCGCCGTTCTCCGTCCTGCAGCTCGGGCAGGTGATCGCCACGCGGCGAGTCTATCCCTGCGTCATCGATCCCCAGTGGGGGTGGTCGTGACGAGGCCGTCCGTCGTGGCGCGCACCGTGACCACCTCGCCCGTGGACAGGTCCGAGTCCGGCGAGACTACGACCGGCACCGCCACGCCGTAGAGCTCCTCGGCGACGATCGCTCCGAGCGCGACGATCGGGTCGGCCTCGGCGAGCACGACGGCTGCGGGAGCGGTGCCCGTGCGGATCGCCTCGGTGAACACGTAGGAGCTCGAGCTCGATCCCCGACCCGACGGCATCACGAGCACCCGTCCGGCCAGCGGCGCCCCGGCCTGCGGGTGATGAGCGTCGATGAGCGTTCCGGTCTCGGGATCGAACCCTCCCCAGAAGCTGAGGGGCTCGTCGAGCCGGACGACCTCACCCGTGGCGGTGCCCGGCGCCAGCACGCGCGGGTGGTCAGGCATCGCCCCACACCTCACGGTCGCGCACGAGGCGCCCGGCGACGGCCGACTCGACGCATTCCTCGAGCGTGGCGAACGCGACGTCGAAGCCGAGGTTCCCGGGCGCGTACCAGGCCCACTTGCCCGAGTTCGTGACGACGGGCGTGTCCGCCCGCTCGATGATCGGCGTGATGTAGGTGCACGTATCGGTCACGATCGTCACGCCCGCCGCCCGCAGCGCGTCCTCGGCCTCGGCGACCTCGGCGAGCACGGCCCGTCCGGTGTTCACGTAGCAGGGGATCGTGAGGCGGCGCCCATCGACGAGCTGCGCGAGGCGCCGCAGCTCGGCCGCCGAGCAGTGCGGGGTGCCCAGGCTCACGCTCCCGACGAGCGCCCCGCTCGTCACGGTCGACAGATCGTCGCGCGCCCGCCGGATCGCGGCGAGATCGAGGACCTCGTCGAGGGTCGCGTCGAGGCCGCCGGTGGCCGCCTCGAGCGTCGGGGCCTCGGGGGTGACGCCGATCGCGTGGAACATCGCGACGGCGCCCGACGACGCGGCCGCGGCACCGAGGGCCTTCAGCTGGTCCTCGGTCGTCGAGACCGGCAGGCCCACGATCGCCGGCACCCGGTTCCCGGTGGCTCGGCCGACGAGATGACCGATCGCCGCGAAGCCGGCTTCGTCTCGCAGCAGCGGCTCGGGCAGGTCGTCCACGCGGAAGACCGTGCGCGCCAGGCGTTCCCCGTCCAGATGCAGCCCTGCCTCGGGGGCGCGTCCGGTGATCGCGCAGCAGATGTCGAGGAAGTCGCCGTACCGGCCGGTGCGAGCGCCGATCACCGAGTTCACGAACACGATCGCGTTCGATTCGGCCCAGGCAACGTGCTCGCCGAACGCCGGCCGGTCGGGGAGCTGATAGGGGGCGCAGGTCCACGTAGGGCGAGCGCCCATCGCCACGTAGGCGTCCATGAGCTCCCGGGCGTCGGAGGCGGTGCGGTCGTCCAGGCGCACGAGCTCGGGATGCAAAAGGTCGAGCGAGGACACGTTGAGCGTGGTCGGCACGCGGACGCGAGCTCCCGCACCGGCGAGCCGCCGGGCGAAGTCCAGCCCCGCCCGGCCGTGGTACAGGCACCCGTCGATGTGCCCCGAGACGACGTCGAGCAGTCGAGGAGCGTCCATGGCCTCAGCCGTTCGGGTGAGGATGCGCATCGCGAGCCGCGCCGCCTCGCCCCGCTCGCCCTCGAGCGTCGCACGATCGTCGTCGGTGAGCGTGAGGGTGCCCGGCACGGCGGCATCCTGTCACGGGTCCCCCTCCCGTGTGTAACGCTCCGGCGGCGGACGTGACGGGAGCCTGACACGAGAGGGAGGGAGACGCCGTGGCGAGCCTCAAGGCCGTGATGCTCAACTGCACGCTGAAGTACGCCCCGGAGGTGTCCAACACCGAGGCGCTGATGCGCAAGGTGAAGGCATGGTGGGACACGATGGACGTCGAGACCGAGATCGTGCGGGTCACCGACTACGCGGTGAGGTTCGGGGTGAGCTCCGACGAGGGCGAGGGTGACGAGTGGCCGCGCATCCTCGAGAAGGTGAAGGCGGCCGACATCATCTGCATCGGCACGCCGATCTGGTTCGGCGTGCGGGGCTCGGTGGCGCAGATGGTGATCGAGCGGCTCGACGGCACCTACAACGAGCGGAACGAGGCGGGGCAGTACCCCTTGTACAACAAGGTCGGATGCGTGGTCGTCACGGGCAACGAGGACGGCGCCCACGCGGCGGCCGAGACCACGCTGTTCAACCTGTCGCACCTGGGGTGCGCGATCCCGCCGAACGCCGACACGTACTGGGTGGGCGACGCCGGCCCGGGTCCCAGCTACATCGAGGCCGGAGGCGAAGAGCACCCGTACACGCAGCGCACGACGCGATGGATGGCCCACAACGCCGTGCACCTCGCGCGCATCCTGAAGGCCACGCCGATCCCCGCCGAGGGCAACACGTTCGACGAGGAGACCGATCACGGCCCGATGCACAACGGCTGAGGGCCTCGCCGCTCGATAGGATGACGACGTGCCTCCACGCGTCGACCTCGTCAGCACCATCGCGACCGTGGACGAGCCGGGCACCGGGCCGGCCGAGCTGCAGAACAACGTCTGGATCGTCGGGGGCGACGACGAGGTCGTGGTGATCGACGCGTCGCACGACGCCCGTGCGATCGTCGAGGCGGTCGCCGGAAGGCGGGTGACGGCGATCGCGTGTACCCATGCGCACCAGGACCACGTCGATGCCGTCTTCGACCTGCGCGACCGGGTCGACGCGCCGATCCTGCTGCACCCCGCCGACGAGCCGGTCTGGAAGCGCACGTGGGCGGATCGTGCTCCCGATCGCGACCTCGCCGAGGGCGACCTGCTCGTGGCCGACGGCGTCGAGCTTCGAGTGCTGCATACACCGGGGCACACGCCCGGCAGCGTCTGCTTCCATCACACGGCGAGCCACACCCTGTTCGACGGCGACACGTTGTTCCCGGGCGGTCCGGGCTCGACCGGCGACGAGCTCGGCGACTTCGAGTTCATCATCGCCTCGATCCGGGAACGCATCCTGATCATGCCGCCCGAGACGACCGTGCACCCGGGTCACGGCGAGTCGACGACGGTGGGCACGGAAGCTCCACACGTGCAGGAGTGGATCGACCGCGGCTGGTAGTCCAGCGTGGACTAGGTGAGCGGCCCGGGCATGCCGAGCGGATCGCCGTCCGCGTAGGCCGTGTCGCCGTACGGCCCGAGGTCCCGGTCGGCGAGCGACTCCAGGAACGTCGTGCCGAAGACCGCGGCGAACTCCTTCTGGTCGAGCAGATCCTGCTCGACTGCGCTGCGCGGCACGTAGGCGCCGATATTCTGCCGGTATCGGTAGTCGGCGAGCGCGGCCGCAACGTCCTCGATCGTGGCCCCGCCGTTGTCGCGCAGCCGCTCCGTGTTCAGGAAGATCTCCGAGGGCACGACGCCTTCGACCACACCGGTCATGCTCGAGAAGCGCGACTCGATGAACCGCTCGAGCTGGATCGGGTCGAGCCGCACGCCGCCGACCGAATCGGGGAGCGGGCACTGCCCGTGATCGGCGGTGACGATCAGCGCGTGCTCGCCGGGG
>DASZOO010000084.1:0-10762 GCA_035550775.1 Actinomycetota bacterium | reverse complement strand
GCTCGTCGCGGCGAGCGTCGCCGACGATGTGCCGAGGTGGCTGAAGGGCACCGGGAGGGGCTGGGTCACGGGGGAGTACTCGATGCTGCCCGCGTCGACCTCGGAGCGCACGGGCCGAGAGGTCAACCGCGGCCGCCCGGGTGGGCGAACCCAGGAGATCCAGCGGCTGATCGGCCGATCGCTCCGAAGCGTCACCGACCTCGCTCGCCTGGGCGAGCGGACGATCACGATCGACTGCGACGTACTGCAGGCCGACGCCGGCACCCGCACCGCTTCGATCACCGGCGGCCACATCGCGCTCGCGCTCGCGCTGCGCGGCCTCGAGGCCGAGGGGGCGGTGCGGGGCGATGTGCTCAGCGACAGCGTGGCGGCCGTGAGCGTCGGCATCCTCGAGGGGGAGCCGCGGCTCGACCTGTGCTACGAGGAGGACGCGGGCGCGGAGGTGGACTTCAATGTCGTGATGACCGGCGGCGGTGCGTTCGTCGAGGTCCAGGGAACGGCCGAAGGCACGCCCTTCTCGCGTCGCGATCTCGACTCGATCCTCGACCTCGCGGCGACGGGGGTCGCCCGGCTCACCGAGCTCCAACGCGAGGCCCTCGCCGCCGGGACCTGAGGCCTCGCGGTGTCGTTCCCCCCGCGGCTCGCGATCGCCTCGCGGAACCGGCACAAGCTCCGGGAGCTCGGGCGCATCTGCGCCGCCTGGCCGGTCGAATGGCTCACGATCGAGAACCACGACGAGGCCGCGTTCCCCGACGTCGACGAGACGGGCGAGAGCTATCTCGAGAACGCGGTGCTGAAGGCGACCCACGTGGCCGCGGCGCTGCATCTGCCCGCCATCGCCGACGACTCCGGCATCGAGGTCGACGCGCTCGGAGGCGGCCCCGGTCCGCGGTCCGCACGGTACGCCGGTGAGCATGCGACCGACGAACGGAACCTCGACGCGTTGCTGCGGGCCCTGCGCGGCGTGCCCGGGGGTGGCCGAACGGCGCGGTACCGGTGCGTGGCCGCCATCGCCTGGCCGGACGGCCGCACCGAGCACGCCGAGGGGGTGTGCGACGGCACGATCGTCACGAGGCGCCGGGGTGCTCGCGGCTTCGGGTACGACCCGGTCTTCGTTCCGGTGGGGTGGGACGAGACGATGGCCCAGCTGACCGACGAGCAGAAGGACCGCATCAGTCACCGAGGCCGGGCGTTCCGTGCCCTCGCCGAGCTGCTCGGGCGCTGATCCGCGGTTCGTTCGAAGTCGTCGGCCTACCCGACTCAAGGTAGCGGCCGAGCCTGTCGAGGGTTCAGACGTGGAACAGCCGATCGACCCACGGCGACAGGCGATGGATCGCCGCGTGCTGCGCAGCACCAAGGGCTTCTTCGACGGGAAGTCCCCGCTGCTGGCCGCGACGCTCGGGTTCGCGTTCATCGCCGTGGTGACGGTGCTCGACTACCTGATCGGCCTGGATCTGTCGCTGTCGCTGCTCTACCTCATGCCGATCGGGCTCATCACCTGGAACCTGGGTCGCCGGTGGGGCGCCGCCGCCGTCGTCGTCTCGACGATCGCCGGGCTCGTGAGCGACGTGCTCTCGTCGCCGAGCATCAGCAGCAACGATCCGTCGCCGTATTGGAACGGCATCGTGCGCTTCGCCGTCTACCTGGCTGCCGCGATGCTCCTCGACACGCTGCGCGCGATCATCGACGCGCAATGGGACCTGGTCGAGGAGGAATCAGGCCGGTCGAGCGACCTGCGGCAGCTCAACGACGTCAAGGACACCCTGCTCCACGCCGTCTCCCACGACCTGAAGGGGCCCCTCGCCGGCATCCTCGGCGCCATGCAGACGATCCGTCGTGACGACGAACTGCACCTGAGCGCCGATGAGCGTGAGGCGCTCTACCAGGTGATCGAGCACAGCGGCCGGAAGATGAACCGGCTGATCGACGACCTCCTCGACCTCGACCGCATCGATCGCGGGAAGGTGACCCCGCAGCGCTTGCCGACCGACGTGGGCGAGCTCGCTCGCAGGGTCGTCGCCGACACCGCGCAGCTGGCCGACCACCCCGTGCGGGTGCGCGCCGACGCGGTGCTCGCGGAGATCGACCCCGCCAAGGTCGAGCGCGTGATCGAGAACCTGCTCGTGAACGCGTCTCGGCATACCCCTCCGGGCACCGCGGTGATCGTCGAGGTCGTGGCCCGCCGCGACGGCATCGAGCTCGTGGTCGAGGACGATGGGCCGGGTGTGCCCGACCCGCTGAAGGAGGTGCTCTTCGAGCCGTTCCGGCAGGGGGAGCACTCGAGCGGACGAGGCATGGGCATCGGCCTGTCGCTCGTCCAGCGGTTCGCAGAGCTGCACGGGGGCACGGCCAGGGTGGAGGACGGCGCGAACGGCGGCGCCCGGTTCGTGGTCGAGCTGCCGTGCGAGGTCACCCCGGTGGCCGCCCCGCGAGACGGGGTCGAAGAGCCACAGCTCCACGTCGTCTGAGCGAACCGGTCGTGCCTCGTAGCGGAGGTTGGGGGCGGCCGCGCATTCGACCGGCCTCGGCGGCCCACTCGTGCTCCATAATCGCTCGGTGACCGGCGCACCCAGGGAACCACCCACCGGGACGGTGACGTTCCTGTTCACCGACATCGAGGGGTCGACCCGCCTCCTCCAACAGCTGGGCGATCGCTATCGCGAGCTGATCGACGACCACAACCGCCTGCTGCGAGAGGCGTTCGGTCACGGCTACGTCTCCGGCTCCGAGGGCGACTCGTTCTTCGTGGTCTTCCGCTCCCCCCGCGAGGCCGTCGACGCAGCCGTCGACGCGCAGCGCCGGCTCCGGGCCCGATCCTGGCCCGGCGGGGTCGGCGTGAACGTGCGCATGGGGCTGCACTCCGGGGAGGGTGTGCTCGCCGGTGGCGAGTACGCCGGGATCGACGTGAACCGGGCGGCGCGGATCGCGGCCGCCGCCCACGGCGGGGAGATCCTGCTCTCGGACTCGACGCGGGCCCTGATCGAGCCGGCGCTGGGCGAGGAGCTTCGGATGCGCGATCTCGGGGAGCATCGGCTGAAGGACCTCGAACGGCCCGAGCGCCTCCACCGGCTCCGCGTGCAGGGGCTCCCCGACGACTTCCCGCCCCCGCGGTCGCTCGAGTACCGGCCCGGGAACCTGCCCGCCGATCTCACCCCGTTCATCGGGCGTGAGGAGGTCCTGCAGGAGGTGCGCGCCCTCTGTCGCGACCATCGACTCGTCACGCTCACGGGGCCGGGCGGTGCGGGGAAGACGCGGCTCTCGCTGCAGCTCGCCCACGAGGCGCGCTCGGTCTTCGCCGACGGCGCGTTCTTCGTCGAGCTCGCGCCGATCGTGGATCCCGAGCTCGTACCCGACGCGATCGCGAAGGCGCTCGGCCTCATGGGGGAGGCCGGTCGGACCGTGCTGGAGACGATCCGGGACCACCTGGCCGACAAGGAGCTCGTCCTCGTGCTCGACAACATCGAGCAGGTGATCGACGCCGCCCCGGTCGTGCCCGAGCTCCTGGCGGCCGCTTCCCGCCTGCGCATGATCGTCACGAGCCGGGAAGCGCTGAGGGTACGAGGCGAGCAGGAGTACCCGGTGCCGCCGATGGCGGTCGCCGATCCGTCGGACGGAACCTCGCCCGAGCGACTGGCCGCCTACGAGTCGGTGGCGTTGTTCCTCGACCGCGCGCGGAGCGTGCGCCCGAGCTTCGTGCTCGACGACGAGACGGCGCCCGCGGTGGCCGAGATCTGTGCTCGGCTCGAGGGCCTGCCACTCGCGATCGAGCTCGCCGCCGCTCGCGTCGGCGTGCTCACCCCCCGGCAGATCGCCGGCCGGCTCGACGCTGCGCTGCCCGTGCTGAGCGGCGGGGGGCCCGACCGGCCGGTGCGACAGCAGACGCTCCGCGACGCGATCGCCTGGAGCTACGACCTGCTCGACGACGACGAGCGCACGTTCTTCCGCAGGCTCGCGGTCTTCCGCGGAGGGTGCACGCTCGAGGCCGCCGAGCGCGTCTGCGATCCCGCCGGAGCGTCGGGTGCCGATGCGCTCGAGCTCCTGTCCTCGCTCGTCGACAAGAGCCTCGTCCGACGCGTCGAGAGCGAGGGCGAGCCGCGGTTCCCGATGCTGTACGTGATCCGGGAGTTCGCGAAGGAACGGCTCGCAGCCGACGACGACGAGCACGAGGTCCGGAGTCGGCACGCCGAGTTCCTGATCGAGCTGCTGGTCGAGGCCGCGCCGAAGCTGTTCGGACCCGACCGGCCGGCGTGGCTCGACGAGCTCGAGCGCGAGCACGACAACGTCCGCTCCGCGATCGCGTGGGCGGTCCGCACCGGCGAGACCTCGCTCGCCCTCCGTCTCGGGTCGCTCTGCTGGCGGTTCTGGCAGATGCGGGGTCACCTGCACGAAGCGCGGGAGCGGATCGACCGGATCCTGGCGATGCCCGGCGTCGAGGCCCTGCCCGACGAGCATGCCGACGCGCTCGAGGCCGCGGGCGGCGTCGCGTACTGGATGGCCGACTGGTCGGTCGCGGCGGATCGCTACGGCGCCTGCCTGACGTTGCGGCGGGAGCTCGATGATGCCCGGGCGAGAGCGGAGGCCGCCTACAACCTGGCGTGTGTCGCCGTGTACGGCCCGGAGCCGTTCCGCTCGATGGAACGGGCGGACGACCTGCTCGCCGAGGCGCTCGCGATCTTCCGAGAGGAGGACGATCGGCTCGGCCTCGCCAAGGTGCTCTGGGCGGCCGGCGGCAACGTCGTGGACGTTCGTCCGGCCGATGCGATCGATCCGTTCCGCGAGAGCCTCGCGCTCTATCGCGACGCCGGGGACCGCTTCGGGGAGGCCTGGGCCCTGCACATGCTCGGTCTGAGCGAGGCGCTCACCGACGCGGTCGACGACGCCGAGATCCATATGCGGGAGTCGCTCGACCTGTTCCTGGCGGCCGACGATCGTTCGGCGCTGTCGATCCTGCTGAACGACTTCGCGGTGCTGGCCGTGCTCCGCGGTGACGTCGAGCGGGGCCTGCGGTTGAACGGGGCCGCCGCGGCGACCGAGCAGCGATCGGGGGTCGGGCTCGGCGTGTCGGCCACGGACATCGGCGGGGTCCTCAGACGCATGTGGGCCTCGCTCCCGCGCGACCGGGCCCAGGCGCTCTTCGAAGAGGGCATGGGCATGTCGACCGACGACGCGCTGGACTACGCCACGAAGGTGGAGGGCTGACCGGCGCACCTCCCGGCACCCTGCGGCCGGTATTCATCGCGTCGGCCGCGACCTCGATGCCGACACGAGCGCCGGGCCCAGGTCGCGCCAGGCCTCGCCCGAGAGCAGACCCCGATGGTGGAAGAAGATCGCCTGCGCGAGGGCCCGGAACCATGGGCTCCCGAGGGCGAGGTCGATCAATGCGTTGGGCGGATGAAGGTCCATGACCGCGCGCATCGGGAGCTTCCCGCGGAAGCTGGGGTAGACGCGGGTCAACGCCCGATCGAGCGCCGGACCTCCGTCGAGCAGGTAGCTCGCGATCGCGAGTCCGGCGGCGCGGCCGGATCGGAGCGCCGTGTGGATGCCGCCGGCCGTGAGCGGCGACACGAGGCCGGCCGCGTCACCGACGAGCACCGTGTCGCGCGTCGCGAACGGCCGTACGGTGCCGCCGACGGGGATGAGACCCCCGCGGGTGCCCACCCGGCTGGTGGAGGAGAGGTCGACCACCGCCTTCACCCGTTCGATGAATCGATCGAGGTCGGGCCTCGCCGGGCCGCGGGCCGCGAGACCGACCTGCGTGAGGCCCAGGCCGGGGACCACCCACCCGATGTATCCGGGGGCGAGCTCGGGATCGAGGAAGACGTGGAGACGCTCCTCGAGGTCGACGGCTCCCTCGAGCTCCGCTTCCACCCCGGCGAGGAACCGTCGGTTCGTTCCAAGCCCGGCGTGCCTGGCGACGCCGGAACGCGGGCCATCGGCACCCACCAACACGCGTGCCGAGCGCTCCGCGACGTCGAAGGCCCGGCCGCATCTGACCTCCGCACCTGCGGTCCGGGCGCGATCGGCCATCGAGCGCAGCAACGCAGGGGTGTCGGTCGCGAGGAAATAGTAGCCGGGAGCATCGAGATCGATCCACCGGAGCGACGGTCCGTACAGACGGACGCCGTGGATCCGACGCACCAGTTCGGTCGGGAAGTCCTCCTCCTCCGCGGCTTCCTTCACCAACAGGCCGGTGGTCCTGACCGCATCGCCCGGGTCGCGCTTGCGTTCCCAGACGACCGTCCGCAGGCCTCGCGATGCCGTGGTGCGGGCACAGGCGAGCCCGGCGAAGCTCGCGCCCACGATCTCGACATCGACCACGACTCCCAGGATGTGCCGCCGGCCCTTGCGAGGGAACCGATGCCGCGGGAAGGCCACCGAGGCGCCACACATCCGCCACAGTCCTCGCCGGACGAGGTACCTCGTCGTCCCGCTCGACGGCGCGGGGGGACTCACGCAGGGCGACTTGGTCGCGTGGCCGTCCTGATGAAGCGCGCGCTCCTTGAAGGGAACGACGCTCGTCGCTAGCGTCAGCGCGTGACCCTCTCGCTCTCCACCTCGTTCCTCGCCGCGGGCATGGCCCTTCTGTTCACCGTGCCGTTGAGCGCCGGGCAGGTCGATGGAAGCCTCGGGCGATGGCTGATGTTCGTCGGGGCACCGCCGACCGGACGCCATCCCGAGTAAGGAGACGCGCACGTGGACATCATCGACCGACATTTCGCTGCTGAGAACGCTCACGACGTGGAAGGCACGCTCGCCACGTACACCGACGACATCGTCTGGGATGACGTCACGCATCCCCACTCGCCGTTCCGAGGCAAGGAGAACGTCGGCGCCGTGTACTCGGGCATCATCGATGCGATCCCCGACGTGCGTCTGGAGACGGTGTGGCGCGTCTCGGCCGACGACGGCAACGTGGTCGTGGACGAGTCGATCCTGACCGGCCATGTGCACGGCTCATGGTCGGGCATCGAGGGCGGGGGAG
The DNA here is from genome assembly GCA_035550775.1 of Actinomycetota bacterium. Taxonomy (GTDB): domain Bacteria; phylum Actinomycetota; class UBA4738; order UBA4738; family HRBIN12; genus JAOUEA01. Next base: position 3,780 of record DASZOO010000084.1, on the reverse strand, counting down.
CGCCGGTCAGCATCAGGATCCTCCACGTCTTCGAGCTCCGTGACGGCTTGATCGCACGGGAGAACGCGTGGTTCAACGCCGCCGAGGTCGCCCGGCAAGTGGAGGAGTGGAAGTCGAAGCAGCTGCCCGCTCCCGAGTGAGGAGCCGGATCCTGGTCGCGAGCGAGGAAGGCGGGCAGAGCGGAACCGCACGCTCGACGCCGATCAGCGTGTCCGAGCCGTCGGCCCGATAGGGATCCCTGCCGGGCCACCGTTCACGATGTCGGCGCCACCGCCGAACGCATACAGGCAGTCCTCGTTCCCTCGCAGAGCGGACGAGCGCTTCAGGAGCGTCTGAGCTTCCATGCCTGCGGCTCGCGATGCGCAGGTCAGAGCGACGGTGCGAGAGGGGAGACTCGAACTCCCACGCCCTTGCGGGCACCGGGTCCTAAACCCGGCGCGTCTGCCGATTCCGCCACTCTCGCGTGCAGGCCAAGGCTACCTGCGCCGGGCTCGACGTCGTCGCCACCGGTGAGTGCTGTTCGAGAGGCCCTCCGTCTGGAATGATGGGCCCCCATGGCCCCCCGACGACCCATGGCCGCAGGCTTGGTCCTGCTCGCCCTGTTGGCCCTGCTCTGCGCGAGCTGTGGCGATTTCCCAGACGGGCCGGCCTCGGCGCACGAGCTTCCCGCTCAGGCAGCATCGCCGTCCTCTGTGGAGCCGACACCCTCGCCCCGTGAGTTCCTCGAGGTGGCCGAGGGGGAGGCGACTCACACGGCGGAAGAGCCCCCGCAGGCCTCGGTGCCGGCCCCGAAGTCAGTCGAACGATCGGCGTGGGCGGTGCGGGCGACGAGCGATCGGCTCAGGGTGTACGCCGGGTCGCGGGAGGCCACCAGGCGCCGGAGCATCGATGCGCTGAACCCCTGGGGCCAGCGCATCGCGTTCCCCGTTCGTGATGTGCGCGTGCGCAAGGAGACGACCTGGTATCGGATCCTGCTCGGCGTCGAGCCCAACGGTTCGACCGGGTGGATCAAGGGGAGCGACGTCACCTTCGACCGCATCCGGCACTTCGTCGTGGTGGACCTCTCCCGGAGGGAGCTCCGTCACTACCGGGACGGGAAGCTCCGCCACCGGTTCACGGTCGGCATCGGGTCGCGTCGCACCCCGACGACGACCGGCCGGTTCTTCGTGTGGGCCCATCTGAACCCGCGCGATGCCTCCGGTCCGTACGGCTCGTACCTGCTCGGGCTCTCCGGGTTCTCCGAGGTGCTCACGTACTGGCCGGGCGGTGGTCGCATGGCGATCCACGGCACCTCCCACGCGAGCGACCGCGGTCAACGGGTGTCCTACGGCTGCCCGCGCGTGTACAACCCGCAGATGGAGCGGCTGCGTGCCATCCAGATGGGGTCCACCGTCGTGATCCGCCACTGACGAGCGCGTCGGCTCGGTCGGCGGCGTACGATGCTGCCCGTGGCACGGGTCGACGACATCGGCACGACGCTTCGAGGCTCGTTCACCGTCGCGGTCGCGGGCGACTGCATCGTCACGCGCCCGCTGCTCCCCATGGTCGGCGTCGACCGGGCGTTCGCCGATGTCGTGACGCTGCTGCGAGGAGCCGACGTGGCCTTCGGCAACCTCGAGACGTCGATCGTCGACCTCGCCGAGACCGCCGGCGCGCCGTCGGGCCTGCCCGACGACTGGGCGGTGCGTGCGGATCCCGATGCTGCGCTCGATCTGCGCGCGTTGGGATTCGACGTGTTCGGCCGCGCCAACAACCACTCCACCGATTGGGGCGCGGGAGGGCTGCTCGAGACGGGGCTCTGGCTCGAGGAAGCGGCGCTCGTGCACGCGGGAGCCGGCGCGACCCTGGCCTCGGCGCGCGCGCCCCGGTACCTCGAGAGCGACGCGGGCCGGCTCGGCGTGGTGTCGATGACCACCAGCCCCGCGAGCGCGATCGCAGCCGCGCTCGACGCGTTCGGGGAGGTGCCGGCACGACCGGGGGTGTTCACCGTGCCGGTGCGAACGACCGTAGTGGTGACGCCCGACGTGATGCGCGCACTGGTGGCGGTCCGCCGTGTGCACCCCGAGGGCGACGTGGCGTGGCTCGCGCAGCACATCGACGACGCCGGCGATCCGCCTTCCACCCTCGAGCTGTACGGACGCCGCTTCGAGCTCGGCGACGAGATGGAGGTCCGGAACGAGCCCGACGAGGAAGCGCTCGGTGAGAACATGCGCGCGATCAGGCTCGCTTCCCAGCACGCCGATCTGGTCGTGGCGGCCGCGCACGCGCACCAGGGGGACGGCCGGCCCGACGATCCGCCGGCGTTCCTGCGGGCGTGGGCGCACTCGGCGATCGACCACGGGGCCGACGTGGTGGCGATCAGCGGCCCGCATCACCTCGCGCCGGTCGAGCTGTACCGGGACCGGCCGATCGTCTACGGCCCCGGCAACTTCCTGTGGTGCGACCTGCAGGAGCCGATCCAGCGGTACTTCTACGACGAGAGCCGCGAGCTCATCCGGGAGCGGTTCGACGATCCGGCGATCGTGACCGATGCGGACCTGCTGGGGCTGCTGAACGAGGACGCGTTCGGCACCGATGCCACGTTCCGCGGCATGCTCCCCAGGGTCCGGCTCGGTCCCGACGGGCTCGAGGAGCTCCGGCTCCACCCGGTCGACCTGGGGCGTGACGAGCCGCCGACCCGCCGCGGGGTGCCGAGGACGCCGGCGCCCGACGTGGCCGAGTCGATCCTCGACGAGGTGCGGACGATGTCGGAGCCCTTCGGGGTGGCGGTGAAATCCGACGACGGAACCGGTCTCGTGACGCCCCTGTAGGGGAGCCTCGACCCGCCCACGACCGGCAGGGCTTGCCGCATCTCGGGTCCGAGGGGGAGACTCGTCGTGTGGGAAGTCGGATCGGCGGCTCCGGCTCCCGGTCGATCCTGGCCGGCTCGTCGGCGGTCGCCCTGGCAGCGCTCGTCGTCGGCGTCGCGCTCGTCGTCCTGTTCCTCAAGGACGACGCGCCGCTCCGTCTCGATCGGTGGATCGATGCGGGGCTCGGCCTCGGCTCACCGGATGTGCCCGAGGAGTGGCACCGGGTCCTCGGGCTTCCCGGCACCATGACCGGCGCGCTCGCGGCGGCCCTGGCCATCGGCGGCGTCTTCGTCGTCGTCTGGCGGACGTGGTGGCCGCTCGTCCTGATCCTCGTGGCGCTGCTGGGGGCGACGATGACGGCGTTCGCTCTCAAGCAGGTGGTCGGCCGGGTGTCTCCTCGATTCTGGCTCGATCCGGAGCACCCGATCGGCGTCTCCTTCCCGTCCGCGCATGTGGCTCGCGTGTCCGCCGTGGTGGGCGTCGCCGTCGTGGTCGTCGCGATCCTGTACGGCCGGCGGTTGGCCGTGGCCGCCTCGATCCTCGCGGCGACCGCCGTGTGCGCCACGGCGATGGCGCAGTTCTACCTCCGGCTGCATTGGTTCACCGACGTGATCGGGGGTCTCGCGATCGGGGTGTTCTGGGCCGCGGTGCTGGTTCCCATCGCGACTGCTCGTGTTCGACGGCCGGACCCGCTGGACGCTCCCCGGGACCTCGGATCCCGAACCTGAAGGGCGTCGGGGAACGATCAGGAGTTCATCCTCCCTTCATCCTGCGACAACCCCCGAGACCCCTTCCGATCGCACACTGCGGGCGACGACATCATGCGCGAGAACCACGCGGGAAGGGAGGGGCGATGGAGATCTGGAACTTCGACCCGGTCGTCGCCGCCAATACATGCGGATGTCCGTTGGCGATGTGCGAACGAGACACC
>DASZOO010000083.1:0-5493 GCA_035550775.1 Actinomycetota bacterium | reverse complement strand
CCCGCGGTTCGACGAGACCCGCACGGTGCGATGTTCACGCTCGACCTTCCCGAGGCCGTCGGCCCCGAGCAGCGACAGCCCCCGTTCGGCGAGCGCCTCGTCGGCGAAGCCCATCTCGACGACGGTGTCGCCGAGATCGGCTTTGAGCCGGGTGGGCGAGTCGTTCGCGATCACGTGACCCCCGTCGATCACGGCGACCCGCTCGGCGAGCTGGTCGGCTTCCTCGAGGTACTGCGTGGTGAGCATCACGGTCGTGCCGTCGTCGACGAGCTCGCGGATCATCTCCCAGAGCTCGTTCCTGCTCGTGAGATCGAGCCCCGTGGTGGGCTCGTCGAGGAAGAGCACGGGCGGGCTCGGCATCAGCGACGCGGCGATGTCGAGCCTGCGGCGCATGCCTCCCGAATACGTGCGCAGGGGCCGGTCGGCCGCCTCCGAGAGCGAGAAGCGCTCGAGCAGCACGCCCGCGCGAGGCTCGATCTCCGTTCGATGCATCTGGCCGAGCACGCCGACCATGCGCAGGTTCTCGCGCCCCGTCAGGTTGGGATCGACGGCTGCGTACTGGCCCGCGAGCCCGATGCGGCGACGCACGGCCTCGGGTTCGCGGACGACGTCGCGCCCGAACACCTCGGCGCGTCCACCATCGGGATGCAGGATCGTCGCCAGGATGCGCACGGCTGTGGTCTTGCCGGCGCCGTTCGGACCGAGCAGGCCGAAGACCGTGCCGTGCTCCACGTCGAGATCGATGCCGTCGAGCGCGGCGAGGTCGCCGAAGTGCTTCGAGAGGTTCTCGACGAGGATCGCTGTCCGTGTCATGGCTCGAACCCTCTCACAGGTACTTGAGGCGCCGTATGGCCCGAACCCGAGGTGACGGTGTGGTCAGAGTTCCGAGCGCGCCTCGGCGCTCGGATGGCGCATCACGATCTCGCCCCTAGTCCTCGGTCCCGTCCCCCTCCTCGGCCGCGTACGTCGCCGCGCCCTGCAGGTGCAGGGACACGTACGGCTCGTCGCCCACGACCCAGCTGTCGTGGCCCCCGGGGATGGCGAACAGATCGCCGGGTTCCATCACGAACTCGGATCCGTCGGCCATGCGCACGGCGGCGCGGCCCGAGACCACCAGGCCCACGTGCTCCACCTCGCAGAGCGAGGCACCGGTTGCCGCGCCCACGTGCTCCGACCACTTCCAGCCCGGCTCGTAGCTCGCGCGGCCGACGGTCATGCCGCCGAGCCGCACCAGATCGAACGATCCGAACGGGAACGCTCGCCGCTCGTCCGGTCGGTCGAAACGCTTAATCTCGAGGTCCATCGTCGCCTCCCTCGTCGACGTGGGGTGCGCCGGTCCGTCGATGCAGGGCGTCGAGCGAGAGGTGGCTCGCCCGAGCCGGACCCGGCAGCCTACTTCCTCGATCCCGCCCGGCGGGGATAAGGTCGTTCCACGGCCTCGGGAGGGAGGCAGGGATGAGCTTCGACACGCTCGGTGACCTCAACTGGATCGCCGTGATCGTGGCGGCCATCGCCTACTTCGCGATCGGCGCTCTCTGGTACGCGCCGTTCGCGTTCGGCACGATCTGGATGGCCGCCGCCGGTACCAGCCAGGAGCAGATCGGCGAGGGTCCGGGGGCAGCGATCTACGCGGTGCCGCTGATCGGCAGCACGCTCTCGGCGATCGCGATCGGCATGCTCGCCGAGGCGACGGGCACCGACACGCTGGGTGAGGGCCTCGTGCTCGGCGCGGTGGTGGCGCTCGGCTTCGCGCTCGCCATCTCGCTCGTCACGGCGACGTTCGAGTCCACGAAGCCCAGGCCGATGATGTGGGGGGCGATGACCGCCGGCTACCACATGGTGGGGAGCCTCGTCGCCGCCGCGATCATCGGGGCCTGGCAATGACCCAGGGGCTCCATCACGGAGGGTCAGCTCTCGCGGGTATCGACCTCCGCATGCCGCTCGCGTTCGAAGACTTCTTCGGTCTCGAACGAGACCGTCTGTACGCCTCGCTCTGTCGCATCGCCGGCGATCGCGAGGAGGCAGAGGAGGTGGCTCGTCGAGCGTTCACCACCGTGTGGGATCGCTGGGACAGGGTGCAGGATGCACACGATCCGGCCCGCTACCTGCACCGAGTCGCGACGAAGATGCTGCTCAGGCGCCGCCGCAGGAAGGAGGCGTTGCGGCGTCTCTTTCCCCAAGCCATCGAGCGAGCCGACGATGTATCGGCCGGGGTCCCGTCGAACCGCGACGAGCCCGCCGCCCGGTTCGGCGTCGACGACATCGGCCGACTGCACCGTCGCCGGCGCCGACGCGAGACGACCCTCTCGCTCGCCGTGGCCCTCGTCGTGGTGGCGGTGGGCATCGTCGGATCGCTCCGCTCGCGACCGCCGGAGCCACGGGTGCCGCTCGTCCAGGGGACCCGGTCGGCGGTGGTCGATCTGCGACGGATCGTGCTGGGCGAGCACGCCACCCCGCTGCGGGCCGGCTTCGAGGGGCGCGACGCAGGTGCGGCTGCCCTGTGGGCCGGCCTGCCCGCGGGCGACGCGAACGCCTGGGTCACCGCCGGGTTCGTGCGAGCGGCTCGAACGTCGTTCGAACGGCTCGGGGAGCCGCCGCTCCACGACGCTTCCGTCGAGACGTGGGTTGCCGAATACGACTCGCCGGGCGCAGCGCGGGTGGCGTTGGGGGTGTTCCTCGACAGCGCGCGCTTCGACGAAGGGTTGGTCGAACCGCGGCCGGTCGCGCTTCGTGCCGCGGACGAGGGCAACCGGTACGTCGATCGGGCGATCCCGCGGAACGTCGTCTACCTGTGGCGGCACGGGAGGCTTCTGCTACGCGTGAGGTCCGAAGGGAACTTCCCGCCGTCCGACGTCCACGGCATCGCCGTCACGATGGACGCGCGCGCCGCCGCCGCTACCTGATGACCGCGGTGGCCTCGATCTCGACGAGTTGGCCCGGGTAGCCGAGCAGCGCGACGCCCACGAGGGTCGAGGGCGCTGTGGCGATCGGCGATGCCTGCACTACCTTCCACGCTCGCGACTGCGCCTCGTGGGAGGCGCCGGCCACGAAGACGGTGGTCTTCACGACATCGCTCGGCGTCGCGCCCCCCGCTTCGAGCTGGCGCAGCAGGTTCGAGAGCACCTGCTCGGTCTGGACCTCGAGGTCGCCGGCGCCGACGAGCTCGCCACCGCCGTCGAGCGGCACGGCGCCCGCGGTGAACACGAGGGTCGAGCCCTGGGCAACGGCCACGTGCGTGTAGCCGGGGGGGTCCGCCAACCCCTCGACGGTCCTGCGTTCGACACCCACGGAACGAGTCTACGGGCGGGGGCGCCGCAGCCCTCGGTTGAACCCCACGCTCGGCGGGTAGGAAGCCCCGCGACGAGACCGTCAACGCGAGGAGGGATCACATGGCCACCACGGAACGCATCGAGCAGATCGGCGAAGCTGCCCTGACCGGTTGGCGCGGAGCCGCCGGACGCGCGATCGCGAGGCCGGTCGCCCGCCACACCCGGTTCAGCCGGCGGCAGGTCGAGGCCGCGATCGGGCTCGCCCTGCTCGCCTACGCGATCTACCGGCTCGCGCGGCCCCTGGTCAGCGCCGCCGGCGACGACGCCTGATCGTCACCCGCGACGCCTGGCCGTCGACTTCTTCGCCGTCGACTTCTTCGCGCCGGTCTTCTTGCGTGCCGTCGGCTTCTTGCGCGTCGTGGACTTCTTGCGCGTCGTGGACTTCTTGCGGGCCGTGGGCTTCTTTGCGCCGGTCTTCTTGCGCGACGTGGACTTCTTCGCGCCGGTCTTCTTGCGCGACGTGGACTTCTTCGCCGTCGGCTTCTTCCTCGCCGCCGTCTTCGCCGTCGTCTTCTTCGCGCCGGTCTTCTTGGAGGATGTCGACTTCTTCGCGCCGGTCTTCTTGCGGGACGTCGACTTCTTTGCCGCCGGCTTCTTGGCGGACGTCTTCTTCCTCGACGACGGCTTCCTTCGACCTCCCGCCTTGGCGGCGCTGTCCTTCACCGACTGCGCCACGTCGTCGGCCTTGTCGACCGCGACTTCCTCGAGCTTGTCGACGACGGCTTCGACGACGCCCTGAGCCACGTCGGTGCCGAGCACTTTCTTGCCGGCTTCCTTCCCGGCCGTTGCGATCTTCTTGGTCCCCTGCATCGGTTCACCCTTTCTCTCTGGAGCCACCATGGTGTTCCCCGATGGCGGCTCGTTGAATCACGGTGGCGGCGACCGATCCGCCGTCGAGCGCCGCTCAGCTTCGACCTTGAGCGAGGCGAGGATGTCGGCGATGCCCTGATGAAGGGTCTTCCGGCTGTAGCTCCCGAACAGCCGCGGGATCAGCCCGCGCCACGATTCCTCCGAACTCACCGACGTGCCGCCGTCATGGGGTACGAGGCGGAACACGTGCACCGCGTGGATGCCCATCGTGACGCCGGTCCATGCGATCTCGTGCGGCCGGTCCACGACCTGCAGCGTCGACACGAGCGAGGCGACCCCCGACTTCCAACGGAAGACCGTGCCGGCCTCGACCGGACCCTCGAGCGTCACCGAGCGAACGGAGTGGTTCCACGACGGCCATCCCGCGAGATCGGCCAGCACGCCCCAGACGACCTCGGGCGGTGACGCGATGTGGATCTCACCGTCTGCGAGCGCCGGCGCATCCCGTTCGATGTCCACACCCAGACCCTAGTGGAACCCGAGCGCGGTCGGAGGTCTCAGACGTGAAGAACCGACGGCGGCTCCGGCGGATCGACGGCTGCGGTACCTGCGCATCTTCGCCTGGCTGCCGCAGAGGTCCATCGTGCACCAAGTGCGCGAACGGTTCCGCGAGTGGTCGTAGAACAGCCACCGGCAGCCGTGGTTCGCGCAGGCCTTCATGCGATCCCAGGAGCCGTCGATCTCTGCAGCCGCCACGATGGCGAGCACGTGCTGGATGAACCCGCCGACACCGGTCTCGTCGGTGGGCGACAACACGCCCGGGGCCGAGAGCCTCACCACGAGCGGATGCCGGCGGGCGATCGCGTCGACCGCCGCGACGGCGTCGAGATCGCCGTCGGTGCCGCGAAGGCTGACCAGATCGCGCAACGACTCGCGGAGCTGCAGGAGCTCGCGGAGTTCTCGCTCACCGACCTTCGCCCGCCATCCCTCGCGGTCGAGCCATGCCCTCGCCTCGGCCGGGGTGCCGATCTCGTCGGTGACGGCCTCGATGTCGAGAGTGTTCACGAACCGGCGGACGAGCTCGAGCTCGCCGGGCGCCTCGCTCGGGTTCCGGACCTCGGCCGACATGCTTCCGAGTATGACGGGATGGCCCGGACGTTGCAACCAGTGATAGGCCTTGACAGGTAACTCCGACCAGTGTCACTCTTTCACCGGTAACCCGGAAGGAGGCGACGATGAGTCGGACCATCGACGTGGTGGGCGTACCGAGCAGCATGGGGGCATTCGCGCCCGGACAGGAACGTGCCCCCTCCGCGCTGCGTGCCGCGGAACTCGTCGAACGACTGAGGACGGC
>DASZOO010000082.1:0-10630 GCA_035550775.1 Actinomycetota bacterium | reverse complement strand
GCTGGGGGACCGGATGACGGGCAAGACCTGCGCCGGCACCTGGGTCACCGGCACCGGCAAGGACGGATCATCCCGCGAGGTCTACCTCTACCACGTGGTCGACAACGAGCAGACGTGGCGGGACGACGGCGCCCAGGCGGTCGTGTGGCAGACCGCCGTCAATCCGGTGATCGGCCTGGAACTGCTCGCGAGCGGTACGTGGTCCGGCGCCGGCGTGCTCGGTCCCGAGGCGTTCGACGCGGTGCCGTTCATGGACCTGCTGATCGACTACGGCAGCCCGTGGGGCATGACGGAGATGACGCCCCGGAACGCCTGACCGGCCCTCGTGGCGACCCGTCTCGTCGCGTTCCGGGCGGAGAGGTCTGGCACGACGACGAGGAGGGGGAGGCTGAGCTCGCCCGCCTGATCGTCGATCCGACGCGACGGAGGCAGGGGCTGGGCGTCGCGCTCGTGCGCCGTCTCTCGGCGGAAGCCGCTCGAGCCGGGTTCGACGACGTGTGGGTGCGGGTCGCCCCCGAGAACGTGGCGGCGATCGGGTGCTACCGGCGCGCCGGGTTCCGACGGACCTCGCCCGAACGCGAGGAGGGCTTCAACCAGGGGCAGCCACGACCCTACGTCTGGATGCGCCTCGAGCCCTGAGGAACGGGCACGATCACCGGCTCGAGGGACCCTGGACTCAGGTGACCGTTCCCGGTGCCGATGCCTCCTGGAGACGTCTCGGAAGGTTGGCTCCCGCATGGTGACCGAACGCGACCGGGCGACGGCGAACGAGATCGCCGACGCCCGCCTCGCCATGATGATCGAACCGGGTTCGCTGCTGGAAGCGACCCCGGAATGCCTCGTGGTCGCCCGCGCCGACGGCCGCATCCTGTTCGCGAACCGACACGTCGAGCGGCTCACCGGTTTCGGCCGCGACGAGCTGGTCGGCCAGTCCGTGGAGCTCTTGATCGCTGCCGACCTGCTGGATATCGCCCCGCCCTCGACGGTGGAGACCCTCTGTCGCCGAAGCGGCGGCGGCGAGGTGCCCGTCGAGGTGCACGTCGGGCGGATCGACGGCCCCGAGCAGCTCATCGTGGTCACGCTTCGCGACGCGAGCGAGCTGCAGGCGGGGCGGGAGGCCCGCTACGAGGCCGAGGCGAAGTACCGCACGCTGGTGGAGCAGATCCCGGCCGTCGTCTACCTCGACCCGGTGGACGAGGACTCCGACTCGATCTACGTGAGCCCTCAGGTCGTCACGCTGCTCGGCATCGACCAGCAGGAGTGGCTCACCGACCCGTACTGCTGGCGCCGTCACGTGCATCCCGAGGACCTCGACCGCGCGTGGGACGCCTACCAGCACTCCTTCAGCAACCACGAGACCCTCGTGCACGAGTACCGCATGGTGCACGAGGACGGGTCGATCAAGTGGGTGCTCGAGCAGGCCTACCCGATCGACGACGAGCACGGGGACCCGTGGCTGATCCAGGGCGTGATCTTCGACATCTCGGCCCGCAAGGCCGCCGAGGAGGAAGTGGCGTTCCTCGCCTACCACGACAAGCTCACCGGCCTGCCCAACCGACTGCTGTTCGAGGAGATGTTGGAGAACGCGATCTCCCGCGCCCGTCGCCACGACCTCGGCGTGGGGGTGGTGTTCCTCGACCTCGACAACTTCAAGCTCGTGAACGACTCCTTGGGACATGCGGCCGGTGACCAGCTGCTGGCCCAGCTCGCGGAGCGCCTGCGAGTGTGCACGCGTGAGACCGACCTGGTCGCCCGGCAGGGGGGCGACGAGTTCCTGTTGCTGCTCTCCGATCTCGATCGCGGGCATGAGCCCGTCGCCGGCACCGAGACCGCGATGGTGGTGGCCGAGTCGGTCGCGGCGCGCGTGCGCGAGGCGCTCGACGAGCCGTTCCACCTGAACGGCACCGAGTTCATCGCGAGCGGTTCGATCGGCATCTCGCTGTTCCCGCAGGACGCGCTCGACGCCGAGACCCTGATGAAGAACGCCGACGCCGCGATGTACCAGTCGAAGCGCCAGGAACCCGGTGGCTACGTCATCTTCGCCACGAGCGGGGAGGATCCGCTCGAGAAGCTGTCGCTCAGCACCCGGCTGCGGCGCGCCGTCGAGCACGAGCAGTGGGTGCTGCACTACCAGCCGATCGTGGAACTCGCCGACGGGACCGTCCGGGGGGTGGAGGCGCTCGTGCGCTGGCGCGATCCGAACGGCGGCATCGTTCCCCCGGGGGAGTTCATCCCGCTGGCCGAGGAGCTGGGCCTGATCGAGGCGATCGGCGATTGGGTGATCGACGAGATGGCGGCGCAGCAGCGAGCCTGGGCGTCCTGCGGGCTCGATCTCACCGTGGGCTTCAACCTCTCGCCGCGCCAGCTCTGGTCGGCCCATCTCGCCGAGAAGGTGCTCGCGAAGCTCCGAGCCGCCGACGTCGACCCGGCGAAGGTCGTGGTCGAGATCACCGAATCCACGGCCATGGCCGACCCCGACCGGACGCAGAAGATCCTGTCGGAACTGCGCGCCTGGGGACTGACGCTCGCGATCGACGACTTCGGCACCGGGTACTCATCGCTCGCCCGCCTGAAGCATCTCCCGGTCCAGGTCCTCAAGATCGACCGGTCGTTCATCCGCGAGGTCCACCGCGACACGGGGCTCGCGAGCATGGTGCAGGCGATGATCCAGTTGGCGCGAGGGCTCGGCATGACGCCGCTTGCGGAAGGCATCGAGACGGTCGAGGAGCTCGAGTTCCTGCGTGCCCACGGGTGCCGCGTGGGGCAGGGCTTCTACTTCTCGAAGCCGGTGCCGGCCGAGGAGATCCCCGTCGTGGTCGGTCGCCCGCTGTTCCTCCCCCGGGATGCCGGGGTGGCGGGAGGTTCGGGGCTACCCTGAGCGGATGCCTCCCTCGACAGCGACCTCGTCAGGCACGAAGTGAGTCTCCGGGACGTCTCCCGCCCCGGCCGTTGGATCGTGGTGCTGGCCGTGTCCTCATCGGCGCTCGCCTCGCCGATCGGGGGCGGCGCGGCCCGCTCGGACGACGGCCATCGGATCGCCCCCGTCTCGATCGGCGGTCGGGCGCGACCCACCCCGGCCATGCAGCGGGCGGCACCGGCCGGTCTGCGCGACCTCGGGCCCTCGCTCGGGTTATCGCGATCAGCATCGAGCTACACGGTGGTGGTGCGAGACGTCGACGACGACGGGTGGGTGGATCTGTTCATCGGTCACCACGGGCATGGCGCCGAGCTGTACGTCAGCAGGTACGACGGGGGGGCGTGGCACGGCTTCGAGAACAGGATGCGCTTCCACGACACGATCCACGAACGCCGTGACCGTCACGGCTGCACGATCGAGGACGTGGATCTCGACGGTCTCGACGACATCTTCTGCGCCAAGGGCGCGCGGTCGGGCACCGCGAAGAAGTGGAACGAACTGTGGATGCAGGGCGCGTCGAACACGTGGAGCGATCGCGCGCATCACTATGGGGTCGAGGATCATTGGGGGCGGGGGCGATTCCCCGTGTTCATGGACCTGGATCGCGATCGGTACCCCGATCTGTTCGTGGGCAACGACATCCCGCGCAAGGACGATCGACGATCCCCCAACCGGACGTTCGTGAGCGTCGGCGGCGAGCGCTTCGAGGCGGTCAAGCTGGGGGTGACCCGAGAGCTCGGGGACACGTGCACCGACGTCGCCGACTACGACCGAGACGGCCGGCAGGACCTGCTGCTGTGCGGGCGGCACCGGCTCTTCCTGTTCCGCCGTCGCCCGGCGAGGTTCGTGGACGTGCGGGAACGGGTGAACCTGCCGCCCATGCGGGCGACCGCAGCGCGGTTCGCCGACCTCGACGACGACCGAAGGCTGGATCTCGTGATCGCGACCAGGGAGATGCTCGAGGTGCGCCTGCAGCGGTGGGATCACACGTTCGGACGCGTGGTGGCCCGCCACGGGTTGCTGCACGGTCACGGCGTGGCGGTGGGTGACCCGGACGGCGACGGCGACACCGACCTCTACGTCGTGGAAGGGTGCGTCGGACGAGAGAACCAGGACGACTGGCTCCTGCTCAACGACGGCACCGGCGAGCGATTCGCGCGTCGTCGCGTCCGCCCGGTGGCCACGGGCTGCGGAGACACGGCCGCGGCGGGCGACTTCGACCGCGACGGCAAGGACGAGTTCGTCGTGTTGAACGGCGGCGGGAGGGAGCAGCCGCTCGACCTCGACGGGCCGGACCAGGTCCTGACGATGGGTGACTGGGAGCCCTGAGGACCGGGCGCGGTCGGTCACTCAGAACGATGGGTAAGGTTCGCGGTCCTTCCACGGCCAGGGGTCGAGGATCAGCGGCGGGAGCGGTTCCTGCGAGAAGTCGAACGACGCCGTCATGCTCTTGGCGATCGACTCCCGGACATGCTCGCGGCCGTCCGGCCTGCTGAGGGTGGCGGGATCGAGCCGCTCGCTTCCAAGGAACCGGTCCTCGATCAGCTTGAGGTAGCTGTCGAACGTGTAGGTGCGGCTGTCGATGGAGCCGCGGCGCGCGTACGGGCTGATCACCAGCGACGGCACGCGCAGCCCGTAGCCCATGTCGTCGACGCGAGGGGGTTCCACGTGGTCGTAGAACCCGCCCCAGTCGTCCCAGACGAGGAAGATCGCGGTCGAGTCCCAGGCCGGCCCCTTCATGACGGTGTTGATCAGCCGGGTGACGTAGGCCATCGCCGTGCGAACGGTGCTCTCGCCCGCCGGGTGGTCGCTCACCCTGCCCGTGGGTGCGATCCAGGACACGGAGGGCAACGTGCCGTCCTTGGCTTGACTTCGGAACCGCCTCACGGGGAGCACGTTGTCACGGATGTCGTCGGCGCGTTCGCCGTTCCAGAAGCTCGTGAATCCGGGCAGGGGATTCCGGCTGAACGTGGTCTCGTAGCCCTTGCGGGTCACGGGCCCGCACGGCGGGTTTTTCCAGCACGAGTCGTTGCCCACGTAGTACGCCCACTCCACGCCCTGCTCGTCCATGAGCCACGTGACGTCGGTCCAGGCGTAGATCGGGTCCTCGCCGTAGGTCCACCGTCGCGACCTGTGCGACAGGTTGATATCGGTGCGGCAGCTCATCGGGTCGGTCGTGTCGGGACAGTACGCCGACCACGCAGAGACCAGGAAGAGGTGCGCGGGCAGGGTCCACGAATCGACCGGCGCGAACATGCGGTCCTGCAACACGAAGCGGTCGGCGTATCGCCAGTAGTTCGGGATCGTCCGGCGGCGGAGGGTGCTCATCACGTCGGGTTGGCCCTGGGGCCCGAGGAACATGTCGCAGTCCGGCAGCCACGGCTCGGTCCAGCAGAACCCTCGCCGGGGCTTGAGCGACCTGATGAAGCCGTCCATCTTGCCGCCGTTCACGTCGCGCACGGAGTCGTCGTGCTCGTGCGGCCCGCCGTTCTGGTCGAACGAACGGCTCACGTACGGAGGCACGCATCTGCCTCCCTGGAACTTGTCGGGCACGCAGACCTTGAAGGAGCCGTCGCCGCGCCGGGGGATGCCCCGTGCTCCCGGATACGTGCCGAAGTAGTGATCGAACGAGCGGTTCTCCTGCACGATGAAGACGAGGTGATCGAGCCGCTCGATACCCGGCGGGCCGGTCTCCCCGGCGGGCGTGACCGGCGAGCGCGCCGCCGTCTCCTGCGGCGCGGGTGGATCGATGTCCGCCAGGGTGGAACACGCGGTGAGCACCGTCACCGCGAGGAGCAGACCGCGAGTGCCCGTGGCGCGCATCGGATGCGAGTGTATCGACAGCGGTCGACCGGCCGGGGAGGTTTGCTCCGACCCCGGCGCGCCGGGACCGGCCGAGGGGCTCCGTTACCATCTGTCGCCATGGGCAGGCGATACGAGCCGAGCGAGTTCGAGCCAAGATGGCAGCGGGTGTGGGCCGACGAGCGCATCGACGAGGCGTCGGAGGACCCCGCCGACGAGCGACCTCGGTTCTACGCGCTCGACATGTTCCCGTACCCGTCGGGTGATCTGCACATGGGACATGCCGAGGCGTTCTCGGGCGGTGACGTCGTGGCGCGCTCCGCGAAGATGCGCGGGCACAACGTGCTTCACCCGATCGGGTGGGACGCGTTCGGCTTGCCCGCCGAGAACGCCGCGATCAAGCGAGGCGTCGCTCCCGCCCCGTGGACCTACGCCAACATCGACCAGCAGGAGCGGTCGTTCCGGCGCATGGGCATGTCGTTCGACTGGACTCGACGGCTCGCCACGTGCGATCCCGAGTACTACCGGTGGACCCAGTGGCTGTTCCTGCGCTTCTTCGAGAAGGGGCTCGCCTACCGCAAGGCGGCGCCCGTGAACTGGTGCCCCAACGACCAGACCGTGCTCGCCAACGAGCAGGTGATCCAAGGCGCGTGCGAACGCTGCGGTGCAGTCGTCGAGCGCCGCAACCTGACGCAATGGTTCTTCAAGATCACGGACTACGCCCAGCGCCTGTTGGACGACGAGGATCAGCTCATCCAGTGGCCCGAGCGCGTGCTCACGATGCAGCGCAACTGGATCGGCCGCAGCGAGGGCGCGCGTGTCACGTTCTCGATCGAAGAGACCGGCGAGGAGATCGAGGTCTTCACCACGCGCCCCGACACGCTGTGGGGCGTCACGTTCTTCGTCTTCTCGGTCGATCACCCCGCCGTCGAGCGGCTCGCGCAGCTCGGTGGCACCTGGGGCGAGGTGGAGCCGATGATCCAGCGCGCCCGAGCGGCGGCGATGGCGAGTCGCGAGGAAGCCGACACGAAGGAGGGTGCGTTCCTCGGGGTGCACGCGGTCAATCCGGTGAACGGGGAGAAGGTCCCCGTCTTCGCGGCGCCCTACGTGCTGATGGAGTACGGGACCGGAGCGATCATGGCCGTGCCCGCGCACGACGAGCGCGACTTCGCGTTCGCACGGCAGCACGACCTGCCGGTGCGGGTCGTGATCCAGCCGGAGGGATCGGAGCCCATCGATCCCGATTCGATGACCGCGGCGATGCCGCACGACGGGGTGATGGTCAACAGCGGGCCCTTCGATGGGGAACCCTCGCCCGCCTCGATCGCGAAGGTGGCGGCCTGGCTGCAGCGCGAGGGTCGTGGCGAAGCCACCGTCAACTTCCGCCTGCGTGACTGGCTGCTTTCCCGTCAGCGGTACTGGGGCGCCCCCATCCCGATCGTGCACTGCCCGTCCTGCGGCGAGGTGGCTGTCCCCGACGACCATCTGCCGGTGCGGCTCCCCGACGACGCCGACTTCTCGCTGGGCGACCGGGAATCCCCGCTCGCGCGCCATCCGACGTGGAAGCATGTCGACTGCCCCGCGTGCGGGGGCGAGGCCACGCGCGACACCGACACGATGGACACGTTCGTGGACTCGAGCTGGTACCTGTTCCGCTACTGCTCGCCCGGCTACGAGGACGGGCCGTTCCGTCGCGAGGATGTGGATCGGTGGATGCCCGTCGGGCAGTACACGGGCGGGGTCGAGCACGCGATCCTGCACCTGCTCTACACGCGCTTCTTCACCAAGGTGCTCTACGACCTCGGCATGGTCGGGTTCACCGAGCCGTTCCCGCGACTGATGAACCAGGGGCAGGTGATCTATGACGGCGCGTCGATGAGCAAGTCGAAGGGCAACATCGTCGAGCCCATGCCGCTCGTGGAGCGATGGGGCGCCGACTCGATGCGGTTGATGATGTTGTTCGCGGGGCCGTTCGAGGACGACATCGACTGGAAGCTGATCGCGGGCGAGGACCCCGATCGCCGTCCGGGCGTGCACTCCTGGCTCGGCCGGGTGTTCGCGGCCGCGGGCGCGGCGGCCGAGCGGGGCGCGTCCGCGCCGGAGCCCTCGTCGCTCGTGCGTCTCACGCACAAGACGATCAAGGGGGTCACCGACGACCTCGACCGGTTCCGGTTCAACACCGCGATCTCGAAGCTGCAGGTGCTGACGAACGAGATACGGGCGACCCTCGACGCCGGCGGCGGGGCGATCGACGCGGCCCGAGCCCTCGTCCAGATGCTTGCCCCGTTCGCCCCGTTCGCCGCCGAGGAGCTGTGGCGTGTGGACCTGGGCGAGCCGGCGTCGGTGCACCGCTCGTCGTGGCCCGCCTACGACCCGGCGCTCGTCCTCGACGAGGCCGTGACGATGGTCTTCCAGGTCGACGGGAAGCTGCGCGACAAGGCAGAGGTCTCCGCCGACATCGACGAGGCGGGCGCGCTCGAGCTCGCCCGCGCGAGCCCGAAGGTGTTGGCGGCGGTGGACGGACGGGAGATCGTGCAGGAGATCGTGCGGATCCCCAAGCTCGTGAACATCGTCACGAAGCGCTGATCCGCCGGCTCACCCCGTCACCGTCACCCGAACGCGGTGCACGGCGTTGTTCGCGTAGCCGCCGAGGTTGGGCTCGGGCTCCAGTGGCTGCGTCGCGCCGTCGGCGTCCGTGGCGCGGCATGCCAGCTCGTGCACGCCCGGGGTCGCCGTCCACTCGAACGTCCATCGGTGCCAGGCGGAGGGAGCGGGCGAGGGCTCGAGGCGCGCCTCGGCCCAGCTCGCGCACCCGTCGACGCTGACCTCGACGCGCGCGATCGGCGCCGTGCCGGACCAGGCCCGTCCTTCGAGGGTCGTCGGAGCGGCGGCGAGCACGCGCTCGCGTTCCGGGAAGCTCGGGATGCCCGGAGGCGCCATCAGCGACCGGACCCGCATGCGCGAGACGGGTTCACCGGGCTCGTCGGGGTCGGTGCGCAGACGGTATCCGACCACGCTCTGGTAGCCGTCATGGGACCGGGGTGACGCCGTGATGCGCGCGAGCCATTTGACGTTCGTCATGCCGTACCAGCCCGGCACGAGCAGTCGAATCGGCCCGCCGTGTTGGGGTGGCAGCGGCTGCCCGTTCATCGCGTACACGAGCAGCACGTCGTCGCGCATCGCCTCGTCGATCGGCAGGCTGCGCTCGTACCACTGCTCCTCGTCGCCCTCCACGCCACGGTCCGATCCGGTGAACACGATCTCGACCGTGCCGCCGGGGACGCCGGCGTCTCGGAGCAGACCGGACAGCGGCGTGCCAGTCCATGCGGCGGTGCCGACCGCCTCGAGCAACCACGGCTGCGAGACGGGTCTGGACTCGAACAGCGCGCGCCCGTTGCCCGCGCACTCGAACGTGACGGGCAGGGTCACGCCGGGCCGCGCTCGTAGCTCGTCGAGGCCCACGTCGAGCGATCGCTCGAACCCCCGGAAGGACAGCCGGTGCGAGGCGGGATCGAGGAACGGCACGTCGTAGTGGATCAGCACGTAGTGCATGCCGGCGGGCGTGATGTCGGCCCGCAGCGCCTCCAGCGGCATGCCGTGGTTCCTCGTCGCCTGCGCCAGCTCGTCGAGCCCGATGCCGTCCTCGCGACGCCGGTCCATGCTCGGATGCAAGCACGTTTCCGACCCGGCCGTCGACCGGCCTCCTGCGTGACGGTCATCACGGAACGCCGGACTGGCCGTGCGTAGCGTCGCCCCATGACCATCAGGGAACGCCTGGAGACCCTGTCCCGCGGTGAGTTGATCGGACTCGTCGTCGTGGTGGGGGTCACGATGGCTGGGGCAGGCCTGTGGTACGTGCGTTCGCTGCCCAAGCCGGTGCAGGTCGCGACGGCCGGGCAGGGCCTCGAGGGTGCCCCGGCATCGGCGGCCGCGTCCGTGCAGGCCTCTCCCGAGGCGCCGCCCGTCATCGTCGACGTGACCGGGTGGGTGCACCAGCCGGGCGTCTACGAGTTCGCCCAGGGCGACCGGGTGATCGACGCCGTGGAGCGCGCCGGAGGCGCGCGCAACGGTGCCGACCTCAGCGTGCTGAACCTCGCGGCGCCGCTCACCGACGGCACCCAGGTCGTCGTCCCGAAGCAGGGTGCCGGCGGCCCCGCGGCGGCGGCGCCCGCCGCCGAGGGTTCCGGATCCTCAGGCGGTTTGATCAACATCAACACCGCCAGCGAGACCGACCTCGAGGCGCTCTCGGGCATCGGCGAGGTGCTCGCGGCCGCGATCGTCGACTACCGCACCGACAACGGGCCGTTCGCCTCCGTCGACGACCTCGAGAGCGTGAGCGGTATCGGACCGGCGACCCTGGAGGAGATCCGCGACCAGGTCACGGTATGAGCGCGTGGCTGTTGCCGGCGGCGACGGCCGCCTGGTGGGCCGGGCTGCTCGTCGGCTTCGGGCCGGCCCGGACGTGGGTGCCGTGGGCCCCCGCCCTCCTGGGCGTCGCGGCCCTCGTCTCGGCCGTGGTCGCGGCGCCCGCGATCCGCCGGTGGGACCCGGTGAGGGAGGCCGGCCTCGTCCCCGTCGATCGCCGACCCGCTCACGTGATCGACCGGGTGTCGCCACCGCGCCGGTCCTCCGGTGGGCCGATCGTCGCCGTGACCGCCCTGATGCTCGGCGGGGTCGCGGCGACCGGCGTCTGCTGGGCGCTCGTCGACGCGCAACGTGTGCGATCGTCGGCGCTCGCGGCATCGACGCCCGACCGCGTCGAGGCCGAGCTCACGCTGCGCGAGGATCCACGCCCCGGGGCGCTCGGCTGGCATGCGCTCGCCGACGTCCGTCTGGTCCGATCGTCCGACGGCTCGGCCGGCTCGCTCCGGGAGACGGTGTGGCTCGCCGGCGACGAACAGCCACCCGACG
>DASZOO010000081.1:0-7706 GCA_035550775.1 Actinomycetota bacterium | reverse complement strand
TCCTCCAGGTACTGCGTGGTCAGGAAGATGGTGGTGCCGTCGTCGGCCAGTCGCCGGATGGTCCGCCACATGTCGGTCCGGCTCTTGGGGTCGAGCCCGGTGGTCGGCTCGTCGAAGAAGACGATGGGTGAGTCGCCCACCAGGCTCATGGCGATGTCGAGCCGGCGTCGCATCCCGCCGGAGAAGGTCAGCAGGCGCCGGTCGGCAGCCTCGTTGAGATCGAACCTGTCGAGCAGGTCCGCCGCGGTCTGCCGGGCATCGGCGACGTGGCGCAACTCGCCCATCAGCACGAGGTTCTCCCGGGCGGTGAGCAGGTGATCCACCGCGGCGAACTGTCCGGTCAGGCTGATCTGCTCGCGAACCTCGGCGGGTTGCTCCGCCACGTCGAACCCGGCGACCGCCGCCGAGCCCCCGTCGGCGCCGATCAACGTCGTCAGGATGTTGATCGTGGTCGTCTTGCCCGAACCGTTGGCCCCGAGCAGGGCGAAGACCGTTCCCCGCGAGATGGTGAACGTCACGTCGCGGAGCACGGGCACTCCCTCGTAGCCCTTCACGAGGTTCCTCACCTCGATGGCGTGGGTGCTGTCGTCCATGGTGCTCAGGCCTCTCCTCGCCGGTCCGGAACCCACGAGCGTGCGATCAGGACGTCGCCGAACCCGGTGCGGGCACGGACCTGCACCGTTTCGTCCGACCGTTCGGGGTCGTCGGCGGACGTGAGGTCGTTGTGGACCCGTCCGAACTTGGTGGCGGCGTCGATCCACGCCGCCGTGCCCTCCGCGACCCCGAGCTCCAGTCCGCCGGACCCGGTCGCGATGGTCACCGAGCCACGGGCCACCCGGCCGAGCCGGACGTTCCCATTGGCGGTCCTCACCGTGACGTCCCCGCCGGCATCGTCGATCGTGACGTCGCCGTTGGCCGACCTGACCCTCGCGTCGCCTCGGACCCGGCCGATCCACGTCGTCCCGTTGAGGTTCTTCAGATCGGCGTCGCCGCCCACGACGCCGACGGACATGTCGCCGGCGGTCACGATCTCGGCCCTGCCGGATGCCTCCTCGACCGAGACGCGCCCGGCGCCGCTGTGCACCCGGACCGCCCCGGTCTGGTCGAGTCGGACGTCGCCGGCGCCCGTCTTCACGTCGACATCATCGAGACGGCCATCGCATCGGACGTCGGCGAAGCCCGCGTCGGCCCGCAACGAGGAACCCTCCGGGAGCTCCACGGTCACCTCGATGGAGCCGATGGGTTTCCGGCCGAGATGTTCCGCGATGCCGCGTGGTCTCGGCGCCCTGATGGAGAGGGTTCCGTTGGCCAGATCGACGACGGTCCTCCCCGCGGCGTCCACGTCCTCCGGCCGGTCCCGATCGCTCGGGTTCACCGCGACCACGGCGTCGGTGCGGTGAGCGGCGATGACGTGCACCGCGCCCTGGCTCATCTCGATCGACGCGACGATGGGCTGGTTGGTGTCGAAGGTCGGCATGTGCGCTCTGATCCCTTTCGCTGAAGGAGCTGTGGTGGTCAACGAACCCATCCTGTGTACCTCTGGCTGCCTGAGGGGCTGCGCCGTGGCATCTGTGTCCGGGTGTCCTCGGCGGCGCCGGCCGCGGCGCGAACCAGCCACGCGTTCAACGACAGACCCTCGCGCCGCGCCGCCTCCTCGATCCGTGTCTTCAGCCCTTCCGGGAGCCGGAGGTTGAACCGAGACGTGGCCCCGTCGTCGTCGCCGGCGGGCAGGACGGCGGGGGAGCCGGTGCTCCCGGACGGAGCATCGTCGGCCTCGTCGGCCGGCGGGGTCACGACGAACTCGGGGTCGCTGCCGCGCAGGCGGACGTCCACCGCCCCCGGCGCCAGCTCACTCGTGATCTCGTCTGCCGCCGCGGAGAGGACCTCGAGCAGCACGAGGTGCACGGCCGCATCGAGCGCGGGCGCGACGCTCTCGACGGCGGCCCGAGCCTCGGGTCCACCCGGTTCGGCAGCGGCGACCAGTCGTTCGCGGAGCGCTTCCACGTACATCGTGAGGTTCATGTGAGCCATGATGGCACTACTTTGGCATCACGACAAGTGCCATGTCGGTCGAGGCCGCGACGAGCACGTGAGAGTTGGAGATCGTCGTGGCTCAGCCGCCCGACGCCGGCGCTAGCCCAGGTCGTCGGCTCGGAACACCTCGTCGGCATGGATCGCGCGGAGGGCGAGACGAACCGGCAAGGGGAAGCCGGTGTGTTGCGGATCGTGCACGATCACCGGACGTCCGATGCGGTGGAGTCGCCCGCGCGTGAACAGCTCCGCCTCCCCGGCCCGCAGCACGTTCCGAACCCAGTCCCCGCGCCCGTAGGTCAGGGCGAGCTGGAACCCACCGCTTCGGCGGAACACGTTCACCGGCGTTCGGTACATCCGGCCGGATCGCCGACCTCGGTGGATCACGATCCCGAAGCCCGGCACGCGACCCGCGACCCGGCTCGAGACCCGATTCGTGATCAGGCGGTTGAACCGGGCGATCGATCGGGGGAGCGGCATGTCCCGGTCAGCCCGTGACCACGGCGGCGGCCCAGGTCGCGATCATCGCCACGCCCGCGACGAGCTGGATGGCGATGCCCAGTCCGACGCCCCTCAAGGCGTTCCAGGTCGCTGCCCACGCTGGACCCGGGTGGCGGTGACGGAGCAGCTCCGCCACGAAGATCCCGGCGGGGAACCCGAGCAGGGCTCCGACGACCGGCACGGCGAAGAACCCGATCACGAGCCCGGCGATGCCGGCGGCGATCACCCATGCCGGGGCGCCTGCCGCCGACGCGCGCCGTGCCGGCCACACGGTCGACGCCACGATGCCTCCCACACCGATCACGGCCATGATCGCGGCGACGGCCCACGCCGCGGTCCCGCCTCGGTCGACCGCCCACAGCACGCCCGCGCCCATCACGAGAACCAGCCCCGGGAACACCGGGACGACCACGCCCACGAGCCCCACGAGCATCACGAGCCCCAGCACGATCTCGGCCGATGTCATCGCGGGCACCCTAACTCCGGGTGCGGCAGGTGCCGGTCGGTCTCGGTCGAATGGCCGTTGTCCGCCGTTGCGCACCGCACGTACCATTGGGCGCCGCGGTGACGGGGGGACCATCGCGAGCGGAGCCGGAGGTCGAAGGGCGAGGACATCCGGCGCCGGCAGCGTGGTCCGTTCGCCCGTCGTCGCACGTCGAGCAAGAAGGAGGACCCCTCCGCATGACCGTTCGGAAGATGCTGGCCCAGGTGGCGATGCTCGCCATGGTCGCCGGCTCTGTGTTCGTCTCAGGTGCCACCTCTGCGTCGGCCGGTGGAGCCGGCTCCGCCGAGCTGTTCATCGTCCACGGCCTCCCGGGCGCGGGCAAGGTCGACATCTGCATCGGCGGTGAGGGCGAGGTCGCGGGGGGCGTGTCCTACGCGACGCGTGTTCGTGAGGTGGTGGCGGCAGGCAAGCGCACGATCAAGTTCCGCAAGGCCTCCAAGGGTCAGTGCAAGGGGGTCGTCGTCGCCAGCGGCGGGCTCAACACCCTCGACGGCGCCAACAGGACCGTCGTGGCCAGCCTGGTCGCCGGCAAGCCGAAGTTCACCTCGTTCGCCAACGACGTGTCGCCGACCGGTGGCCAGAACCGGATCACGGCCGCCCACAAGATGTCGGCCGGGACCCTGGACGTCCTCGATGACGAGCAGGTCCTGATCTCGGGCTTGGCGGCGGGGAGCGTCGCAACCAACACGATGGGGGCCGGCGGCGTGTACTCGCTCTGGGCGGCCAAGACCGGCTCCACCGACGCGGTGGCCGGACCGAGGCTCGTGACGGACACCGAAGCCGGTCATGCGTTTACGGTCGTGTTGGTCGGCACCAACAAGGCGGCGACCAGACAGATCGTCGTGTTCAAGCAGAAGGCCGAAGTCTGATCGATCCGGACGATGCGGTGGTCGCGCAGCGACCTCCGCTATAGTCGTCGCATGGAATAGCGGGACTCTCTCGTCGACAGGGCGCCGAGATCGGCGCCCTGTCGTCGTGCCCACCTCCGGCCCGGCACCGAGGAGTCACCGCAGATGCAGCTTCCGTCTCGAACCGTCCATCGCCCAGCGTTCACCTCGACACGCGAGGCGTCCGCATGATCCCGCTCGAGGTCCGTGACCTCGAGGTGGAAGCGGGTGGCCGCTCCGTCGTCAGCGATCTCTCGTTCACCCTGCGCTCGGGCGACAAGATGGGCGTGGTCGGTCGCAACGGGGCGGGCAAGACCAGCATGCTGCGCGTGCTGGCGGGTGAACTGCCCGCGACCGCCGGGGAGATCGTGCGCCGCGGGGCGCTCGGGTACCTGCGCCAGGACCCACGCCAGCACCGCGCGGGCGACGAGATGCCCGCGCTCGCCTCCGTGCTCGAGGCCCGCGACCTGGTCGAGCTCGCATCGCGCGTCGAGAAGGCCCGCATCGCGCTCGAGGAGCAGCCGACGGAGCGTCACGTAGCGCGTTTCACCAGGCTCGAGGACGAGTACCGTGCGGCCGGCGGGTACCGGGCGGAATCGGAGATCCGGTCGATCGCCGTCGGCCTCGGCCTGCCGCAGGATCGCTTGCTGCTGCCCGTCGCCGCGCTCTCGGGCGGTGAGCGCCGCCGCCTCGAGCTGACGCGCATCCTGTTCGGGGGCTCGGACCTGCTCCTGCTCGACGAGCCGACGAACCACCTCGATGCCGACGCCAAGGGGTGGCTGATGAAGTTCCTCGCCGCCTACGACGGGGCGCTCATGGTGGTCAGCCACGACCTCCAGCTCCTCGACGCATCGATCACCCGGATCCTGCACCTCGACCGGGACGGCGTGGTCGAATACCGAGGAAGCTACTCCCGGTACCGCGAGGCTCGGGTTCGAGACGAGGAGCGGCTCTCGGCGCTCGCCGAACGGCAGGATCGGGAGATCCGGCGGTTGCGGACGCTCGCGGACTCGATGCGGGGCCAGACGCAGCGGCGGGCCCGGACCGCCAAGTCGATGGACACCCGCCGCGCGAAGCTCGAGGCCGCTCGCGTGGACGCTCCTGCCCACGAGCGGACCGTGCGTTTCCGGTTCCCTCCACCCCCGCACTGCGGCCGGACCGTGCTCACCGTCGACGGGCTCGAGAAGTCCTACGGCTCGACCCACGTGTTCCACGACGTTTCGTTCGACGTCGGGCGCGGGGAGCGCCTGCTGGTGATGGGGCTGAACGGAGCCGGCAAGACCAGCCTGCTGCGCATCCTCACCGGGCAGACCGGGGCGGATGCGGGCACGTTCCGATGGGGACACGGCGTCGAGGTCGGCTACTACGCTCAGGAGCACGAGGGCATCACCGACGGGGTCGACGTGCTCTCGCACATGCGGGCGGCCTCGTCGGCCGACGACCAGCAGTTGCGGTCGCTGCTCGGCATGTTCGGGCTCACGGGGGCGATCGCGTTCCAGAACGCGCACACGCTGTCCGGTGGGGAGAAGACCAAGCTCGCCCTGGCCCAGCTCGTGGCGGGCCGCAAGAATCTGCTCCTGCTCGACGAGCCCACCAACAACCTCGATCCGCCGTCGCGGACCGCGATCGCGCAGGCCCTGCAAGGGTGGCCCGGCGCCATGATCATCGTCAGCCACGACCCGGAGTTCGTGGCCGCGCTCGCCCCGGAGCGGGTCCTCACGATGCCCGAGGCCGCGGTGGGGTTCTGGGACGACGAGCTCCTCGATCTCGTCTCCCTCGCGTGAGCGTCATGCGTGGTCCCGGCTCCTGCGGGCGGCTATCCTCCGCGTGGCCGACCGAGCACGGGAGCGTGACCGATGTCGATGGGGAGTGGGGACGCCGACCTCGCGTTCGTCAACGGCGCCGTCTACACCGTCGACGCTGCGCGGTCGTGGGCTCGCGCCGTGGCGGTCCGCCGGGGGAGCATCGTCGGCGTAGGGACCGACGACGAGGTCGGAGATCTCATCGGATCGGGGACCGAGGTGGTCGACCTCGCCGGCAGGATGCTCGTTCCCGGCTTCCAAGATGCGCACGTGCATCCGGTCTACGGCGGGCTCGACCTGCTGCGATGCACGTTGCACGACCTCACCAACCAGGAGGACTACCTGCTGGCCATCAAGGCCTACGCCGACGAGCATCCTGAACGCGAGTGGATCCTGGGCGGTGGATGGGCGATGGACGCCTTCCCGGGCGGCACGCCCACCAAGGATCTCCTCGACGCGATCGTGCCCGACCGGTGCGTCTTCCTGCCCAACCGCGACGGTCACGGCGTGTGGGTGAACTCCCGCGCCTTGGAGGTCGCCGGTGTCACCGCCGCGACGCCGGATCCGCCGGACGGGCGCATCGAGCGGTCGGCCGACGGAGCCCCGTCGGGCACCCTGCACGAGGGAGCCGCCGACCTGGTGGGCCGGCTCGCTCCCGCCCCGACCTCGGAGGAGATGGTGGCGGCGCTGAGGAAGGGTCAGGAGTACCTGCATTCCCTCGGCATCACCGCATGGCAGGACGCGATCGTCGACGAGACGGGGTCCGAAGCCAACTACGCCGCCTACGTCGACGCCGCGGCACGAGGGAAGCTCACCGCTCGCGTGGTCGGTGCGCTGTGGTGGGACCGGCACCGGGGTGAGGAGCAGATCGCGGAGCTCGTGGAACGCCGCGAGCGCGGCCGCGTCGGGCGCTTCGCGGCGACCAGCGTCAAGATCATGCAGGACGGCGTCTGCGAGAACTTCACGGCCGCGGTGCTCGATCCCTACCTCGACGCGCATGGACGACCGACGGACAACCGGGGCATCTCCTTCGTCGACCCCGGGGCCCTGAAGGGCTACGTGACCGAGCTCGACCGGCTGGGGTTCCAGGTGCACTATCACGCGCTCGCCGAGCGGGCGGTCCGGGAAGCGCTCGACGCCATCGAGGCCGCATTGATCGCGAACGGCCCGGCCGACAACCGGCACCACCTCGCGCACATCCAGGTCGTGCATCCCGACGACGTCCCACGCTTCCGCACGCTGAACGCGGTCGCGAACGCGCAGCCGCTCTGGGCCGCTCACGAATCGCAGATGGACGACCTCACGATCCCCTTCCTCGGCGAGCCTCGGTGGCGCTGGCAGTACCCGTTCGCGAGCCTCGTTCGATCGGGGGCCACGTTGGCGATGGGCAGCGATTGGAGCGTGTCGAGCCCCGATCCGCTCGAGGAGATCCACGTCGCGGTGAACCGCTCGATGCCTGGGGGGTATCCGCATCGGGTGGACCGTCGCGACGTCTTCCTGCCCGACGAACGGATCGATCTCGCCACGGCGTTGTCGGCGTTCACGATGGGATCGGCCTACGTGAACCATCTCGACCGCGACACCGGCTCGATCGAAGTGGGCAAGCTCGCCGACCTCGCCGTGCTCGACCGGGATCTGTTCGCGCACCCGGTGGACGAGATCGCCGAGGCCACGGTCGAGCAGACCTTCGTGGAGGGCGAGCGCGTCTACGCCGCGGTGGACGCATGAGGACTCCTCGGCGGGAGGGAGGATCCGCAGCCCCGGCACGAGCGGCCGTGATCCTGGCCCTCTTGGTGTCTGTCCTGCCCTCGGGCCCTGCATCGGCCGGCGAGCGCGGATTCAGCTATCGGTGCGAGCTGGTGGCGACGAAGCGCGGCACGGAGATCACGATCGCCCTCAAGCTGGTGACGAACGAGCCCCGCGCCGACTGGCGTATCCGCCTGTTCCACGAAGGGGAGCGGGTCTTCTCGAAGGTCCGGC
>DASZOO010000080.1:0-2261 GCA_035550775.1 Actinomycetota bacterium | reverse complement strand
TGGGCTAGGCTGTTGCACCTGCAAATGATCTGCACGCGCGAAGCCGGCATCGTGGGGGCCATGATCCCCGATCGCATCTGCTGTCCCTGCTGACCAGGGACCGCTTCAACGCCGCACGCGCTCCAGCCCTTCTCTCCCTCGTCCCACCACTCGCACCGGAGGTGCACCGTGTCTACGACCGCTGCCGATATCGCTCCAACCGCCACCGTGACCGTCGACGCCAGGGGCCAGTCGTGCCCCGGCCCGCTCGTCTCGCTCGCGCAGGCGCTGAAGGACGCGGAACGCGGCGACCTGCTCGAGCTGTTGGCCACCGACCCGGGCTCCAGATCCGACGTGCCCAGCTGGGCGGAGATCAGCGGCAACGAGCTGGTCGAGGCGACCCAGGCCGAGGGGGAGTTCCGCTTCCTCGTGAGGAAGGTCTGATCGGCCATGGCCACGACGGAGGAGAGCCTCGGGACCTCGACCGAGCCGACCTACGCGGAGCTGCTGGCCCGCATCGAAGCCCTGGAAGCGTCGTCGGCCGGCGCCGTGAAGAAGACGAACAAGCTCACCATCATCGCGTGGGGGGGTGACCTCGACCGGATCTGGCCGACCACGATCCTGGCCACGACCGCTGCGGCCAGCGGCATGGAGTCGAGCGTGTTCTTCACGTTCTGGGGTCTGTTCGCGATCGTGAAACCCGATGTGCGGATCACGGGCGACAACTGGATGCAGAAGATGATGAGCGCGATGAATCCCGGCTCGGCGCAGAAGGCCAAGCTCTCGCGCTACCACTTCGCGGGCGCCGGCCCCACGATGTTCAAGAGGCTGGCCGACGACCATCAGGTGGCCAAGCCCGAGGAGCTGATCCGGACCGCCCAGGACCTCGGCGTCCGCCTGATCCCGTGTCAGATGACGATGGATCTGCTCGGCCTGAAGCCCGAGGACCTGCTCGAGGGCCTCGAGGAACCCATCGGTGCGGCCACGGCCATCGCGGAGATGCGGACCGCGGCGGTCTCGCTGTTCATCTGAGGACCGATCACCGGTTGGGTGAGGACGACCGGCGAGCCCGGATGTTGAGCCGCACGTAGTCGATGACCGGCTCGGCGAGGCGAGTGGCGACCGCGTGCACGAAGCGCCCCCGCTCCCGGTCGCCCATGTCCTCGACGTGGTCGCCGAGGCAGATCGCCTCGAGGTAGTCCTCGAGCTCAGAAGCCGGAACGGGCGTCCGTTCCTCGTGGAGCCACGTCTGGACGTCGGTGAACCCGGCTGCTTCGAGGCGGACGCGCGTCTCCTCGGGCCCTGCGTAGTACTTGCGACCGGCGAAGTCCTCGCCCATCGCTCGCAAGGCGGCCTCGATCGAGGCGATGTTGCCCTCGCCGCCGCATTGGGCCGCCAGGTGCGCGCCGGGCTCCATCACCGCGGCGAGGTTCCGGAACAGCGCCTCGTGGTCGAGCACCCAGTGGAACGTGGCGGTCGACAGCACGGCGTCGACCGGCCGCTCGATGGGCAGCGGGGACGCGAGGTCGGCGACGACGTAGTCGACCCGATCGTCGCCGAGCCGCGCTCGTGCTCGGGCGATCATCGAGGGGGAACCGTCCAGGGCGACGACCTCCCCACGGGGGAGCCGGTCTCGCAGCCGTTCGGTGATCCGTCCCGTCCCACATCCGGCGTCGAGCACCCGCTCGTCACCGCGCAGGTCGAGCCATGCGAGCACGCGCTCACCCCACCGCGTCATGGGGATCGGCAGGCGGTCGTAGGCTGCAGCGTTCCAGTCGCGCGGCACGCCCGGAGCCTAGCGATGTCGGGACGGCCGATCCCGGGATGTGACATTAGTTAGCAACGTGAACTATCGTGGTCGCATGCCGTCCGCTCCCCCCGACACCGACCTCGCAGGGCTCGCCTCCCACCTGCGATTGTCGGTCTTCCGCGCCTCGCGCACGCTGCGCCGTGAGAGCCAGTCGGGCATCTCGCCGACCCTGCTGGCCGCGCTCTCCACGATCGACCGGCACGGCCCGATCACGGCCGGCGACCTGGCCACCCACGAGCAGGTGCGCAAGCCGACCGTGACCCGGATCCTGGCGAGCCTCCTCGAGGAGGGCCTGATCGAGCGCACGCCCGATCCGCTCGATCGGCGGGTAGCGTGGGTGCAGCTCACGCCGGCGGGTCGCTCCCTGATGCGCACCGTGCGCCGTCGCAGCGATCGGTTCCTCGCGAGGCGTCTGGCGCGGCTCGACGCCGGCGATCTGGCGACCCTCGAGCGGGCCGCCGAGATCCTCGAT
>DASZOO010000079.1:0-4643 GCA_035550775.1 Actinomycetota bacterium | reverse complement strand
GTACTGCTGCTCGGGAGCCACGGCGTGCCGCGCGCTCGTGTACTCGGCCTCGATCAGGATGAGCCCGGCCTCCACGCGGGCGACGTCCATCGCGTTGATGCCGACCGGGAAGATGCCGTATCGCTCGCCGGCCTCGAACAGTTCGTCCCAGACCGGCAGGGCCTCGTCGGCGGCCATCCACAGCTCGTAGCCCCGGTCGCCCGTGTAACCGGTGCGAGTGACGTCGACCGCGACGCCTCCGATCTCGGCAGCGCGGCGACCGAAGTACGTGAGGTCGGTCCAGTCCTGTCGGGTCGCGTCCTGCAGCACCTCGCGGCTCAGCCGCCCCTGCAGGGCGAGCGCGGCGGTCCGGTCGCTGATGTCGTCGATCTCGACGTCGAGGCCGGTCGCGTTCAGCACGAACCAGCGGTAGCTGGGGTCGGCGGCGGTGATGCGGTAGGTGGTGTCGTCGAGGCGGGCGATCGTGCCGTCGTCGAGGACCTTCCCTTCCTCGTCGCACCAGGGGGAGTAGAAGACGCGGTCGACGCGGAGTTTCGTCATGTCGCGGGTCATCACCCGGTCGAGCAGGCGCCGCGCGTCGGGCCCCGAGACCTCGTACTTGTAGAGCGGGCTCACGTCGATCACCGCGGCCGCCTCCCGGATCGCGCTGTACTCGATGTCGTGGAAGTCCGCGTAGACGGGCACCGAGTAGTACCCCGACCACTCGCCCCAGGCCATCTTCGTGTTCAGCGCCTCCTGGCGCGGGAAGAACGCGGTGGGCACGCTCATCGGGTCGACCTCCTCGGGGTGTGGAACGCGATGCTCGATGCCGCGGAGAGACTATCGTTCCGTGCTTCGGACGCACGCGACCGCCGGTCAGGCCCCCGAGGATCGGCGGGACACTTCGTGGCCGACGCGCGAGAGACGGGAGCCGAAGGGGTTCGATGTCCACCGAGAGCCCACAGCACATACGCGACCCCTCACTGCTCGACGCGCTGATCCCCCTGGTCGCGCTGGCGGGACTCATCGCCGCGTCGTTGGCGCTGTTCGACCTCGATGCGCTCGACGGGCCGATCCAGGTCGCGTTGGTGATGTGCGCCGCGGTCGCTGCGCTCATCGCTCTCAAGAACGGCCACACGTGGGAGGAGGTCCAGGCCGCAGGCCAGGGTGCGTTGTCGTCGATCACGAGCGCGATGTTCATCCTGCTCGCCGTGGGGGCATTGATCGGCGTCTGGAATCTGTCCGGCACCATCCCGACGCTCGTGTACTACGGCATCCAGATCCTCTCGGCCGATTGGTACTACGCGGCGACCGCGCTGATCTGCGGCGTGATCGCGATGAGCATCGGCAGTTCGTGGACGACCGCCGGGACGATCGGCGTCGGCCTCGTCGGGGTCGCGACGATGCTCGGGGTCTCGACCTCGATCACCGCGGGAGCCGTGATCTCCGGGGCGTACCTCGGGGACAAGCTCTCGCCGTTGTCCGAAACGACCGTCCTCGCCGCACAGATGGTCGGCGTCGACGTGCACGAGCACATCAAGCGGCAGGCGTGGACATCCGTGCCCGCGTTCGTCCTCGCCCTGCTCGTCTTCTCGGTCCTGGGGCTGGTGGGCCGGCCCGAGGTCGAGGACACGGTCTCGACCACGACCGAACTCGCCTCGATCGGGGACATCTACCGCATCACGCCCGTGAATCTGCTGCCCCTCGTGCTGCTGGCCTACCTGTCGATCCGGAAGGTGCCTGCGTCGCTCGCCCTGACGTTCGCTGCACTCTTCGCCGGCGTGCTGGGCGCGTTCCTGCAACCGCAGGTCATGTCGGGCTTCGTCGCCGGGAGCGCCGGGCCGGTGATCGAGTCGATCAAAGGCGTCTGGCTCGCCATGGCCAACGGGTTCTCGATCGACTCCGGTATCGGCGAGATCGACCGGTTGCTCTCGCGCGGCGGCATGGACAGCATGCTGCTCACGCTGTGGCTGATCATCGGGGCGGTGACCTTCGGCGCCCTGCTCGAAGCGTTCGGGTTGATCGCGCGCTTGATCGATCCCCTGATCGCCGCCGCGAAGAGCACCGGGCGACTCTTCGTGACCGTGTTCGCGTGCGCGTTCGGGCTCAACGTCGTCGCCGGGGACCAGTACATCGCGCTCGTGCTGCCCTCGAAGGTCTTCCGCGTGGAGTTCGCGAGGCGAGGGCTCGCCCCGACCAACCTGTCGCGGCTCGCGGCCGACAGCGGCACCGTGACGTCGCCGCTGGTCCCGTGGAACTCGTGCGGGGCCTTCATGGGCGCCGTGCTCGGCGTCTCGACGCTGCTGTACCTTCCATACGCGGTCTTCAACATCGCGAGCCCGCTGCTCAGCGTCGCATACGGGATCAGCGGCTTCCGGGTCGAGAGGGTTGCCCCCGCCGGAGTGCCCGAGAGGGAGGGCTGATGGCCACGACCGAGACCGGCCCCGGCACGACGGGCGCGCAGAAGCTCACGTTGCTGACGATGGCGACGATGGTCGTCGGATCGATGGTCGGTGCCGGCGTCTTCTCGTTGCCGCGACGCTTCGCGCAGGAGACCGGGGTGACCGGGGCACTGATCGCATGGGTCATCGCCGGCACCGGCATGCTGATGCTCGCCTTCGTGTTCCAGACGCTCGCCGTACGGAAACCGGACCTCGATGCCGGCGTCTACGCCTACGCGAAGGCCGGCTTCGGCGAGTACCTCGGCTTCTTCTCCGCGTTCGGCTACTGGGCGAGCGCCTGCGTCGGCAACGTGACCTATTGGGTGCTGATCATGTCGACGATCGGGACCATCGCGCCCGGCCTCGGAGACGGTGACACCCTGCTGGCGATCGCGCTCTCCACGGTCGGCGTGTGGGTGTTCTACCTCCTCGTCCGTCGAGGGGTGAAGGAGGCAGCGATCATCAACCGCATCGTCACGATCGCCAAGGTCCTCCCGATCCTCGTCTTCGTGCTGCTCGCGCTCTTCGCCCTCGATACCCAGGTGTTCGCGGACAACGTCGCAGGCGGCGACTACGGATCGCTCTTCGAGCAGGTCAAGGGCACGATGCTGGTCACGGTGTTCGTCTTCCTCGGCGTCGAGGGAGCGAGCGTGTACTCCCGGCACGCGAAGCGCCGTGAGGACGTCGGCCGCGCGACCGTGCTCGGATTCCTGAGCGTCTTCGCGGTCTTCGCCTCGGTGACGATCGTGTCGTACGGCATCCTCCCCTATCAGGAGATCGCCGAGTTGCGGCAGCCGTCGATGGCCGGCGTGCTGGAAGCCGCCGTCGGACAGTGGGGGAAGGTCTTCGTCAGCATCGGGCTCATCGTGTCGGTCCTGGGTGCCTACCTGGCGTGGACCCTGATGGCGGCGGAGGTGTTGTTCGTGGCGGCCAAAGACGACGACATGCCTCGCTTCCTCGCACGAGTCAGCTCCGCCGACGTGCCGACGGCCGCCCTTCTGATGACCACGATCCTGGTCCAGATCATGCTGGCCGTGACCCTGGCCTCCGAGGACGCGTTCAATTTCGCCCTCGACCTGACGAGCGCGCTGACGCTGATCCCGTTCCTGCTGGCGGCCGCATATGCGCTCAAGCTCGTGGTGACCCGCGAGACGTACGCGGAACGACCGCAGGGGCGGAGTCGCGAGCTCGTGGTGGGGGTGCTGGCGACCGGGTACACGGCGTTCCTGCTGTTCGCAGCGGGGCCGAGGTTCATCCTCGTGTCGTTCATCATCTACGCGCCCGCATCCGTCCTGTTCGTGATGGCCCGGCGCGAGCAGGGCCGCCGGCTCTTCTCGCCCGGCGAGCTCGCGATCCTCGCCGTGTCGGTGGTCGGCGCGGTCGCGGGGGTGGTGGCGCTCGCCGCCGGGGCCATCTCGATCTGACGGATCCGCGAGACCGAGTCCAGCCGAGGGAGGATTCAAGCGATGACGGATCGGAACACCGCCAGCTCGACCTACGGGGTGCATTCGGAAGTGGGCAGGCTCCGCAAGGTGCTCGTCTGCTCTCCGGGCCTCGCCCACCGGCGGCTCACGCCGACGAACGCGGGCGACCTGTTGTTCGACGACGTGATGTGGGTGGAGAACGCTCAGCGAGACCATGCCGACTTCGTGAACAAGCTGCGAACGCGCGGGGTCGACGTGGTCGAGCTCCACGATCTGCTGGCCGAGACGATGGCGATCGCCGAGGCGAAGACGTGGTTGCTCGACCGCAAGATCGTGCCCAACGAGGTCGGTGTGGGACTGATCGACGGCACGCGTGCCTACCTCGAGTCGCTCGAGCCACGCGCGCTCACGGAGTACCTCATCGGGGGGCTGGCAACCTCGGATCTCCCCGAGGATTTCCGGTCGGGCTACGTGGCCCTGGCTCGTGAGTCCACGGGCGTGCGCGAGTATCTCATGCCGCCGCTGCCCAACACGTTGTACACGCGTGACACGACCTGCTGGCTCTACGGGGGGGTGACGTTGAACCCACTGTTCTGGCCGGCGCGGCACGACGAGACGCTGTTGATGAAGGCGATCTACGAGTTTCACCCCGACTTCCTCGGCTCGACGGTCTGGTGGGGCGACCCCGAGCGGGACTGGGGCATGGCGACGTTCGAGGGCGGCGACATCATGCCGGTGGGCAACGGCGTCGTGCTGATGGGCATGAGCGAGCGGACCTCGAGACAGGCGATCACGCAGG
>DASZOO010000078.1:0-12783 GCA_035550775.1 Actinomycetota bacterium | reverse complement strand
CGTCCGACGCGCCCGCGAACGACCGACCTCTCGCGTCGGAACCTGCTGCGGGCGGGTGCCCTGGCCGCCGGGGCGGGGGCAGCGTTCCTCGGGATCGAGGGGCTGCTGCGCGTGACCGGCGCCCGCGGCGCCGACCGGCGGCTCACCGGCTCCCATCAGGACGGCTCGTTCGACCCCGACCGCATGCCCGTCACGCAGTGGTTCGACGACGCCGTGCCCTCGATCGATGCATCCGAGTGGCGCCTGCTGGTGACGAGCGGTGGTGTCTCGCGGTCGGTCTCGCTCCACGAGCTGACCGCGTTCGACGACCGCATTCGGGCGGTGATCGACTGCACCGGGGGATGGTACGCGGGGCAGGACTGGCAGGGCGCGCGGCTCGACCGGCTGCTCGGTCAGGTCGACGGAAGCAGCGTGCTCGTGCGGTCGCGCACCGGGTACGAGAGGCGGTTCCCGATCGGTGATGCCTCCTCGATCGTCGTGGCCACGGGCGTCGGCGGCGCCCAGCTCTCGGCCGGCCACGGGTTCCCGGCCCGCCTTGTCGCGCCGGGCCGTCGCGGCTACTGGTGGGTGAAATGGATCGACGAGATCCGCGTGGACGACACCCCCTGGTGGTGGCAGCCCCCCTTCCCCCTCACGTGAGATGAGCGTGCGAGACTCGTCCGCATGAGTGAGCCGTTCGTGCCCGATGGATTCGATCCACCCACCGAGCTCGCGCTGGCGGGGATGCGGCTGGAGCCGCTCGGACCGCAGCACAACGAGCGGGACTTCGAGGCGTGGACCTCGAGCATGGAGCACATCCACGCCACCCCCGGGTTCGACGGTGACGACGACGACGCGTGGCCGCGGCCGATGACGCTCGACGAGAACCGCAGCGACCTCGTGCGCCACGCCGCCGACTTCGAGGCGCGCCGGGGGTTCACCTACACGGTGCTCGACCCTGCGACCGACGAGGTGATCGGATGCGTCTACATCTATCCAGCGAAGGACGAGGAGCACGACGCCCGGGTGCTCTCGTGGGTGCGGGTCTCCCGTGCCGAGCTCGACCAGCCGCTCCGACAGGGTGTCGCCGAGTGGCTCTCGGCGGGCTGGCCATTCACGAACGCGGACTACGATCGGAGCGCATGACGCGCGGATCGAGCGGATCGTGACGACCCGCCGAGCGTCCTACCATCCCGCATGAGCTCCATCCCGATCGCGGAGCACGCCCTGCTGTCGGATTGCCACTCGGCAGCGCTCGTCACGCACGACGGCTCGATCGACTGGCTGTGCTTCCCGAGGTTCGATTCGCCGTCGGTCTTCGGCAGGCTCATCGGCGACGACGCCGGCCGGTGGGCCATCACCGCCGTCGGCGAGGCGGAGCGAACGCGTCGCTACCTCGACGGCACGATGGTGCTCGAGACCACCGTTCGGACGGGGACGGGGGTGGCGCGGTTGACCGAGGCGATGGCGCTCGACCCCGACGAGCATGAGCACGACCTCGGGCGCGGCGCGCCGGGCGCCCTGGTGCGCGAGATCGCCGGCGTCGAGGGCGAGGTGGAGTTCGAGACGGAGTTCGCCCCGCGTCCCGAGTACGGGCTGGTCCGGCCGCTCCTCACGCCGGTCGACGGCGGGTTCGTCGTGCGCGGTGGAGCGCAGGTGCTGGCGCTGTCGTTCCCGATGTCCCTGGATCTCCACGGGGGGTCGGCGTCGGGCAGGTTCCTGGTCCGGGCGGGCGAGCGCGTGCGCGCGGCCCTCCACCACCGATCGCTCGAGGACGGGTCCGCGATCGTCATGCGGCCGGACGAGATCGACGACCGGCTCCGAGGCACGATCGAGGCCTGGCGAAGCTGGTCCGCCGTGCACCAGGCGTACGAGGGCCCATGGGCCGAGCTCGTCTACCACAGCGGCAGGGTGCTGCAGGCGCTCATGTATCAGCCGACCGGCGCCATCGTCGCCGCGCCGACGACCTCCCTGCCGGAGCACGTCGGGGGCCGGCGGAACTGGGACTACCGGTACGCGTGGGTGCGAGACGCGAGTTTCACCCTCGACGCCCTGTGGGTCGCCGCCTGCCCCGACGAGGCGCAGAGGTTCTTCGGCTGGCTGGCGGGAGCGGTGGCCTCCGGCATCGACGAGGACGGCGAGCTCCAGATCATGTTCGGCGTGGGCGGGGAGCACGACCTGAGCGAGCGCGAGCTCGCGCATCTCGAGGGGTGGCGCGGCAGCCGGCCGGTCCGCATCGGCAACGGCGCCTGGAGCCAGCGCCAGCTCGACGTGTACGGGGAGCTGCTCGGGGCGGCGCATCGCCTGCGCGACTACCTGGGCGCCCTCGACCCGACGTCGCGGCGCTTCCTGCGGGGCGTTGCCGACGCCGCGGCCGAGCGATGGCGATCGGTTGACCACGGCATCTGGGAGGTCCGCGGCCGGGCGCGTCGGTTCACCTACTCGAGGCTGATGTGCTGGGTGGCGCTCGAGCGAGCGATCGACCTGGCGCCGACGATCGACGGCGTCCACCGCGTGGAGGATTGGACCGCAGCGCGCGACGAGATCCGGGCGGCGATCCTCGCGGAGGGGTGGAACGACGAGGCTGGAGCCTTCACGCAGTCGTTCGGTTCGCCGAACCTCGACGCATCCAGCCTCGTGATCCCCATCGTGGGGTTCCTCCCGGCGAGGGATGATCGAGTGCGGTCGACGATCGACGCGATCGAGCGGCACCTCACCGACGAACGCGGTCTCGTGCGCCGTTATCGGGTCGACGAGACCGACGACGGTCTCGGGGGCGACGAGGGCTCGTTCCTGGTGTGCACGTTCTGGCTGGCGGAGGCGCTCGCGAGGTCGGGCGAGGTCGATCGTGCCCGGGACGTGTTCGAGC
The DNA here is from genome assembly GCA_035550775.1 of Actinomycetota bacterium. Classification (GTDB taxonomy): domain Bacteria; phylum Actinomycetota; class UBA4738; order UBA4738; family HRBIN12; genus JAOUEA01. The sequence goes on along the minus strand of DASZOO010000078.1, from coordinate 9,935 downwards.
GTGCGGCCGCGTACGCGAACGACGTCGGATTGATGAGCGAGGCCGTCGACGGGCCGACCGGGGACATGCTCGGCAACTTCCCGCAGGCGTTCAGCCACATCGGGTTGATCAACGCGGCGTGGGCGATCTCGCAGGCCGAGGCCGGAACGCCCGGGCCCCGGTGAGGGGGACGGCTGCGGCCCATCGGGGTTCCCCCCGCTTGGGCCGCAGCCGTGTGGCGTCAGGCTCGACGCATCAGGAAGAGCACGGCGGCGACGATCAACGCGATCACGATGATCGTGCCGACGACTCCCATGTTCAGTGCAGCAAGCATGTGGTTGCCTCCCTTCGGGCGGAGGCGATTCCCGCGGGAGGGACACCGCAAACCCTTCCTGCGGGAACAGCACGAGCGCGGCATCCTGAGCCAGCGGCTATCATCGGCGCGGGTCGTCGAAGGGGATGGGGGGGTGGATCGATGCAGAAGAACGACGATGTGACCGCGGAGACGGTCGTCGAGGCCGCGTCGGCGGCGTCGCAACGGACGGCCGATGCCATCGATCGGGCCGCCGAGACGAACGACGATCCCGAGGTGGCGACGATCCTCGAGGATGCCGCGGCCAGCGCGGATGCGACCGTCAGTCGCGTCGGGTGGCTTCGCGCGGCCGTGCGCCGGCTCTTCCGCCGCGACTGACCTCGTCTACTCGCGGATCCTGACCTGCAAGGCGGCCTGCTCCGCCGACTCCTCTCCGGAGGCGCGCGAGGAGGTCGGGATGCGCTGCAGGACGCGCGCGGTCACGCTGGAGGCCGTGGCGCTCAGCACGTCCGCGAGCCGCGCCGGCACGTCCGCCTTGTACTCGAGGGCGTCGATCGTCTCCACGATGCGAGACCGAGTCCGCTCGATCTCGAGCCGGATCTCGGCTACTCGGACGTCTTCAGCTGTTCGGTCTTGAGCTGCATCCACCTGATGTCCTCCTGCACGGTGTCGATCGTCTGCGTGGGAGCCAGCGGACCCACCGCCCTGAGCCGCGCCCGCCCGACCAGGACGAGCGCCGTGGCCACGGCGACCAGCACGAGGCCGACGATCAGCGCCGCGGCCCACGCCGGTAACACGATCGCGAGGGCCAGCACCGCGGTGGCGATCAGCGTGGCCACCGCGAACCAGGCGACCGCGATGCCCGCTCCCAGCAAGCCCGCGGCGAGTCCGGCCTTCGAGGCCTTGTCCTTCAGCTCGATCCTCGCGAGCTCGGCCTCCCGGCGTGCGAGCAGCGTGATGTCGCCGATCAGCGAACGGACGAGCTCGGAGATGGGCTCGCCTCGGCGTCCTGGGTCCTGGGTGTTCGTGGTTGCCATCGTCGTCTCCTCGGCCGGTGCTCGATGTGTCCTTCCCTCGAAGGTCGCGACTCACGCCTGGGTCTCGGGGTTTCTCCGCACGGGAAGCTGGGAAGGAGGAAGGAGCTCTTGAACACACCGGACGAACACGAGGGAGCGTGAGCAGATGGGGGGTGGCCAGAACGGGGCGTCGGTCTCGTCCGTGCGCGGACTCCAGGACGCCGGCAAAGCCGTCGCGGAGGCGGCGGGATCGGTCGCAAGCGATCGGGTGCGCGTCGAGGTCGACGCGCGGTCGAGTCGGGCCGCGGTCGAGCTGAAGGCGTTCGGCGTCGCGATGCGCGCCTCGAGCGCGAGCCTTCGCGATCAAGGACACGAAGGACAGGCGGACCTCGTCGACGAGGTCGCGGCGCGGGCGGACCGGCTCGCGGCCAGGCTGGCGTCCGCCGACACCGACGATCTCGTCGAGGACGCCAAGCATCTCGCGTCGCAGGCCGCCGCGTTCGCCCGCAGGGAGCCGGCCCTCGTGATCGCCGGCGCGTTCACGTTGGGGCTGTTGGTCCCCAAGGTGCTCGAGATCGTCGCGAAGGAAGCATCCGAGCGAGAGGAGTGACTCATGACGCAGCAAGAGGATCGTTCCACGTTCGAGACGGTGACGGACAAGGCCGGCGACGCCGCCTCGGCGGTCGGGGCGGGGGCGAAGAAGGTCGCATCGGCGGTGGTGGAAAACCCGCTGCTCGCCGCGGCGAGCGCGGCAGCCGTGGGCGCCGCCGTCGGCGGCACCGCGATCGCACGCGAGCGCAAGGCGAAGGCGAACAAGCCGACGTCGAGGAAGCGGTCGTCGACGTCGAAGTCGTCCGCGAAGAAGTCGCCGGGGAAGAAGTCGACGTCCAAGAAGTCCCCGGCCAAGCGGTCGTCCGCCTCGAAGTCGTCCGCGAAGAAGACGTCGTCCAAGAAGTCCCCGGCCAAGAAGTCATCCGCGAAGTCGAGCTCGGCGAAGCGGACGACATCCACGCGGACGTCGGCGAGCGGGAGCCGCGCGAGCAGCGGCGCCGCCTCGCGCAGCTAGCTCGATCCGAACCGGACGCGCACCCGTTCGTCGCTCCGTCGCTCCTCCTGCTTCGCGGAGCGACGGAGCGATCGCTCGTCCGCCTCGGTCATCTCGCCCTGCAGGCTCCGAGGCCAGAGGCGGTGCTTGAGCACGGCGTTCAGCTCCGCGCCCACGAGCGTCAGCTGGGCGCCGAGGTAGATCCACGCGAGCAGCCCGATCACGAGGGCGAACGAGCCGTAGGTATCCGAGGAGGAGGCGATGCGGTTCCCGACGATCCAGCCGCCGGCGGCGACGAGGATCGTCCAGCCGATGCCCGCGAGCAGGGCCCCCGGGGCGACGTCTCGCCACGAGAGGTCGGCGGTGGTGAGCACCCGGTACGCCACGCCGAACACGGCGATGTTGAGCAGCGCCGAGGCGAGCAGGGCGGCGGCCGTGCCGAGCGGGCCGCTCGCGGCGGAGCCCAAGCCCGCGAAGACCGCACCGGCGAGGATGAACGCGCCGAGCACCGCGAGCATCACCAGCGCCATCGCGATCGACGCCGGCGTGCCGCGCCTGGATCTGCGGGGAACGTCCCAGACGGTGTCCATCGCGACCTGCGCCGCGCGGACGGCCCCCAGTCCCGCCCACAGGGCGAGCGCGATGCCGACCGCCACGGCGACCGCCGAGCCGTCGATCGACCCGATGTCGTCGCGGATCTCCGTGCCGACGACCGGGAACTGCGCGAGCGCGGAATCGACGAGCTTCGCCTGCAGGTCGGGTCGGTCACGCAGCACGAGACCCGCCACCGAGACGAGCACCATCAGCAAGGGGAACACCGAGAAGAACGAGTAGTAGGCGATCGTCGCCGCGAGGCCGCCGGCGCCGCTGTCGCCGAAGCGCTTGGAGACCGCCAGCGGGAAGCCGGCCCACGCGTGGGTGCGCTGGAAACGGTCCAGTGCCCGCAACGGCTTTCCGATGTCCACCCAGACCTCTCTCGCTCGGTCGCTGAGCAAGGGTTCCCGCGGGGTCGTTCGGCCAAACGGGAACTCCCGGGCCGGATCGGCAGGTGTGCCTCGGACCTCGACGGGGTAAGGAGATGAACGAGCCCCGCAGACCTGCGGGATCAAGCGCGACCGAAGGAGGGTTGTCCTGTGGACACGAACATGTGGACGTATTCACGCGACTATCTCAGTGAGCCGCTCGATGTCGAGGGCTTCGACGTCGCGGCGACCGATGGCGACATCGGGAAGGTCGACGAGGCCACCTACGAGGTCGGGTCGTCCTACATCGTGGTCGACACCGGTCCGTGGATCTTCGGCCGGAAGGTCGTCCTGCCGGCCGGCACGATCGACCGGATCGACCTGGATAACCGGAAGATCTCGGTGCGACTGACGAAGGACCAGATCAAGGACTCGCCCGAGCTGGGCGAGACCGACTACCGTTCGGACGAGTACCGCTCCGACCTCGGTAGCTACTACGACCCATACGTGTCCCTCTGACCCGAGGGCACGCAAGGACGAACGGGGCCGCGCGAGCGGCCCTTTTCGTCATGTGGGCTGGACGATCTCGTAGATCTTGATCGGCCGGTTGATGCCCTTGAGGGCGATCTCGTCCACGAGCCGCCCGTCGACGAGGTGGTCGACCGCGAGCATCGTTCGCTCGCTCACCAGGATCTGACGCGCACTCGCCTTGTCCGCCAGACGGGCCGCGAGGTTCACCTGGTTCCCCAGCACCGTGTAGTCGGTGCGGGCGGGCGAGCCGATGTCGCCGACCGTCACCCACCCGGTCGCGATGCCGATGCCGACCTCGAACACCTCGTCGTACCGCCGGAACCAATGGTCTTCGAGCTCGCGCAGCCGCTGGAGCATCTCCAGACCCATGCGGACGGCGCGCTCCGCATGGTCGTCCTGGGGAACCGGATCGCCGAAGAAGACCATCACCGCGTCGCCCACGTACTTGTCGAGCGTGCCGCCGTGCTTGAACACGATGTCGGTCATCTCCGAGAAGTACTCGTTCAGCTCGTGCACGAGCTCCTCGGGTTCCATGCGCTCTGCGGCGGACGTGAATCCCCGGATGTCGGAGAAGAACGTCGTCAGGAACTTCCGCTTCGATCCGAGGGTGACGTTCTGGTTGCCGGCCAGGATCGAGTCGGCGAGCGCCGGTGAGAGGTAGCGCTTGAGGCGCGTCGCTCGTTCGAGCTCCGCGACCTTCGCGTCGACCGTCTCTTGCAGGTGGCTGTTGAGCGACTGGAGATCGCTGTAGAGCGTGGACAGCTGCCCCGTCGTGCGGTTGAGGTTCTTGGTGAGGTTGCCGAACTCGTCGCGGTTGGGGACCTCGACGCGCGTCTCGAAGTCGCCGTCGGCGATCTGCTCGAGGGCGTCGTCGACCTTGCGCACGGGTCGGATCAGGGACCACGACAGGATCGCCCCGAGGGCCAGCGCCGTGAGCAGGCTCACCCCGGCGAAGCTCGCCACCGCGATGGTCAGGAACCGCCGATGGGCCGAGAACGAATCGGTCTCGTCGACCACGAGCTGCTGCGAGTCGGCGATGAGTCGATTCAGATCGTCCTCGAGCACGTGCGAGAGCGTGTGCTCCTGGTCGATGTGCAGCCTCAGCGCATCGTCGATGCGGTTCGCCTCGAACAGGGCGGTCACCTGATCGCTCAGCTCCGCGTAGGTCGTGGAATTGACCTCTTCGACGCGATCGAGGAGCGGTATCGCGCTGTCGGAGCCGTAGGTCCGCATCTCGGCCAGGTCGTTCGCGAAGGCCTGCTTGGTGCTGTAGATCTTCGGCGTGTAGGGCTCGGCGACCTCTCGAGGGTCGTCGAGGGTGAGCAACGCCATCGCCCGGTAGTGGCTCTGCAGCGTGACCTCGTAGATCATGTCGCGCGCCTGGCTTGCCTGTCGGTTGAGCGCGTTGAGCGTGTCGACCTGATCGTTCAGGCGGCTCAGCACGAAGATGCTCAACACCCCCATGAGCAGCAGCAGGACCGCGATCGTCATGAAGCCTGCGAGCAGCTTCGTATGCACGGTGGCCCTGATGCCCGCGACCCGATCGACGAACGGCCGCAGGAACGGCACGGGGACGTTGTCGTTGTGTGGTCCGGAGCGCGCGTCACTGGTCACGCCGATCGACATCTGGAACCCCCATCGTGTCTCGCGCGGTATGCCTCGTCCGAGGATGGACCCCCCGTCGACGATAGGCAACGTCAGATGCGAGACACGGGCACCGGCGTCCGGTCGCCGAGCGTCGTCGCTAGGCCGCGGAGAGCCGCTCGGCTAGGTACCGCATGCTCGTCGGATACCGGTACTCGATCGCGGAGTGTGTGCCGTCGAACAGCTCGAAGAACACGTCGGTGACGTCGATCGCCTCGAGCTCACGCCGGAACGCTTCGGCGCCGAGGTCCAGGTAGAACTGGTCTCGGTTCCCGGCGTCGATGTAGATGGCCCGCATCGAGCGCAGCGCGTCGGCGTGGCTCGCGACCATACGCACGGGATCCTTCTCGAGCCACCGAGCCCACACGTCCTCGAGCAGCTCGCCCGTCGCCGTCTCGAAGGGAACCTGCACGGTTCCGTCCGGGTCGGCCGAGTAGCACGCAGCCATGCACCAGGTGTTCAGCAGCTCGTCGTCGCCATCCTTCGAGCCGGCGGGGCGGCTGCGGAAGTCCGTCCAGAAGGCGTCGAACGAACCGTCGTATCGGTCGCGCAGCACGCGTGCCGTCTCGCGGAATCCCGGCAGGTAGCACGTCTCGAACAGCGCGTCGCCGGCGTGGGTCGCGAGACCCCCCCAGACGTCGGGGCGCAGCATCGGCACGACCATCGCGCCGTAGCCGCCGCTCGACTTCCCCTGGATGCCACGGTGGCCACGGTCGGCGAGGGTGCGGTAGGTCGCGTCGACCCACGGCACGATCTCGTCGCACAGGTACGTGAGGTAGTTCCCGGTTCCGGGCGAGTCCAGGAACTGACTGCCGCCGATCGATGTCCAGCAGTCGACCCACACGACCACGGCGGGAGGGGTCGCTCCGTCGGCGAACAGGTCGTCGATCAGCTCAGGCGCGTTCTTGCGGAAGGGTGTCCGGTTGCGCCACATGTCGAGCTGTCCGGTGAGCCCCTGGATCACGTAGACCGAAGGGAATCGCCCGTCGGGCGAATCGTCGTATCCGGGCGGCAGGTAGACCCACAGCGGTCGCTCGTGTGGGTCTCCCAGCGGGTTCCCCCTCAGGGTCTCGCTCTCGAACAGGTGCTCCTCGAACCGGCCTCGCGGCTCGAACGACCACGGCTCCACGGCCGCCTCCTCTCCTGGTCCACGGGTCTGGACGAGCATCGCATCCCGCCCACGGTCAGGTCCCGACGATCGCGGCGGCCTCCGCGGACAACGCCGCCGCCCCGAGCCGGCGGAAGACCTCCTCGGCCGCCCGGGCCTGCACCGAGGCACGCTCGGTGTCGCCGAGCGTAGCGGCGCAGCGCGCCGCGCCGAGCCGGGTGAGGGCCTCCTCGAGCACGAACCCGTAGTCCCGCCAGTCCTCGGCGAGCGAACCGAACCGCCCGGCGGCCTCGGCGAGTCGGCCGTTCGCCTCGTCGAGCACGGCCCGGGCCGTCTCGATCGACAGCCGCTCCCGGGGGCTCTGTGGCGGGGGCGTGGCGTCGATCTGCGCAGCCGCCCGCTCGAGCTCGCCGACGGTGACCATCGTGCGCACCACGACCGGGAGCAGGGCCGTCGTGAACATCCGGTCGAGGCCGGTGGCCTGTTCGAACGCGTCGAGCTCGCGCATGGCGTCCTGGGTCCGTCCATCGGCGATCGCGATCTCGGCACGCAGTGCGCGAGCCGGGGCCTCGTACTCCGTCGTTCCCCATCGCGCCGCCCGATCCGTGACCTCGGCAGCGATGCGTCCAGCGGTCTCGGGGTCGCCCCGGCGGAGCGCGACCCACGCCAACAGCATGCTCGACGACACCCCGACGATCGAGCGCCCGTGCTCTCGTTCCCACCCCTCCGAACGGCGCGCGATCGTCTCGAGCCGGCCCCAGTCGCCGGTCTCGAACAGTGCCTCCAGCTGACCCGACCACGCCCAGGTGAGCATGGAGGCGAAGCCCCGCGTGCGGCAGAACCGTTCGAGCTCGTCGTACTCCGCGAGCGATGCGCGGGGACCGACCAGGTACCGCATGCAGTTCGCCAGGTTGTTCATCGTGATCGCGGTCTCGGTCCCGACGCCGAGCTCGATGCCTCGCCGCACGGCGTCGCGGAGGTCCTCGAGGCCGGTCGGCTCGCCGCTGAACGCCGTGGCCGCGCCCAGGTAGTTCCTCGCCAGCACCTCCTCGCGCGCCAGCCCGAACTCGAGCGCCAGGTCCAGCGCTCGCTGCGCCCGCCCCACGCACTCGTCGTACCGGCCGACGAGGAACAGGTGCCCGGCATGGCGTGCGTAGGCGCGGGCCAGTGTCGGGTTCGGTGGCTGCGATTCGAGCACGTCGAGGGCGTCGGTGAGCACCCGGTCGGCTTGGCGGAGCTCGCCACGGTCGAGCATCGTGCGCGAGAGCGCGACCATGGTGTCGGCCCGTCCGATCTCGTCGCCGCTGGCCGCGAACGCGTCGATCGACGCCCGCAGGGCGTCCTCCCCCTGCTCGAAGTGCGCGAGGGTCGAGGCGACGACGCCGGCTCCGCGAAGCGCGCGAGCACGGTCGGGGTGACCCACGGGCAGCAGGGCGAGCGCGCTCGTGTACAGGCGGTCGGCCCGCGCGGGATCGAACCCCGACGCGCGCTCGGCGGCGATCAGCGTGTACCTGGCGGCGGGCTCGACGAGCTCGGAGACGCCGGGGTCGCCCGAGGCCCGGGCCAGGGCCAGCGCCTGCCCGTAGTGCTGCGTGAGCTGCTCGGCCCGATCGGCCGATCGGTCGCCCGCGATCTCTTCGATCCATCGCGCCACGGCCAGGTGCCGGCGGGCACGCTCGGCCCTCGGGATCTGCGCGTACGCGACGTCGCGCACCAACGGGTGCCAGAACGTGAACTCCGGCTCGCCCTCGACGCTCGAGGGCCGAACCCGCCGGACCAGCTCTCGATCGGCCAAGTGCGTGAGCACGCCTCGGGCCGACCGCTCGTCGCCCTCGGCGACGGCGACGAGCGCGCCGGGCCAGAACGACCGTCCGACCACCGCCGCATCCTGGATCGCCGCGCGTTCGGGTCCCGGCAGCCCGTCGAGCCGGGCGGCCACGAGGGAGCGCAGCGACGCCGGCACGTCGACCTCACCGTCGAGCGTCGTCTCGCCGGACGTGGAGGCGCGTTCCCGAAGCATCTGGGCGAACTCCTCCGCGTACAGCGGCAAGCCCTCGGAACGCTCCACGACCTCGCCGATCGTCTCGGGCGACAGCGACACGTCGTCGAGCAGCAGCCGGACGAGCTGGGTGAGCTGGCGGTCGGGGAGCGGCCGCACCTCGAGCACGATCGGGGCCCCCGTCGACCGCTGGGGCCACAGGTCCATCAGCTCGGGGCGTCCGACTGCCACGAGCAGCAGCGGCAGATCGGTGATGTGGGTCGCGAGCCGGTCCAGGAACCCCAGGAACGGCACGGTCGCCTCGTGCGCGTCGTCGACCGCGAGCACGAGGGGGTCGTCCGCGGCCATGAGCTCGACGAGCCGGGTCCACGCCCCGAACGTCTCCTCACGGTGCGCCTCATCGGTCGCGTCGCCCGCCCAGCGGGCGTCCCGACCGCTCGTCACGCCCAGGAGCGGCGCGGTCGCGCGGAACAGCGTCTCGCGCTCCCGTCCGTCGTCGGTGAGCTGCGCGATCGCATGACGGAGCTTGTCGACGACCTCCTCGCTCGGGTCGGAGTCGCGCACGCCGGCCTCGGCCTTCACCACGTCGGCGAAGGCGCCGAACGGCCCGCCCTCGCCGAAGCGGGACGGCCGGCCCTGGCGCCAGCGGACGAGCGAGGGCATGCGGTCCGCGATGCCGGCCAGCTCGGCGAGCAGTCGTGACTTGCCGACGCCGGCCTCGCCGGTGATCACCACGAAGCCCGGCGAGCCCTCGGCCACCGCGCGACGGAACGCGGTCTCGAGCATCCGGAGCTCGTCGTCCCTTCCCAGCAGCGATGTGCGGAACCGGCGCCGCGCCTCGTGGGGCACCAGGCTGCGCGTGCCTGTCACCCTCCAGGCGAGCAGCGGTTCCCGGCCGCCGTCGTCCTCGACCGGCGCCATCGGCTCGAGCAGGAAGGACGCTCCCGTGGCCCGCAGCGTCTCTGCGCCGACGACGACGCCGCCCGGGGGCGCCAGCGCCTGGAGCCTCGTCGAGGTGTTCACGACGTCACCGGCCACGGTGCCGCCGAACCGGGTCGGGACGCCTGCCGAAACCAGGACCTCGCCCGTCTCGATGCCGACGCGAGCCGCCAGGGCGAGCCCCGGCTCCTCGTCGTTCAGCTCCGCGATCGACGACTGGATGCGGAGCCCGGCCCGCACCGCCCGTTCCGCGTCGTCTTCGTGGGCGACCGGCGAGCCGAACAGCGCGAGCACCCCGTCGCCGACGAACTGGTTCACCACCCCGCCGTGCGCGTCGATCTCACGTTGCACGAGCGGGTGGAACGCTCGGAGGGTGCCCCTGACGTCCTCGGGGTCGGC
>DASZOO010000077.1:0-12830 GCA_035550775.1 Actinomycetota bacterium | reverse complement strand
CAGCAGCAGCTCGTCGCGCTGCAGGTGCGCCAGCGGCTCGCCGAGCAGCTCGTCGACCGCCAACCCGAGAAGGCGAAGGAGCTGGTGGGCCAGCTGCAGGCCGACACGACGACCGCCCTGGCCGACCTGCGGGACCTCGCCAGAGGCATCTACCCACCGCTGCTCGCCGACGAGGGCCTCGTCGCGGCGCTCGAGGCACAGGCCCGCCGGGTACCCGTCCCGGTGCACATCGAGGCGGCGGGGGTGGAACGATATCCACAGGAGATTGAGGCTGCCGTGTACTTCTCGACGCTCGAAGCGCTGCAGAACACGGCGAAGTACGCCGACGCCGACTCGGCGACGGTCACCCTCGCTGAGGTCGACGGTTCGCTGACGTTCTCGATCACCGACGACGGCGCTGGGTTCGATCCGGGCGTCATCGGACGAGGCACAGGGCTCCAGGGCATCGAGGACCGCCTCGGGGCGCTCGATGGCCGTCTCACCGTCGCGTCGTCGCCCGGCACGGGAACCGTCGTCACGGGTTCCATCGGACTCAACGGAGCCGTCGCGGTGGGAAGGGACCGGGCATGACCCCGCTGCCGAGACCATGATCGCTCAGCAGGAGCGTCATGCGATGTGGCCGTGGGCGGTACTGGCGGGGTTCATCGCGATCGCCGGGGTCGGTGCCACGCTCGTCGCGGTCAACGACGAGTCACTCGGTGCCCAGGTTCCCTACATCATCGCGTTCGCGATGTTCGGAGCGGTCGGCGCGCTGATCGTCAGCCGCGATCCGAGGAACGCGATCGGCATGCTCCTGCTCTGGGGGTGCTGCACGACCGCGATCTCGTTCACGAGCGGTGAGCTCGCCACGTGGCTCGTCCGACGGGGGGACACCTCCCTCACGACCCAGGTGCTCGCCCTGCTCTCGGGGGTCGGCTGGGTGTTCGGGATCTTCCCGGTCCTGTTCCTGTTGCCCTTGCACTTCCCCGACGGGCGCCTGCCTTCGCGACGGTGGAGGCCGTTCCTGTGGTGGATCGTCGCCCTGCTGGCCAGCGCGTTCGTCGTGCTGACCCTTGGCGTCCCGACCGTGACCACCTCAACCGATGCGATCGAGCTCGCCAACCCGGTGTACGTGGGGGCGCTCGGACGGCTCGAGATCCCCGATGACGTCTTCCTGTTGCTCTACTTCGGGACGTGGGCGGTGTCGCTATCGTCCGTGTTCTTCCGGTTCCGGCGGGCCGACGGCATCGAGCGCCAGCAGATCAAGTGGGTCGCATTCGGCATCCTCTCGGCGTTCGTCGCGACCTTCCTCTCCGATTTCGTGCGCGACGAGGTCCTCTCGGCGATCGTCGGCGGGGCGGGGTTCCTCGCATTGCCGATCTCGATCGGGGTCGCGGTTCTGAAGTTCCGCCTCTACGACCTCGACGTCGTGGTGAAACGGACGGTCGTCTACGCGGCGCTCGCCCTGTTCGCGACCCTGGTCTACCTCGCGGTCGTCGTGGGAGCGGGAGCCTGGCTGGGCCGCGAGAACTCTTCGCTCACGATGGCGGCCGCCGTCATCGTGGCGGTCACGTTCCAGCCGGTGCGAGCCAGGCTCACGAAGCTCGCCGACCGGCTCGTCTACGGGCGCCGGGCGACGCCGTACGAGGTGCTCGCCGACTTCGCGGAGCGGGTGGGCGATGCGTACCGCGACGAAGATCTGCTCCCTCGCATGGCCCGCGTGCTGGGGGAGGGAGTCTCAGCGGAGCGTGCCGACGTGTGGCTGAAGGTCGACGACGATCTGCGTGACGTCGCGGCATGGCCTGCCGAGGCCGCCCCGCTGGGCACCGTGCCGCTCTCGGGCGGGGACCTGCCCGCGCTCGGAGGCGCCGATCGCGTCTACCGGGTCGAGCACGCGGGCGAGCTGCTCGGCGCCCTCGCGGTGCGCAAGCCGCCGAGCGACCCCGTCTCGCCCACCGACGACAAGCTGATCTCGGACCTCGCGGGTCAGGCCGGCCTGGTGCTGCGGAACGTCCGTCTGACCGAGGAGCTCCGTGCGCGCCTCGACGACCTCCGCGCGGCGCAGAAACGCATCGTCGCGGCCCAGGATCGGGAACGCCGCCGGCTGGAACGGAACATCCACGACGGGGCGCAGCAGCAGCTCGTCGCGCTGGCCGTGAAGGCGCGTCTCGCCCGAACGCTCACCGAGGGCGATCCGGTGAGGGCGGCCGAGATGCTGACGCAGGTCGAGGCCGAGACCCACCAGGCACTCGAGGACCTGCGCGACCTCGCTCGCGGCATCTACCCGCCGCTGCTGGCCGACAAGGGACTCCCCGACGCGCTCGAAGCTCAGGCCCGCAAGTCCCCGGTCCCGGTGGCCGTCGACGCCGACGGCGTCGGTCGTCTCCCGCAAGAGGTCGAGGCGGCCGTCTACTTCTCGACGCTCGAAGCGCTCCAGAACACCGCGAAGTACGCAGAGGCCTCTCGAGCGACGGTGACGCTACGCCGGGCGAACGGCTCCCTGTCGTTCACGGTGACCGATGACGGCAAGGGATTCGACACGCGGTCGATCCGCTACGGCACGGGCCTGCAGGGCATCGCCGACCGCCTCGGTGCGCTCGACGGTGAGTTCCGGGTCACGAGCAGCCCGCGAGCGGGGACGACGGTCTCGGGTCGGGTGCCCGTCGGCGACGGAGCCCGGGGAGAGGACGACGGGTGAGCACGAGGGCGGCTCGCAAGGCGACGGGGTTCCGGCGCTTCGAGCGTTGGCTGGTCGGGCTGGGCTTCGCGGTCATGGCGTTCGTGCTGGAGAAGGTCGTGATGCGTTCGCTCCGCAAGGCCGAGCCCGCCGAGAAGCCCGAGGAGCTCATGACGAGGATCTCCAGGGGCGGCGAGGTCGACGTCGACCTCTAGTTCCTCCGGCGTACCAGGTCCACCACGAGCGCGAGCGTGAGCACGCCGGCCGCCACGCCGAACGCCACGGGCAACCACGACGGGACCCGGGCGCTGACGGCCGTGAGCGCCGTGCCGAGGATCGCCGCGCCGGCCGTGAGCGCGAGGGCCAGGCGCCGCCCCGCACGCCGGATCGTCGTCTCGAGCGTCGCGGCTCGGAAGTTCACCTCGAGCTTCTGGCCGGGCCGGGCACCGATCAGGCGCTCGACCGCCTCCACGACCCGATGGAACCGGACCTTGAAGCGCTGCGCTTGGTAGAACAGCGCCTTCGGATCGGCCTTGCTCGTCATGTCGCGCACGAGCGCGCGCATCAGGAACGATCCCGCCACCTCGAACGGGTCGAGGTCGGGGTCGAGCTCGGCCGTGGCCAGCTGCATCTGGGCCAGGGCCTTCCCGGTGAGCGCGAGAGAGGCCGGCAGCGGCACGTCGTGGCGCAGAGAGATCTCGGTCACCTCCTGCAGGATCGGCCCGAGCTGGATGTCGGAGAGCGAGGCCGTGCGGTACTTCGCGACCATCGCCCCCATCTCCGCCCCGAACGCCTCGACGTCGAGGTCGGTGCGATCCATCGCCCCGGCCAGCATCAGCGTGACGTCGGTGAGGAACGAGACGTCCTCCTGCCAGAACGCCATGAGCAGCAACAGGAGCTGCTCGCGCATCTCGGGGCTCACCTCGCCGACCATGCCCAGGTCGAGTAGGTACAGGCGCTCCTCCACCGGTTGCCACATCAGGTTGCCCGGGTGCGGGTCCGCGTGGAAGAACCCGTCGATCATGATCTGCTTGTAGAAGCTCTCGAGCAGCTGGCGAGCGGCTTCCTTGCGAGCGGACCCTTCCGGCGCGATCGAGATCGGGCCTCCCTGCACGTCCTGCATCACGAGCAGCCGGGAGGTCGACAGATCCGAGTGCACCACCGGCACACGCAGCCGTGGGTACTGGGCGATGCTCTCCCGCATCCGTTCGATGTTGCCGGCCTCCTGCCGGAAGTCCAGCTCGCGGTGTAGAGAGTCGGACAGATGCTGGAAGACCGCCTGCATGTCGATCACCTGGCGCAGGCCAGGGCGATCGGAGACCTTCTCGGCGAAGACCTCCAGCAGCGCGAGGTCCTGTTCGATCTGCTCGCGGGCGTCGGGGCGTTGCACCTTCACCACGACCGGGTCGCCGGTCGCGAGCGTGGCCCGGTGGACCTCGGCGATCGTGCCCGCCGCCAGCGGAGCGGGGTCGATGTGATCGAAGACGTCCTCCCACGGCACCCCGAGCTCCTGTTCCATCACCTCCACGACGTCTCGTTCGCTCAGCGGGGGTACGTTGTCCTGCAGGGTGGCGAGCTCGTCGATGTACTCGGGGGGGAGCAGGTCGGGACGGGTGGACAGGATCTGCCCCAGCTTGGCGAACGTCGGGCCGAGCTCCTCGAGGGCGGCGCGCAGCCGCTTGCCCTGGCGGCGGCGCCCGACGACCCCCTCGGCGTCGGGGCGGCCGAAGAGCTCCTTCAGCCCGTGCTTGGCGAACACCGCGGCGATGTGGCCGCCGCGAGCCGTGAGCCTCGGCGTGAACTCCGCTTCCTCCGCGGCGCTGATGCGCACCCGGGCCGACGTGGACGTCGGGGCGACCACGTGTCCGTCGCCGGCGGTGTTGACGATGATCACGGTGCAGCGTGCGTTGTGGCTGATGCGGTTCGGCACGTTGCCGAGCAGGAACTCCTTGCGCCCGGCCATGCCCGCGTTCCCGACCACGAGCACGTCGATCGCGTGCTCCTCGGTGGCCTCGACGATCGCCATCGCCGGGTCGTCGTGGAACACGACGTGGCCGTGCCCCCGGTCGCCCGCCACCGAGCGGGCGTAGGTCTCCAGGTCGTCGGCGGCGGCGCGAGCACGGGTGACCTCCGCCGCCCCGTACTCCGTGTCCGCGCGGCTCGTCGGGACGATCACCTGCACCACGTGGAGCTCGGCGCCGAACGCCTCGGCGAACGTCGCGGCCCACCGCACGGCGCGCTCGGCGGTCTGCGACCGGTCGGTGCCGACCATCACCCGTTCGATCGGGCCGGCGATCTGGGGCTGGGCCTCGGCGTGCATGGGCGCATCATGGCGGTTCGCAGGCGCGGCGACCAGGTCGGTCGGTCGATGTGTTGCACGGTGGCCACGGAGCGGCCGGCTGGAGGCTACTACCCCGTTGGTAGACTGCTCGCCCATCGCCGGAGTAGCTCAGTCAGGCAGAGCAACCGCCTCGTAAGTGGTAGGTCATGGGTTCGAATCCCATCTCCGGCTCTGCCGGACGGCCCGCATCGGGCCGAACCGCGCCGATGCTAGTATCCGCCAGCGATGACCTTGCTCCGGAAGCTGACCGCGGTGCTCGCCACGTCCGTCGTCGCCTCGATGCTGTGGCTGGGCACCGCCGCCGCCCAGACGATCGTGGATCCGGTGGTGGAGGCCGAACGGAACGATGGCGGCTGGGTGTATTGGATCGCGATCGCCCTGGGTGCGCTCGGAGTCGTGGTCGTGATCTTCCTCACCGTCCAGTACATGCGATACGCGCCCCGCTTCTCCAAGGACGAGGAAGGCTTGAAGCTCGTGCGGGCCGACCGGGTCCGGCTCGGGCAGGAGCTGCCACGTCGCAACGTAGACCTCTCGCAAGCGGCGCCGGTGGTGGCCGCCCCGCCGGCCGTGCCGGCCGCGGCTCCGGCACTCGCTGCCGCGGCTCCGGCGGCCCCCGCCCCGGCCGCAGTGCCGGCATCGGCTCCCGCCGCGCCGGCCTCCGAGGCTCCTCCCGCTGCCGCCCCCGAAGCTCCGGCCCAGGCACCCGCTCCTGCGGCCGAGGCCCCCGCTGCGGCCGAGGCCCCCGCTGCGGCCGAGGCCCCCGCTGCGGCGCCCACCCCTGCCGCTGCCCCGCAGGAGCGCGTGGAGGTCTCCATGGACCAGGAGGCGTACGAGGCGGCCTTGAAGGAGCTGCTCGACGCCGGCACCGATCGTCGCATCGCCGAAGGCAAGGCCCGCCGGGCGGGCATGATCGCCGCCCGCAAGAAGGCCACCGGCGAGGCCTGAGCCCCTGGGCCGATCGCCGGCGGCGATGGCCCCGAAGGAGGATCGACCCATGGACGCCCCCACGGTCGACTGGTCGATGGGCTCCGCCGCGGTGCGACTCGCGGATTGGGACACGGCCCTGCGGCTTGGCCGCCGCGTCGCCGGGCCCGGCATCTCCGTTCCCGCCGTGCAGCGCGCTCGCATGCGCGAGGACTTCGGCGAGCTCGTGCCGCTGGCGGAATCCCTGATCACCGAGCACACGGGCATGGTCGTCGCCGGCTTCCGCTCGAGGGCGTGGGTCATGGCGCGCGGGGAGTGGATCCGCGCGAACCTCAATGGCATGCAGCGCCTGCTCGAGCCGCTGGCCGAGCGTGTGTTCGCCGTGAAGCCCTCGCGCGCCGGGTTCCGCCGCATGGCGATGGGCGCCCAGGCCGGCGCCTTGTTCGGGTACGTCGCTCGTCGCGTGCTGGGGCAGTACGACGTGTTCCTGCCTCCCGACGACGAGGGGCTGCTGTACTTCGTCGGCCCCAACGTCGCCGAGGTCGAGCAGCGGTACGGGCTGCCGTCGCGAGATTTCCGTCTGTGGGTGGCGATCCACGAAGTGACCCACCGCGTGCAGTTCGGCGCGGCGCCGTGGCTGCGGGGGCACCTCCGAGGGTTGGTCGACTCCTACCTGGCCGGGGTGTCGCTCGACGGCCGGGAGCTGGTGGGGCAGTTGCGCCGGGCCGTCGAGGAGGCTCGCAGCGGTGGGGAGGCGCGCATGAGCGGTGTCTTCCTGCTGCTCACGCCCGAGCAGCGGGAGCTGTTCACCCAGGTGCAGGGGCTGATGTCACTGCTCGAAGGACACGCCTCCTACGTGATGAACGAGGTCTCTCGTGAGCACGTCGCCGACGTGGAGCGCATGCGCCGGGCGCTCGCGGCGCGCAGGAAGGGATCGGGCGTCGAGCGCAGCGTGCAGCGGGCGATCGGCTTCGAGCAGAAGATCCAGCAGTACGACCGCGGCGAGGTCTTCGTGCGCGAGGTCATCGCGCGCGCCGGCATGGACGGGTTCAACCGCGTCTGGGCGGCTCCCGAGCATCTGCCCACGCTCGACGAGATCGGTGCGCCTGCGACCTGGATCGAGCGCGTCGGCGGCTAGGGCCGTGGCACCCCGGCGTCCTCCGGCCGTCGCTCGGGTGCTCACGCGAGTCACGGCGACGATCCGCCGGCACGACCTGTTCCATCCAGGCGAGACGGTGCTCGTCTGCGTCTCGGGCGGGCCCGACTCCGTCTGCCTGCTGGAGTCCCTCGTTCGGCTGCGGCGGCTCTTCCGTGTGCGGCTGGAGGTCTTCCACTTCGATCACCGGTTGCGGGAGGGCTCGGACGCCGACGGGGCGTACGTGCGGCGCCTGGCGGCCAGGCACGGGCTGCCGTTCCATCTGCGGGCGGCCGGTGATGCTCCGGCACGTGGGGAGTCGATCGAAGCGTGGGCCACGGCGCGACGCATGAACGCCGCGAACGACGTCCGGCGGGAGCTCGGCGCTTCGCTCATGGCGGAGGGACACACGCTGGACGATCAGGCCGAGACCGTGCTGGTGAACCTCGTCCGCGGCGCAGGCCTCGACGGCCTCGCCGGCATCTGGCCGGGAAGCGGTGAGCGTCCGGGCTCGGCGATCGTCCAACCGTTGCTGGACGTGACCCGCGAGGAGGTCGAGGCGTTCTGCCGGTCCCTCGGCTTGCGGCCTCGCCGCGACCCGATGAACGAGGACCCGCGCATGCTGCGCGCGGCGATCCGCCACGAGGCGATCCCGATGCTCGAGCGCATCACCGGTCGACAGGTGCGGGCCACGCTCGCCCGCACCGCGGCCCTGGTGCACGAGGACCGCGAGGAGCTGTTGCAGCTCGCCGCCGACCACGAACGGGCGATCGTGGAGCGCGACGGCGACGAGGTGCGCTTGCGGGCGGCCGACCTCGCCGCGCTCCCGGTTCCCCTCGCCGCCCGCGTCGTGCGTTCGGCGCTGTGGCGGATCGCCTCGGTCGACGACGTGGTCGCGCCGTGGACCCGCGACTCGGTGACGGCCGTGCTCGACCTGGCGGCCGGTCGGCCCGGTCGCCGGCGCGACCTGCCGGGCGGCCGTACGGCCCGGCGCGACCGGGTGTATGTTCGCGTCGCTTCCTCCGTCGAGCAGCTGCGTGCGAGCTCGGAGGGTCGTGACCCGTGAGCCTCACGCGCGGCGCGGCGGACGCTACACTCCCGGTTCCCGTGAACGCCTACGAGCCTGACATCGAGAAGGTCCTCGTCTCCACCGACGAGATCGAGGCGGCGCTCGCGACGATGGGTGAGCAGATCACGAAGGACTACACGGGGAAGTCGCTGCTGCTCGTCGGGGTCCTCAAGGGCGCGTTCGTCGTGATGGCCGATCTCGCCCGCCACATCGCGCTGCCGCTCGAGTTCGACTTCATGGCGGTCTCGTCGTACGGGGCCGCGACCAAGACGAGCGGGGTCGTCCGCATCCTGAAGGACCTCGATCACGATCTCGACGGCCTCGACGTGCTGCTCGTCGAGGACATCGTGGACTCCGGTCTCACGCTGAAGTACCTGCTCAAGAACCTCGCGGCCCGCAAGCCCGCGTCACTCGAGGTGGCCGCCCTCCTGAGGAAGACGGGCCTGCAGAAGGTGCCGCTCGACCTGCGCTACGTCGGATTCGAGATCCCGCCGGAGTTCGTGGTGGGCTACGGCCTCGATTTCGCCGAGCGCTATCGCAACCTGCCCTACGTGGCGACGTTGAAGCCCGAGGCCTACGGGGGTCGCTGAGCGCGAGAGCCGGGTCCCATCTCGTCCGGGGCCGGTGCTACCATCGCCGCACCGACCTCGCGCCGTCGGCCGCGACGAGCGCCGGCGCCGCTTCCCCGAACGAGGAGCGAACCTGAGCCAGCCACCCGAGACCCCGCTGAAGAAGGCCGCCCGCACGCCCACGCTCTGGGTCGTGTTGGGCACCCTCGTGTTCCTGCTCGTGGTCTCGTTCATGGGTCGGGACTCCGGGGGGGAGCAGATCTCGCTCACCGAGTTCGAGCGTGCCGTCGCCGAGGGGCGGGTCGCGGGGGCGGTGATCCATGACGGCGATCAGACGGTGACCGGCGAGCTGACCGACGGCAGCGCCTACCGCACGACCTATCCGACCGAGTACGCCGACGACCTCGCCGCGCTCTTGAAGAAGGAAGGAGTGTCCACCGAGGTCGATCCGCAGAAGCCCAACGCGCTGCTCGGCACGCTGCTGACCGTGATCCTGCCGGTGCTGTTGATCGGGGGCATCCTGCTGTTCGTGATGAACCGGTCTCAGGGCGGCGGCGGACGCGTCATGCAGTTCGGGCGCAGCCGACACAAGACCGTCGCCAAGGACCAGCCGAAGACCACGTTCGCCGACGTCGCGGGCGTCGACGAGGCGATCGAGGAGCTGCAGGAGGTCAAGGACTACCTGCAGAACCCGTCGAAGTTCCAGGCGATGGGCGCCAAGATCCCGCGGGGCGTGCTGCTCTTCGGCCCGCCGGGCACCGGGAAGACGCTGCTCGCCCGGGCCGTCGCCGGTGAGGCGGGCGTGCCGTTCTTCTCGATCTCGGGGTCCGACTTCGTGGAGATGTTCGTCGGCGTGGGCGCGGCTCGGGTGCGCGACCTGTTCGAGCAGGCGAAGGCCAGCGCGCCCGCGATCGTGTTCATCGACGAGATCGATGCCGTCGGCCGCCAGCGCGGCGCCGGGCTCGGGGGCGGACACGACGAACGGGAACAGACCCTGAACCAGCTGCTGGTCGAGATGGACGGCTTCGACCAGCGATCCACCGTGATCCTGATGGCAGCGACGAACCGTCCCGACATCCTCGATCCCGCGCTGCTGCGGCCAGGCCGGTTCGACCGGCAGGTCGTGATCGATCGCCCCGACCTCGAGGGCCGCAAGGCGATCCTGCGGGTGCACGCGCGGGGCAAGCCGTTCGACAAGAGCGTCGACCTCGCGGTGCTCGCCCGGCGAACCCCGGGGTTCACGGGCGCCGACCTGGCGAACGCGATCAACGAAGCGGCCCTGCTCGCCGCGCGGCGCAACAAGCGGGCGATCTCCATGAAGGAAGTCGAGGAGGCCGTCGACCGCGTGATGGCCGGTCCAGAGCGAAAGAGCCGCATCATGGACGAGGAGGAACGTCGTCTGATCGCCTACCACGAGGGCGGTCACGCCCTGGTCGCCCACGTGCTGCCGAACACCGACGAAGTGCACAAGATCACCGTGATCCCGCGAGGACGCGCGCTCGGCTACACGCTCACGCTGCCCGAGCAGGACCGTTTCCTGATGACGCGGGAACAGCTCCGCGACGAGCTGGCGATGCTGATGGGGGGCCGTGTCGCCGAGGAGATCGTGGCGGGCGACGTGACCACGGGCGCGGGCAACGACATCGAACGCGCCACGAAGATCGCCCGGCAGATGGTGACCGAGTACGGCATGAGCGACTCGATCGGGCCGCGCACGCTCGGGCAGAAGCAGGGAGAGGTGTTCCTCGGCCGTGACTGGGGTTCGACCCCCGACTACTCCGACGCGGTGGCCTTCGAGATCGACCACGAGGTGCGCGAGCTGATCGACGAGGCCCACGACGTGGCGCTCGACATCCTCACCGAGAACCGCGAGAAGCTCGATGCGCTCGCGGCGAAGCTGCTCGAGGTCGAGACGCTCGAACGCGAAGACGTCGAGGCGTTCTTCGCCGACGTCGAGCGCCGGGAGCCGAGAGCGCACGAGGAGCGTTCGGCCGGCCTGGCCGTCTCGCGTCAGGTCAAACAGAGCGAGCCCGAACCCGGGCGCTCGACCCCGGGCACGCTGCGGCCCAAGCTGGGCGGTCCGGGCCTCTCACCCGCCTGACGGCTCCTCTTCGTCGCCTGGCTAGACTCCCGCCATGAGCGATCGCTGGGCCACGTTCGACTGCTACGGAACCCTCGTCGACTGGCCGGGCGGAGTGCGAGAGACGCTGGAGGGGCTGTGGCCTGGCATCGACGGCGAGGCGCTCCTCGAGGCGTACATGCGCATCGAGCCGAGCGTGCAGGAAGGCAGGGGCATCCCGTACCGCGACGTGATGGCCGAGACGATGGTCCGCGTGGCCGACGAGCTCGGGGTCGAGGTGCCCGAGGGCGAGTCGCCTGCCCTCGCCGACTCGTTGCCGGGCTGGCGGGTGTTCCACGAGGTTCCAGGGTCGCTCACCGAGCTCCGCGATCGAGGGTGGAAGCTCGCCATCCTGTCGAACACGGACCCCGATCTGCTCGACGCCTCGATCCGAACGATCGGCGTCGAGATCGACGAGCGCGTGGTCGCGAGTGACATCGGTTCGTACAAGCCCGCGTTCGGGCACTGGGAGGCGTTCTTCCGCCGGACCGGAGCCGAGCGCACGCGCCACGTGCACGTCGCGGCGTCGTTGTTCCACGACATCGAGCCGTGCGCGAAGCTCGGGTTGCCCGCGGTCTGGATCGACCGTCTCGGAGAGGTCAGCGTCGTGCCCCGATCGGCGACGCTGCCCGACCTCACGGACCTGCCGGACACGCTCGACCGCCTCGTTCCGGCGTAGCATAGGGAGCCGTCGAGCAGCCGCCGCTCGCCGGACCTCCGCGATGCACCATCAGCGGCGGACCACGAACACGTACTCTCCGCCTTCGTCGACCGTCTCGCCCTCGAAACCACCGTAGAGCGACTCCAACTCGAAGCCCGCCACGTCGATGAGCCCCAGCCATTCGTTCTTCGTCGCCCACCAGAGAGAGCTCGTCGCTCCGTCGTCGGTGACGATGTCGATGCGGTTGTCGCTCACCGAGTAGCGGTTCGTATGTGGCACGGGCTCATCCTGGTGCTCACCGTCGAGGTGCTCGGCGAATCGATGGTCGAAGGCGAAGGCGTTCCAAGCGAACCGCCCTCCAGGCTGCAACGAGGCGGCGACGCGCTCGAAGGTACGTCGTCGGTCGCGCCAGGTGGGCAAGTGCAGGAGCGCACGGAACGGGCAGTAGATCAGGGCGGCCGGCTGATCGAGCTCGAGGTCGCGCATGTCGCCCTCTCGCAGGTCGAGTTCCACGTTCGCCTCGGCGGCCCGGGTGCGTGCCTGCTGGAGCATCGCCGGTGACGTGTCGATGCCGATCACCCGATGGCCGGTGGCCCGCGCGACGGGGATCGCGACCCGGCCCGTGCCGATCGCGAGCTCGACGATCGGGCCGTCCGCCTGGCGTGCGAGCTCGACGTAGAAGGGTACGTCGGCGGTCATGTGCGCCGACCATTCCTCGTAGTGGTTCGCGAACGCCTCGTCCCAGCTCATCGGTCGACCCTACGCCAGGCTCGGATCATCCGGCCGAAGACACAGCCGACCGCCGGACGGCCGAGTCGTTCTAGACTCAACCGATGGACGCCATCACCCGAGCCGTCGCATCGGGCGATGACCTCTACGCGCTGCTCGGCGTGCCGCCCGACGCGTCCGACGACGACATCCGCCACGCGTATCGCGCTCTCGCCCGGGCCCACCACCCCGATGCGAACCCGGATGAGTCCCGCGCCGACGGATTCCGCCGCGTCGCGGCCGCCTACGAGATCCTCGGAGACGAGCGTGAGCGGGCCGCGTACGATCGCGCCTTGCACCTCGAGCGGCTCGCTGCGGAGCAGACGCTCACGCCCGGTCCGGTCGCCTCCCACGTCGCGCCCCGCCCCACCGGGGCGGTCGCATCCCGCGGTCGCGCCGCCTCGGCGAACCCCGCCGATCACGACTCGCGGGTTCCACGTGAACCGGTGCGCCAGCGGAAGCCGGTCGACGAGTGGCGACTCGTCACCGTGCTCGGGCGCATCCTGGCCGCGGGCGTGGCCCTCGTCGTCATCGCGGTGGTGGTGTTGATGGTGGTCTCGGCGAACGCGCGTGAGCCGGAACCACCAC
>DASZOO010000076.1:0-11524 GCA_035550775.1 Actinomycetota bacterium | reverse complement strand
CCTTTCGGCTGTCCCGTTCACCGCCTCGAACCCAAACGGTTCTCGAGCGCGGCGGGGCCGTAGCTCGTCTCTTCAATCCCCAGGGGGCTCCCTGGACCGACTCGTGGAGGTCGCACAGTCATGATGCGGTGGATCGTCGGCTCGAGTATCAAGTTCCGTCGTCTGGTGGTCGCCGTGGCCGTGGGGTTGCTCGTCTACGGTGTGCTGCAGCTCGACAACGCGCGCACCGACATCCTGCCCGAGTTCCAGCGGCCGACCGTCGAGGTGCAGACCGAGGCCCTCGGACTGTCCGCGGAGGAGGTCGAGGAGCTGATCACGGTGCCACTCGAGCAGGACCTGCTCGTCGGCATCGCGTTCCTCGAGGAGATCGAGTCGGTCTCGCTGCCCGGGCTCTCCTCGGTCGTCATGACGTTCGAACCGGGCACCGACGTGCTCGACGCTCGCCAGGTGGTCGGCGAGCGCCTGACCCAGGCGGTCGCGGCCGCGGGACTTCCGCAGGTCGCGAGGCCGCCCCAGATGATCCAGCCCGTCTCCTCGACGAGCCGCGTCGCGATGGTGAAGCTGTCGTCGGACGAGCTCTCGCCGATCGAGATGTCCATCCTGTCCAAATGGGTGATCACGCCTCGGCTGCTCGGCGTCGAAGGGGTCGCGAACGTTTCGACGTGGGGGTTCCGTGACCGCCAGCTGCAGGTCCTGGTCGATCCGCAGCGGCTGAGCGACGCGGACGTCACGCTCAACCAGATCATCAGGACCGCCGGCAACGCCCTGGAGGTCTCCCCACTGTCCTTCCTCGAGGCATCGTCGCCCGGAACCGGCGGGTTCATCGACACCTTGAACGAGCGGCTCCACATCTTCCACGAGCAGGCGATCTCCACGCCCGAGCAGCTGGAGCAGGTCCCGGTCGAGGATCCACAGGGCGATGTGGCATCCGGCGGATCGGCGCTCACGTTGGGTGACGTGACCGACGTCGTCGAGGACCACCAGCCGCTGATCGGCGATGCGCTCTGCTCGGACGGCGAGTGCCTGTTGCTCGTGATCGAGAAGTTCCCCGAGGCCAACACGCCCCGGGTCGCGGAGGGGATCGACGGCGCCCTCGACGAGCTCTCGCCCGGCCTGCCCGGACTCCAGATGGACACGTCGATCTACCGGCCGGCCGAGTTCGTCAACACGTCCTTCGACAACCTGGGGCGTGCCGCGCTGATCGGCGGGATCCTCCTGCTCCTCGTGCTGGGAGCGCTCTTCTTCGAGTGGCGGAGCGCGGTCGTCAGCGCCGTCGCCATCGTGATGTCGCTCGCCGCCGCGTGGCTGGTCCTGTACTTCACCGACACCACGGTGAACACGATGGTCCTGGCCGGACTCGCGATGGCGCTGGTCGTGCTCATCGACGACGCGGTCATCGACGTGGACAGCGTCGCTCGGCGGATCCATCGGCATCGGGCCGACGGTGACGGCACGCCGGCCTGGCAGGTCATGATCGAGGCGACGCTCGAGATGCGGAGCGCGATCCTGTTCGCGACGCTGGTCGTCGCCGCCGTGCTGCTCCCCGCCTTCTTCATGGAAGGTGAGGCGGGAGCGTTCCTGCCCGAGATCGCCACCGCCTACCTGCTCGCGATCCTGGCGTCGATCGTCGTGGCGGTCACCGTCACGCCGGCGCTCGGCATGATGCTCCTGGGCACGCGTGAGCCACGCGAGTCCCCGACGGCGCGCTGGCTCGGCAAGGCGTACGACGGCGTGGCCACGCGCATCGTGCCCAAGGCCGGTCCTGCGATCGCCGTCTTCGGGGTGGTCCTCCTCGTCGGTGTCGTCGTGCTGCCGTTCCTCGACCAGTCGATGCGTCCGGTGCTCCAGGAACGCGATGCGGTCGTGCGGCTCGACGCCCCGCCCGGCACCTCGCTCCAGCGCATGGACGAGATCACGGCGCAGGCCGTCGACGAGCTGCGGGCGCTGCCGGGCATCGAGGACGTGGGAGCGCACGTCGGCCGGGCCGTGCAGTCCGACCAGATCGTCAACGTCAACTCCGCCGAGGTGTGGGTCAGCATCGACGGCGAGGCCGATTACAGCGACGCGATCGCCTCGATCGAGTCCGTGGCCGGTGGCCTCCCGGACGTCACGAACGACGTGCTGACGTACTCGGAACAGCGGATCACCGACGTCCTGGGCAGGGACGACGACGAGATCGTCGTCAGGGTCTACGGACAGGACCAGCAGGTGTTGGAGTCCAAGGCCGAAGAGGTGCAGGCCGCGATGGCGGGGATCGACGGTATCGAGAACGCCCGCGCCGAGCTTCCGGCCGACGAGCCCACGATCGAGGTGGAGCCGAACATCGAGAAGGCGGAGAGCGTCGGGCTCGCCCCCGGCGACGTGCGTCGCGCGGCGACCACGCTGCTCTCGGGCCTCGTGGTCGGGAACCTGTTCGAGGAACAGAAGGTCTTCGACGTCGCGGTGTGGGGAGCTCCCGAGATCCGCGAGAGCGAGGCCGACGTCGAGAACCTGCTGATCGACACGCCGGTCGACGGCCTCGTGCCCCTCGGCGAGATCGCGGACGTGCGCATCGTGCCCAACGAAGCCGCGATCCGACACGAGTCGGTCGAGTCCTACGTGGACGTCGGCGCCGGCGTCACGGGTCGCGACGTGGGTGCGGTGGCCGCCGACGTCGAGCGCGCCCTCGAGCAGATCGAGTTCCCGCTCGAGCACCACGCCACGGTGCTGGGTGGCTTCGAGGAGGACGCCGCGGCGCGTTCGCGCGTGATCGCGGTGGCCGTGGCGGCGCTGCTCGGCATCTTCCTGCTGCTGCAGGCGGCGTTCGCGAGCTGGCGCCTGGCGTTGCTGGCCTTCCTCACCCTGCCCATGGCGCTCGCCGGCGCGGCGGTGGCCGTGCTGATCGGCGGCGGTGAGGTCACGCTCGGATCCGTCGCGGGGTTCGTCGCCGTGGTAGCGGTCGCCGTGCGCATCGTCGTCGTCCTCATCCGTCACTACCAACAACTGCAGCGCGAGGGCGAGGCGTTCGGGCCTGAGCTCGTGATGCGAGGAACGCGCGAACGGCTCGTTCCGATCGTCACCACGATGTTGGCATCGGCCGTCGCGCTCATCCCGTTCATCGTGAGCGGAGGGTCCGCGGGGTTCGAGATCGTGGGTCCGATGGCGACAGCCCTCGTGGGCGGGCTCGTCACGACGACACTGCTCGCGCTCGTCGTGATCCCGGCCGCCTACTTCCGGTTCGGCTACATCGCCGAGCCCGATCGCTCAGCCGAGGATCTGTTCGTGAAGCTGCCCGACGTCGACACGGTGCAGGGGTAGGAGGACCCGATGAAGCGAAGCCTCGTTGGGATCGCCCTGATCCCCCTCACCGCGCTGGTCATGACGGCCTGCGGGGGCTCGGTCTCGGACGAGTACGTGATCGAGGACAAGCCATACACGCTGGAGCCGGTCGAAGGCGAGGACGTGCTCCGGATCGTCATGGAGGAGTCCGCGGTGGAACGGCTCGGCATCGAGACCGTGCCCGTCGAGCAGCGTGGTTCCCGGCTCGTCGTTCCGTACGACGCCGTCTACATCGACGCGCACGGGGGCTTCTGGGTGTACACGAACCCCGAGCCGTTCGAGTACGTCCGTGCACCGATCGACATCGTCAAAGAGACATCGACCCAGGCGTTCCTCTCGGAGGGACCGCCGGCGGGCACCGAGATCGTCACCGTCGGTGCGCCCGAGCTGTACGGATCCGAGACCGAGTTCGACGCCTCGTAGCGGGATCGCGAAAGGAAGGAACGTACGATGCTTCGCTGGATCGTAGGGTCGAGCCTCAAGTTCCGATACCTCGTGGTCGCGATCGCCGCCGCCTTGATGTTCTTCGGCGTGCAGCAGCTCCGTCACACGGCGATCGACGTCTTCCCCGAGTTCGCGCCCCCGAAGGTCGAGGTGCAGACGCCGGCCCTGGGTCTGTCGGCCAACCAGGTGGAGCAGCTGGTCACGATCCCGCTCGAGCAGACCCTGAACGGGGTTCCGGGGCTGGAGGACATCCGCTCGAAGTCGGTCGAGTCCCTGTCCTCGATCGAGATGATCTTCGAACCCGGGAGCGACCTGCTCACCGCCCGTCAGCACGTGGCGGAACGCATCGCGCAGATCTCGCCGCAGCTGCCGACGTGGGCCAGCCCCCCCTTCATGATCCAGCCCCTGTCCGCCACGAGCCGGGTCATGAAGATCGGCCTCACCACGACCGATCCCGACCTCGACCTGATCGACCTGTCGATGACCACCTACTGGAAGATCAGGACGCGCCTGATGCGCGTGCCGGGCGTCGCGAACGTTCCGATCTGGGGCGAGCGCATCGAGATGCCCACGATCGAGATCGATCCGAAGCGGCTCCGCGAGCACAACGTCACGGTCGACGCCGTCTCGACCGCGGTGGCCGACGCCCTCGACGCCGGGCTGCTGCAGTACTCCGACGGCAACTACATCGGACGCGGTGGCTTCATCGATACGCCCACGAACCGGTATCAGGTCCGCCACGTCCTTCCCATCTTGGAGGCCGAGGACCTGGCCAACGTGCCGGTCGAGTCGGCGGACGGCAAGATCCTGGAGATCGAGGACGTGGCCGATCTCGAGCGGGGAACGTGGCCGCTGGTCGGCGACGCCGTCATCAACGACGGTCCGGGGCTGATGCTCATCGTGGAGAAGCTGCCGTGGGCCAACACCCTCGACGTCACGCGGGGGGTGGAGGAGGCGCTCGAGGAGCTGAAGCCGGGCCTGCAGGGCATCAAGATCGACGAGACCATCTTCCGTCCCGCGACGTTCATCGAGGAGTCGATCAGCAACCTCTCCAAGGCCATCTGGTTCGGCGCGATCCTGATGATCCTCATGCTGTGCCTGTTCCTGTACAGCTGGCGCACCGCCGTGATCAGCGTGGTGGCGATCCCGCTGTCGCTGGTCGCGGCCGGCCTCGTGCTGCACTGGCGCGGCGCCACGATCAACACGATGATCCTCGCCGGCATGGTGATCGCGCTCGGCGACATCGTCGACGATGCCATCATCGACATCGAGAACGTGGTGCGACGTCTGCGACAGCACCGCAGTGAAGGAAGCGGCACCTCCACGGCGAGGGTCATCCTCGACGCGTCACTCGAGGTGCGGAGCGCGATCGTCTACGCGACGCTGATCGAGATCGTGGCGGTGGCGCCGATCTTCATGCTCGAGGGCCTGTCGGGGTCGTTCTTCCGCCCGCTGGCGACCTCGTACGCACTGGCTCTGCTCGCGTCGATGGTCGTCGCGTTGACCGTGACGCCCGCGATGAGCCTCATCTTCTTCCGGAGTCCATCGTCCTTGCGACACAAGGAGTCGCCGGTCGTGCCGGCGCTGCAGCGCGGGTACCACTTCATCCTGCAGAAGATCGTCTACCGGCCACGCCGCGCGTACGCGGCGGTGGGTCTCGCGACGGTCATGGGGGTGGCGACCCTTCCCTTGCTGGGCCAGTCGCTGCTGCCGTCGTTCAAGGAGCGCGACTTCCTGATGCACTGGCTGACGGTGCCCGGCACGGGGCAGCCGGAGATGTTCAGGATCTCCGCGCGCGCCAACCACGAGCTGCTGGAGATCCCGGGCGTGCGGAACGCCGGATCGCACATCGGACAGGCGCTGCTGATGGACGAGGTCGTGGGTATCGACTTCGGCGAGAACTGGATCAGCGTGGATCCCTCCGTCGACTACGACGAGACCTTGGCGAAGATCCAGGAGGTA
Organism: Actinomycetota bacterium; assembly: GCA_035550775.1. Classification (GTDB taxonomy): domain Bacteria; phylum Actinomycetota; class UBA4738; order UBA4738; family HRBIN12; genus JAOUEA01. Next base: position 5,800 of record DASZOO010000076.1, on the reverse strand, counting down.
GTCGACGGCTACCCGGGCCTCAACCGCGACGTTCTCACGTACCTGAAGGAGCGGATCAGGGAGGTCCTGACGGGTTCGAGCGAGGCCATCACGATCCGGATCTACGGACAGGAGCTTGCACAGCTCCAGGAGACGGCCGACGAGGTCAACGAGATCCTCGCGAGCGTGCCCGGCGTGACCGAGAACCACGTCGAATCCCTGAAGGACATCCCGCAGGTCAGCGTCGTCGTCGATCTCCCCGCGGCCCAGCGCTACGGGCTGAAGCCCGGCGACGTCCGCCGGACCGCGGCCCGTCTGCTCGCGGGCGAGGAAGCGGGCGACATCTTCCGGGACGGCAAGGCCTACGACATCCAGGTGTGGAGCTCGCCGGAGACCCGTGACACGTACGGCGACATCGAGAACCTGCTGTTCGACACGCCGAGCGGTGAATACGTGCGCCTGAAGGACGTCGCCGACGTGAAGATCGAGCCAGTTCCCAACGTCATCTACCACGATGCGCTGTTCAGGAGCCTCGACGTGGGCGCCAACATCGACGGCACCAGAGACCTCGGGTCGATCGTGGCCGACGTCGAGTCCCGGCTCGCGGCCTACGAGTGGCCCGAGGAGTACCACGCCGAGTTCCTGGGCGAGTACACGGAGCGACGGGCGGCCGCGAACCGCCTGAACGTCGGGGCGATCGCCGCCGCGATCGGCATCTTCCTGCTGCTCCAGGCCTCGTTCGGCAGCTGGCGGCTCGCCACGCTCTCGTTCCTGACCTTGCCGATCGCCTTGATCGGTGGCGTCATCGCCGCCTACCTGACCGGCGGGGTCATCTCGTTGGGATCGCTGGTCGGCTTCTTCACCGTGCTCGGCATCGTCGCCCGGAACGGGATCATGCTGATCAGCCACTACCAGCATCTCGAACGGTTCGAAGGGGTGCCGTTCGGTCCGGAACTGGTGCTCCAGGGCGCGCGCGAGCGGGTCGTGCCGATCATGATGACGGTCCTGACGACGGGACTGGCGCTCGTGCCGCTGCTGATCGCCGGCGAGATCCCGGGTCAGGAGATCGAGTACCCGATGGCGTGGGTCATCCTGGGCGGGCTGATCACCGCGACGCTGCTGAACCTGTTCGTCGTGCCGTCGCTCTACCTGCGGTTCGCGAAGAGAGGCGGCCAGGCCGGAACGCCGATGCCTGCAGCTCCAGTGCCCGCATGACGATCGAGTGAGATAGAGGTCGTGACAGCTGTGCACGACAGGACCGCGAGGACGTGGTGGCGCAACATCGTGCCGCTCTTCCTCGCGGTCCTGGTCGTCCTGGCGGCGTGCGAGGGCCAACGTTCGGACTCTGGCGATGTCGGCGCGGACGACGTCTCGACAGACGCTTCGCCCCAGTCGTCGGCCGCTCCGGCAGCTCCGTCGGAGGGCGGCTTCGATCCCGCGAACTTCGACCAAGACTCGGCCACCGTCGACAACCCGTGGTTCCCGCTCGAACCGGGAACGCGCTACGTCTGGGAGGGCCGTGCGTTCGACGACGAGGGTCAGCGGATCGAACGCCGCGTCGTGTTCATCGTGACCGACCTCACGAAGGAGATCGCTGGCGTTCGAACCGTCGTCGGGTGGGATCGTGACTTCGACGACGGCTCGATGGGAGAGTCGGAACTGATCTTCTACGCGCAGGATGCCGATGGCGACGTGTGGCATCTGGGCGAGTACGTCGAGCACTGGAACGAGGGCGAGCTCGACGGTGCTCGGTTGTGGGTGCCCGGATCTCCCGAGGGTGCGAGGGCGGGATTGGCGATGCACGCCGAACCGGCGGTCGGGACGCCCCAGTATTCGCAGGGTTTCGCTCCGCCACCCTGGTTCTGGAACGACCACGCGAAGGTCGCCGATGTTGGGGTTCGGACCTGCGTGCCGGTCGATTGCTTCGACGATGCCATCGTGATCCAGGAGTTCGAGCCGCGCTTCCCAGGGGCGTTCCAGCTCAAATACTATGGACGAGGTGTGGGGAACATCCGTGTGGGGTGGAAGGGGTCGACCGACGAGGAGCGGGAGGTCATGGTCCTGACGGAGTTCGGCCCTCTCAGTCCCGAGGCCCTGGCGAAGGTGCGCGAGCGCGTGTTGGCTCAGGAGGAGCGAGGACTCGCGTACGGGCGACTCCCGCCCGCCGAACCACGCACGTAGGTCGGATCGCGCTCTCGGTGGGCGTCGTTCTGACGATGTCGGCAACGTCGAGCAGAGCATGAGGGTGGAGCAGCCATCGCGACGGACCCATCCGGTCGTGCTCCTGCTGTTCGGACTGAGCGTGATCCTCGGGTTCTCGTGTTCGAGGTCCGAGAGCTTCGAGAACCTGATGGACATCAGCGTCTGCGATCCCGCCTCGGCGGAGTTCACGCTCGACATCGACAATCCGTACTTCCCACTCGTGCCCGGCGCACAGACCGTCCTGGAGGGGGAGGGCTCCTCCGGACGCGAGCTCGTTCGGATCAGCGTGCTCGACGAGACCGAGTCGGTGGCGGGCGTCGAGACCCGGGTGGTGGAGGAGTACGAGGCCATCGACGGTCGGATCGCCGAGGTCTCGCGGAACTACTTCGCCCAAACGGTGGACGGCACGGTGTGCTACTTCGGGGAAGACGTCGACATCTACGACTCCGATGGGAACGTCTCGTCGCACGGCGGTGCGTGGCGCGCCGACGGAAGCTCGAACATCCCAGGCATCTTCATGCCGGCCGCCCTCGAGATCGACCAGGCGTTCCAACAGGAGATCGCTCCCGGGATCGCCGAAGACCAGGCGAAGGTCGTCTCGCTGGGAGACGTCACGGAGGTGCCGGCCGGTACGTACGAGGACACGGCCACCCTCGTGGATCGGAATCCCCTCGACGGCAGCCAGGACGAGAAGGTGTACGCATCGGGCATCGGGCTGATCGTCGACGGTCCCACCAGGATGACGGAGTTCACGCCGGGCGATGCATAGCGCCCGCCGAACGGCCACAGGGACGGCGACTGCGATAATCCCCGCGTGGCGCGCTACGACGACATCCTGCACGCGATCGGCAACACGCCGCTCGTCGGCATGCCGCGCATGTCGCCGAAGCCCGGTGTCCGGCTGTGGGCCAAGCTCGAGGGCACGAACCCGACGGGTTCCACGAAGGACCGCGTCGCCCTGAAGATGGTCGAGGTCGCCGAGGCGTCCGGCGACCTCACGCCGGACAAGACGATCCTGGAGCCGACCTCGGGCAACACCGGAATCGCGCTGGCGATGGTCGCAGCCCGCAAGGGCTACGGGCTCACGGTCGTGATCCCCGACAACGCCAGCGAGGAGCGCGTGGGGCTGCTCCGGCTGTTCGGCGCCGAGATCGTGTTCAGCGACGGCGACAAGGGCACGAACGGCTCGATCGAGGTGGCCCGCGCTCTCGCCCAGGACGAGCGGTACTACATGCCGTTCCAGTACGGGAACCCGGCGAACCCGCTCGCGCACCAAGAGGGCACCGCCCAGGAGATCATCCGGGACCTGCCCGAGGTGACCCACTTCGTCGCCGGCATGGGCACGGGCGGCACGCTCACGGGCACCGGCCGGGGACTGCACGCCCACGACCCCGACGTGAAGATCGTGGCGGCCGAGCCGGAGCTGGGCGACCTCGTGTACGGACTCCGCTCCCTCGACGCCGGGTTCATCCCCCCGATCTTCGATCCCGGCGAGGTCGATCGGAAGTTCCTGGTCGACTCGTCGGCCTCGGTGCGCACGAACCGCGAGCTCACGGCGAGCGAGGGCATCTTCGCCGGCATCTCCAGCGGGGCGGTCGTCTCGGTGGCCAGGCGCATCGGCGCGGAGATCGACACCGGCGACATCGTCTGTCTGCTGCCCGACGGCGGATGGAAGTACCTCTCGACGCACGCGTGGGCCGAGGATCTCGAGACGGCCGAGAAGGGCGTGTCGGAGTCGCTGTGGTGGTGAGCGCCGTGTGGGCGGTGCACCGATGAGCGACGACCGCCCGATCGGGGTCTTCGATTCCGGCGTCGGCGGCCTGACGGTGGTGCGGGCGATCATGGACCAGCTGCCGCACGAGCCGATTCTCTACGTCGGCGACACGGCCCGCTTCCCCTACGGGCCCAAGCCGGTGGAGGCGATCCGCCGGTACGCCCTCGAGATCGCCGACCTCCTCGTGCACCGCGACGTGAAGATGCTCGTGGTCGCGTGTAACTCCGTCGAGGTGAGCGCGATCGATCACATCGCCGAGCGCGCGGGCATCCCGGTCGTCGGGGTGATCGACCCCGGCACCCGCTCGGCCGTGCACGCGACGAGGAACGGGCGCATCGGCATGATCGGCACCGAGGCCACGGTCGCGAGCGGCGCGTACGAACGGGCGGTCGCGGCGACCGGCGCCCCGGTGACCCTCCTCACGCAGGCCTGTCCGGTCTTCGTCGAGCACGTCGAGGGCGGCGACACCACGAGTGACGAGCTACGGGGGGCCGCTCGCGGGTATCTTTCCCCGCTGATGGCCGAAGGCGTCGACACGTTGATCATGGGCTGCACGCACTACCCGCTCCTCGCCGGGCTCCTGCAGCTCGAGCTGGGGCCCGACGTCGTGCTGGTGTCCTCGGCCGAGGAGACCGCCAAGGACGTCTACGCGACCCTCGTGGCGGCCGAGCTGCTGCGGCACGAGACCACCCCCACCGGCCACGAGTTCCTCTCCACGGGCGATCCCGAGGCGTTCGAACGGGTAGCCGAGGTCTTCCTCGGGCCGGAGCTCACCGAGGTGGGCGCCGCGCGCGCGGAGCCGGTCGGGGGTGGCGCGTGGAGCTGACGGTGCTCGGCTCGGCCGGCACGTGGCCGGGCCCCGGGGGTGCCACGTGCGGACACCTCCTGAGCCACGAGGGCACCCACGTCTGGCTCGACGCCGGCACGGGCACGTTCGCGAAGCTCCAGGAGTTCATCGACGTCGACCAGATCGCGGCGATCGTGATCACGCACGGCCACACCGATCACTTCATCGACGTCGTGCCCGCGTTCTACGCTCGCCACTACGGCGGCTTGGGGGCGCCGAACCTCCCCTTCTACTCACCCGGCGGATTCATGGAAGGCATGTCCCTGCTGACGAGCGAGAACGGCCGCAACGTGCTCGCGGAGGCCTACGACTTCCGAACGGTGCACGGGGGCGACGAGTTCGACGTCGGCCCCCTGCACTTCTCGACCTACGACATGACGCACATCGGGGTGAAGGCGGTGGGCTACCGCGTCGAGGCGGGGGGCGTCGTGCTCGCGTACACGGGCGATTCCGGCCCGTGCGACGAGGTGATCGAGATGTCGCGCGGCGCCGACATGATGGTCGCCGAGGCCACGTACCAGGACGCCTCGAGCCAGGCGTACTTCCACATGAGCGCGACGCAGGCGGCCCAGCACGCGACGGAGGCGGGCGCGAAGTGCCTCGTGCTCACCCACATCCTGCCGACGCTCGACCCCGAGGTGTCGCGGGACGAGGCCGCGAGGGCGTTCGACGGGGTGATCGAGCTGGCCGAGGACGGCGTGACCTTCGAGGTCGGCCCATGAACGCGCTGAGCGGGGTCGTGCCGTGACGCGACCCGACGGTCGGGCGGCCGACGAGCTGCGACCGGTGTCGTGGGAGCTCGGGTTCCAGGAGTGGGCGGCCGGGTCGGTGCTGTTCTCGATGGGGAAGACGCGGGTGCTCGTCGCGGCGAGCGTCGCCGACGATGTGCCGAGGTGGCTGAAGGGCACCGGGAGGGGCTGGGTCACGGGGGAGTACTCGATGCTGCCCGCGTCGACCTCGGAGCGCACGGGCCGAGAGGTCAACCGCGGCCGCCCGGG
>DASZOO010000075.1:0-7207 GCA_035550775.1 Actinomycetota bacterium | reverse complement strand
GAGAGCTTCCCGGTGGGCGAAGCGGAGATCGAGCACGTCGAGGTAGCCGACGCATCGGCCTGGGGAACCTCCGTGGCCCTCGCCTGGACCGGATCGCACCATGCGATGCAGCCCTCGCTCGTGGTGAAGGCCGCGTCCGCGACCTCGTTCGACGAGTTCCGCCGCGCGGCGGCCGGTGTCACCTGCCCCGGGCTGAACTTCGTCTACGCGGACGTCGAGGGCACGATCGGGTACACGTGCACCGGGGTGTTCCCGGTACGCCGCAACGGCGACGGCACCACGCCCGTGCCCGCGGGCGACGGCGACCACTCGTGGATCGCCACGATCGCTCCGGAGGACCTGCCGTGGACCGTCGACCCCGAGCGCGGCTTCCTCGTGACGGCCAACGACCGTCCCCACGACGATTCGTACCCCCACCCGCTCGGGCGAGACTTCCACACGCCGCACCGGGCCGGCCGCATCGCGCAGGTGCTCGATGCGAGCGACGATCACGACGTGGCCTCGTCGGCGGCGCTGCAGACCGACACCGTGTCGCCGCCGGCCCGCGACATGGCCCGGTCGATCGTCGATCTTCTCGAGCCGACGAACGAGCGCGAGGGCATCGCGGCGGACCTGCTCCGGGGCTGGGACGGTGACGTCCGGGCCGATTCGACCGCCGCGGCGGTGTTCCAGATGTGGTCGGGATGCCTGGCCCGCCGGCTGTACGAGGGCCACCTCCAGGAGCTGTTCGAGCGCTACCACGCCGATCGGGAGATCTGGCACACCATGGTCCTGCCCGGCATCGTGCTCGAAGCGAGCAACGGCGATGCCGCGCACATCGAGGCGGTACGCGCCGCGTTCGACGACGCGATCGCCTCGCTCGGCGAGGAGCTCGGTGACGACGTCTCGACGTGGCGATGGGGAGCTCTCCATCGGCTTCGCCTCACACACCCGCTGGCGGCGATCCCTGGACTCGAGTCGCTGTTCACAGCCGTCGACGTGGAGATCGGCGGCGACGAGACCACGATCGCGAACGCGGCGTTCGATGCTCGACACGGGTTCGACGTCGTCGTGATCCCCTCGTGGCGAGCGGTCTACGACCTCGCCGACCTCGACCGCAGCGTGGGGGTGCTGCCGGCCGGCGTGAGTGGGAACCCCGCGAGCCCCCACTGGAACGACCAGGCACCGCTGTGGCTCGCGGGCCGGACGCATCCTCTCCCGTTCAGTCCATCGGCGGTCGAGGCGGCGGCCACGGGAACCCTCGAGCTACGACCAGCGGGTAGCATCTCGGGCTGAGATGCCGGTTTCCAGGGGTCGTCAGAAGAAGCGCACGCCTCGCTATCGGGCGGCGCCGCAGCAGGCGAAGAAGCGCCACAAGGCGAGTCCGCGCTGGTACGGACCGCTGCTGCTCGTGCTCATGGCCCTCGGGGTCGCCGTGATCGTCCTGAACTACATGGGCCTGATCCCCGGGACGGACGGCACGGCATCGTCGGTGTGGCTCTGGGTCGGCCTCGGCATCCTCGGCGCGGGGTTCGTGGGCACCAGCTTCTGGTACTGAGACCGGTTCGAATCACACGCGTGTGATCCTTCCACAGGGTCGTCCACCGCTGTGGACAACCCACCCGGCCCTCGCTCGGTGTGGACGGCGATGTGGATACACGGTGGACAACCGTGGATCCAGCCGTGCAGCGACGGTGGAGGATCCGTGGACGGGGGGCTCAGCCCACCGGCGGCCGGCGAACGACCTGCATCCTCTCGCCGCAGTGGCGGGGCACCTGCATCTCTCCCAGGCGCGACACCTTGAGCTCCGTGCCGCACTCCCCGCAGACGAAGAACACCTCGAGCGCCTCGACGTCTTCGGGCTCCGCGGGCGCCGGCTCCACGTCCGGATCGGGCGAGAACACCCGGAACGAGGCGATGCCGATGCGCCAGATCAGCGCACCGACCAGGATCGCCGTGACCACCAGCAGCCAGTCGGGCATGAGGCCACGCTAGCAGGGGGGTCCAACCGCGCGCCGCACCGAGGTGAAGCACATCGGTGATGGCCCCTTCGAGCTAGGGTCGTTGTCGGCGTTTCCCTCTCGTGATACGTATGCACGCTCACTGGGACGCTGTGACGGGAAGGGCCGGGACGTGAAACGAATCGTACTGCTCACGCTTGCGACGTTCTTGGCGATGTCCGTGTACACGGTCCCCGCATCGAGTGGCGGCGAGCCTCAGGGCCCCGGCGGGCTCTTCTGGGTCAAGTGCACCGTTACCCGAAGAGAGAACTTCATCGATCCGATCACTGCCTACGGAGTGAAGTCCGCGCACCAGCATGTGATCTTCGGATCCAAGGTGCGAAGGACCTCCACACCCGACACGTTGCGCCGCAAGGCGTTCACGAATTGCTCGGCCCCCACAGACTTCAGCGGCTACTGGATCCCGACGTTCTACGACTCGCAGGGCCATCTCATGACACCCGACGACATCGTCGTGTACTACGCCGCGTTGGGTGATCGCACGCGGGTACCCTTCCCGCAGGACTTCGCCAGGGTCTCCGAACAAGTCGTGTACACGTGTGGCCGCGGCACCCACCGTAGCCTGGAGTTCCGGCCGTGCCCCGCGCCGACATCCCCGCGAATGATCGTCATCTTCCAGCCCGGCCCCGGAGATCCCAACTTCCCGGAGACGAGGCTCGGTATCCGTTGGACATCGCAGGTCGGAGCCGATCCGTCGACATGGACGGCATCATCTGACCCGAAGGCGATGCATGGGGACTTCATGAACGGGTGGATCCGCAAGGACCTCCGGATGCTGATCGATCGCTGCCTGAACGATCCCAAGGTTCAGGGCTGCGGGAAGATCACGAGGAAGGACTTCTAGTCAGCTAGGGACCGAGACGCCGGGCACGTACCGCTCGAGGAACGTCAGGATCGATCGGACCTGACGCACCTCCTCGTCGATGTCGTACGAACCGTGGCCGGTGCCGAACAGCACCACCTCGTGGGGATGGTTCCGCTCGGCGAGCTTGTCGACGAACGCCATCGCCTGACGGAACGGACACCGTGAGTCGTTCTCCCCGATGAGGAAGATCACCGGCGCCTTCACCTGGTCCGCGAAGTAGATGGGGTTGCGATCGCGCATCAGGTCGGGCACCTGATCGGGGGTGCCGCCGAGCAGGGCGCGATCGTAGGCCTGCAGCTCCGGCGAGAGGTCCTCGTAGCTGAGCTCGTAGTCGCCCACGGGCACGCCCGCCACCCCGGCGAGCCACATGTCCGGGTGCTTGCAGAGCTCCAGCACCGTGATGTACCCACCCCAAGACCAACCTCCGACGACCGCACGCTCGGCGTCGGCGATACCGCGAGCGGCGAGGTCGGCGAGGCCGGCATTGACGTCGACGAGCTCGGGCCCCCCGATGTCGCCGACCAAGCGGTCGCGCCAGGCCCGGCCGTATCCGGTGGAACCTCGGTAGTTCACCATGCCCACCGCGAACCCCGAGTCCACGTATGCCTGCACCTCCGGGTCCCAGGCGTCGACGTCCTGACCCGTGGGCCCGCCGTGGACGAACATCATCACCGGGAACGGCCCCTCGCCCTCGGGCGTCACGTAGAACCCGTGGACCCGGTCGCCCTCGCCGTTGTCGAAGTGCCACGAGTGGAAGGGCCGACCGGCCGGCGCGCGATCGCCTTCGGCGCGCACCACGTCGGCGCCGGCCTGATCGAGCGTGACCGGAGCATGGTGCCCCGCGGAGAGCCGGAACCACACGCTGCCGTCGGGTCGCACACGGGCCGCCCCGATGGAGCCGGCCCCGTGCTCGATCGGTGTGATTGAGGCCGACGCAAGGTCGTAGCGAGACAGATGGTCGCGACCCTCGTCGTTGTGCACGATCAGCAGAGCCGAGGCATCGGGCCACCAGTCCACGGCCTCGACCGGGCCCGCCAGGTCGAGGTCGAGATCGGTCCAGGAACCGTTCCCGAGATCCCAGATCGCCGGTCGTTCCTCTCCCGCTCGCTCGTGGGTCACGACGAGTCGCAGGTCGCCCGGCAGCGGCGACCAGCACGACGCGTTCAGGGCCATGCCCTCGTCGAGCTGCTCGGCGACCATGGCGCCGGTGCGAGGGTCGACCACGCGCACGGCGGGGTGGAGGTTGTCGCCGTGCTCGGAATGCTCGAGCGCGAGCATCGTGCCGTCGGCCGAGAGCCCCGCCAGATCGTCCCGTCCGTGGTCGGCTCCCCCGACCGAGATCGATTCGGTGCTCCGCCAGATCTCCTTGGCCGGCGCACCGTCGACACTCACGTAGACGGCGAAGCCGTCGGCGTCGCTGATGCCGGCCGCGACGATCCCCGGCTTCTGGGCGAGCCCCTGGTTCCAGCCCTGCGAGACGCCGGGCAGGAACGGTTCGGCCGAGCCGCCCGCGAACGGCTCCGCGTACCACTGGCCCGCCTCGCTCCCGGTCTCGTCCTGCCAGAACAGCACGCGCTCGCCATCGCCCGTGAGCGCGCCGGAGAGCACGCCGACCGGGTGATCGGTGACCTGTCGGCGCTCACCGGTCTCGCGGTCCCAGACGTGCACCTGATACACGCCGCTCTCGGTGCTCCAGAAGACGAGCCTCTCGGGGGCGTTCGGCGCCCACCTCGGCATCGACACGTTGGGAGCACGGAAGCGGCGCTCCCACGCGGGCAACTGATCGCTCATCGGTTGAGCCTAGCCTCCTTTCCTGCTCACGCGCTCGCCGTTCCCTGCCGCAGGGCGCGCCACACGCGCTCGGAGGTGAGCGGTAGATCGACGTGATCGACCCCCCAGGGCGTCAACGCGTCGACGACCGCGTTCTGCACCGCGGGGGTGGAGCCGATCGTCGCCGACTCGCCGATGCCCTTCGCCCCCAGTGGGTTCACCGGCGTCGGGGTCTCGGTGCGGGCCGTCTCGAAGCACGGGAACTCCGCCGCCGAGGGCATGGCGTAGGTCGTGAGCGTCGACGTGATCGGATTGGCGTCGTCGTCGTAGCGGACCTCCTCGTACAGGGCTTGGGCGATCCCTTGCGCCAGGCCCCCGTGCACCTGGCCCTCGACCAATGCGGGGTTCAACACCCGGCCGCAATCGTCGACGGCCACGTGAAGGACGAGGCGTACCTCGCCGGTCTCGGTGTCGACCTCGACGACCGCGACGTGAGCGCCGAACGGGAACGTCGAGCTCGGCTCGCGGTAGACGCCCTCGGCACGGAGCCCCGGTTCCATGCCGGGCGGGAGCCCGGCGGGGTCCGAGCCGACCTCGGCGAGCCGGGCCAGCGCGACCGAGCGCTCTGGTGCGCCGCGCACCTCGAACCCGCCCCCCTGCATCGGCTCGAGGTCGGCCTCGTCGGCCTCCAGCAGGTGCGCGGCCAGGAGCCGGGCCTTCTCGAGCACCTCTGCGCTTCGCTCCACCACCGAGGATCCCCCGGCCTGGAGCGAGCGAGATCCCCACGTGCCCGCGCCGCGCCGCACGAGCCCCGTGTCGGAATGCACGACGCGCACCGACTCGAACGGCACCCGCAACAGGGCCGAGGCGAGCTGGGCGAACGCGGTCTCGTGCCCCTGGCCGTGGGGCGACGTGCCGGTCACGACGGTCACCGAGCCGTCCGCGTGCGCCTCGACCGCGGCCCACTCCTTCGAGTTGAACGACGTGATCTCGACGTAGGTGCTCACGCCGATCCCGAGCGCCAGCCGGTCGCCCCGCTCTCGTCGTGCGGCTTGCTCGGCGCGAAGAGCGTCGTACCCGGCGAGCCGTCGCGCCTCGCCCAACGCGCGACCGTAGTCCCCGACGTCGTAGACCGTGCCGGTCGCCGTGCGATGGGGGAACGCCTCCGGCGGGATCAGGTTCTTCCGGCGGATCTCGACCGGATCGATGCCCAGCCGGCTCGCCACCAGGTCGACCGCGCGCTCGATCAACGCGGTGGCCTCGGGCCTGCCGGCACCTCGATAGGGCGCCACCGGGGTGGCGTTGGTCACGACGCTGCGCCCTCGCGAGGCCACCCGCGCGATCGTGTAGACGCCGGGCAGCATCTCGCCGGTCGTGCTCGGCAGGAAGGCCCCGATCGGGTAGGCGCCCATGTCGGCCAGCAGGTCGGCGCGCAGACCGACGATCGAGCCGTCACGGCGCGCCCCGATCTCGACGAGCTGCACCTGAGCGCGTCCGTGCGTCAGGGAGAGGAGCCCTTCCGACCTCGTCTCGATCCACCGCACGGGCCTGCCGAGCCTGGCGGCGATCGCCGCGACGACGAGGTACTCGGGGTAGACCTGCAGCTTCGCCCCGAACCCTCCACCCACGTCGGGAGCGATCGTGCGGACGTCGCCCCTGTCGGCGTCGAGCACGTCCGCTAGATCGTCGCGGACGTCGAACGGCACCTGCGTCGAGACCCAGACGGTGAACGTGCCGTCGTCGTGCGGGGCCACGGCGATGCCGTTGCCCTCCATCGGCGCGGGCGCCACGCGCTGGTTCACGAACCGCGCTCGGACGACCACATCGGCCCCGGCCAGCACGTCGTCGTCCCACCCCGTCGAGTACGAGCTCGCCACGTTGGAGCCGTGTTCGGGCCACAGCAGCGGCGCCCCCTCGCCGATCGCCGATTCCACGCCGATCACCGGCGGCAAGGCCTCGTACTCGCCGGCCACCACCTCGGCCGCGTCCATCGCCCTGGCCGGCGTGTCGGCCACGACCACCGCGATCGGCTCTCCGACGAACCGGACGACTCCCCGGGCCAGCACCTCCCGCCCGAACGGCCCCTCGAGCGTGCCGGTCGCCCCTTCCACCGTGCCACTCGGAGGCATCCGAGGCAGGTCGAGGTCGGCGGCCGTGAACACGCCCGCCACGCCCGGCATCGAGCGCGCACCGTGCACGTCCACGCCGAGCAGGCGTGCGTGGGGCATGATGGAACGCGCGAACACGGCGTGCAGCGTTCCCTCGATCGGCAGGTTCTCGAGGTAGCGGCCTCGGCCCGTGAGGAACCTCGGATCCTCCGACCGAAGCGCCGGTACGCCGAACATCGAGGGAGGCAGCGCCGCCACGGGTGCCATGCTCCCACGACGCTCAAGGAGCGAAGCGGTAGCGTCGTCCGACCGACGCTCAAGGAGCGAAGCGGTAGCGTCGACCGACCGACGCTCAAGGAGCGAAGCGGTAGCGTTGACCGACCGACGCTCGAGGAGCGAAGCGGTAGCGTTGCGGGTCCGCCATCGAGGAAGGGTCCATGACCGGGAGACGAGGCACGATCGTT
>DASZOO010000074.1:0-3406 GCA_035550775.1 Actinomycetota bacterium | reverse complement strand
TCGTGTACGCAGGCGTCCTGGACGAGCTGGTCGGTTCCGTGATCCGTGGCGCGCCCAGGCCCTCGGTCTCCGAAGCGGTGCGATCCCTGCCGATCGGCCTGCTGATCGGCGCCGATCTCGTCGCCGCCGTGCTCGTGGGGGCTGCCCTCGCCTTCGGCGTGCTGCCAGGGCTCGTGCTGGCGCCGATGTTGGCGATCGTGGGGCCGGTGGTGACGATCGAGCGCCGGCGTCCGATCCGGGCGGTGGCTCGATCGATGCGACTCACGGTGGGTCACCTGGGCTTGACCGTGACGACGGTCGGGACGCTGTTGCTCGCCGAGGGCCTCGTGCACGAGTGGCTCCTGCACGTGCGCGAGGAGGTGAGCGCCCTCGCCGAGTTGATCGTGGCGGTGCCATCGATCCTCACGATCGGGGCGTTCGTCGGCCTCGTCGAGGTGGAGCTGGCCTACGCCCTGCTCGCGCGTGACCCAGGGTCGACCACCCACGCGATGGTCGCCGAGACCGTCGGTTCCCCCGAGAAGGATGACGGCACCCTGGCTCCCGGATGACATGCTGAGGAGGCAGGAGAAGGAGGATCGACGTGAGCGAGGGACGAGAGACGGTGACCTGTCCGAAGTGCGGGCGCGAGGAATCCGACCCCGCGGTCGCGTTCTGTCCCACCTGCGGATCGCCGTTGCGGGGCGAGCCGGGGCGGCTGAAGCTGCGGCGACGGCTCACCGGGCTGCTGGTCGTGCTGACCGTGATCTCGTTGGTGACCACCGTCGTCGCAGCATGGGCTCGGGCCGTGGTCCTCGACACCGACCGATTCGTGGCCACGGTCGGTCCGGTGATCGACGATCCGGCGGTTCAGTCATCGCTCAGCGTGCGGCTGACCGATTCGATCATGTCGTCGCTGCAGATCGAGGATCGGGTCTCGACCGCGCTGGCGAGCGTGGGCGAGGGGCAGCTCCCGGTCTCTCCGGCGCTGCTCGCCGGCCCGGTCACCCAGGGCATCGAGAACGCCCTGTTGAAGCGGACCCGCCAGCTCATCGCGAGCGACGCCGTGAGCACGATCTGGACCCAGGCGCTTCGTACGGCGCACGAGCGAGCCGTGGCGCTGCTCCGCGGCGACGCGCCCAACGCGTCGATCGAGGGCGATGCCGTCTACCTCGACCTGTTGCCGGTGGTCAACGACGCGCTCGCCCAGCTCGAGCAGCCCCTCTCGGACATCTTCAACCGCACGATCGACATCCCCACGGTGACCGCGGCCAACGTCGACCAGGTCGCGTCGCTGCTGGAACAGCGCCTCGGCGTCGACCTGCCCGACGACTTCGGCCGCGTGAAGGTGTTCGAATCCGATGCCCTGCCGGCGGCACAGGCGGCCGTGGTCACGGTGGATCGTGTGGTCTACGTGCTCGTGGCGCTCACCCTCGTGCTCGCGATCGCGTCGATCCTGCTGTCGACGAGACGGCTGCGAACGGTGCTGTGGCTCGGTTTCGGCGCGGCGATCGGGTTGATCGTCGTGCGGCGTCTGGCCCTGCGGGTCGACGACATGATCGCCGGGCGCGTCACGGGCGAGACGAACCGCGACGCCGTCGAGGCCGTCACGTCCGACGTGTTCGGGGACCTGCGCAGCTTCACGACGTGGCTGCTGGTGGCGGCGCTGCTGATCGGGATCGGCGCGTACCTGGCCGGGCGACCCGCCTGGCTCACGCGCGCGATAGCCCGTGCGTCCCACGGCACGTTGATCCCGCGCGACACGCCCGCCGTTCGGTGGATCGGTGAGCACGCAGGGGCCTTGCGGGTGGCTCTCGTCGTGGTCGGTGCCGTGGTGATGCTGTTCGCCGATCTCGGGTGGGCCTCGTTCCTGATCGTGCTCGTGCTGGTGGCCGCCGGGTGGCTCGTGCTCACGTACCTGCGCGACCGGGTCCCCGGCGGGCCGGATGCAACGGCGACCGGGGCGCCGCCTCCAGAGGTCGACCGAACCGGGTAGATTCACGCGAACACGATGACGCGGGCACTCGCGTCGAGGAGGGGGGAACACGTGGATTGGAGCTTCGGAGACGTCTTGGTCTCCATGATCATCTTCTTCTTCTGGATCATGGCGATCTGGATCTTCATCTCGATCTTCGCGGACATCTTCCGCCGCAACGACCTGTCGGGATGGGCGAAGGCGGGGTGGATCCTGCTGTTGTTCGTCCTGCCCTTCCTGGGGGCACTGATCTACGTGATCGCCCGGCCGAAGATGACCGAGCAGGACCGCGAGATCATGATGAAGGCGCAGGAACAGCAGCGTCGCCTCGAGGGCTACTCGGCGGCCGACGAGGTCGCGAAGCTGGCGAAGCTCCGCGATGCCGGTGAGATCTCGGCCGAGGAGTACGAGGACATGAAGCGCCGAGCCCTGGCTTGAGCGTGCGGGTGGGTCCGGCGGCGCCGAAGGCGCCGCCGGACCCGCACCGCGAGCGCCATCGGTCGCTGGACCATCGGCCTATGGACCGTCGCCGGTCCAGGCCGATACCATTCCGCCTCCGAGTCTGAAAGGTCCCCCCGGCATGTCGAACACCGATCTCGCTGCAGTGATCGTGTCTCTGGCAGTGATCGTGCTCTCCGCACACCTGCTCGGCTACCTCTTCGAGCGGATGCGCCAGCCGCGGCTGGTCGGCGAGATCCTCGCGGGGGTGGTGGTCGGACCCTTCGTGCTGGGCCGCTTCGCGCCGGCGATGTCGGAGGCCCTGCTGGGCACCGAGGGCAGCGTCACGTCGAACGTGCTCAGCTTCACGTACTGGCTCGGCCTGTTGCTCCTGATGTTCATCTCGGGCAGCGAGGTCCGCCGCGTGCTCGGACAGGAGAACCGGAAGGCCACGACCTGGCTGCTCGCGGTGGGCACGCCGCTGCCGTTCTTCATCGCCCTGGGCATCGGGTTCTTCCTTCCGCTCGATCGCCTGACGGGACCGTCGGGCGAGGAGACCTCGGTGCTGCTGGTACTGGCGATCGCGGCGGCGGTGACGTCGATCCCCGTGATCTCGAGGATCTTCTACGACCTGCGCATCCTGCACACGCGGTTCGCGAGCATCGTGCTGGGCACCGCCCTGCTCGAGGACATCGCGCTGTGGGCCGTGCTCGCCGTGGCGACCGCGATGGCGACGACGACGGAGATGGGGCGCGAGCTCGCCAACTCGGTCACCGAGCACGTCGGCATCACCCTCGTGTACATGGGGGTGGGCCTGCTGATCGCCCCGCACCTGCTTCGCCGGCTGCACCGAGCGAGGTGGAACGTCGTCGCGCACGCCTCGCCGGTCGCCTACGCGATCCTGATCCTGCTGGCCTACGCGGCGGCGGCCGCGCTGCTCGAGGTCAACCTCGTGTTCGCGGCGTTCCTGGCCGGATTCGGGCTCGTGGGGGGTCGCAGCGGCTCCGAGCGGCGCCG
>DASZOO010000073.1:0-2642 GCA_035550775.1 Actinomycetota bacterium | reverse complement strand
TCCGCGGATCTCCCGAGCGCACCGCTACTGCGACCCCCGAGGCTGTTGCCCGACCTCGCGCACGGTCCTCGGCACCACGAGCGATGTCGACGTCGTGATCGCGACGCTCGGATCGCAGGGCTACGAGGCCAGGCCACGGGGCGGTGAGCCGATGCGTGCCGGGCCGTTCCCGAAGGTGAGGTGGACGGGCGTGCTGGGCGCCGGCGACCGACGGACGTGGCTGCGCGTCGATGTCTCGCGGGGCGCCGATGTCGACCGCCCGGCGTGGCCCACGATCTTCGTGCACAGCTCGGTCGCCTGCCCCACGCGCTGAGGCGACTCGTCAGCCGGCGGCGATCGCCACCACGAGCGCCGGCATCACGGTGTCGCCGGAGGCGCCAGACTTCAGTGCTCGATCGGCCTCGGTGATGCGTTCGTGCAGTCGGACGAGCTGCGCCACCGAGAAGCGTGCGGCCTGCCGTTGATAGCGGCGGGCCTGCCACTCGAACCGCAGCCCGGCGCGCTTCGCGAGCTCGGCGGGCGGCATGCGCTCGGGCAGCGACCGCACACGGATCAGGTCGCGGAGGCGGCTCGAGACGGCGCCGAGCACCTTGAGGGGATCGTCACCGCCCTCTTCGAGCGAGCGCCACGACCGGATCGCCCCGGGAACGTCCCGTGAGAACGCGCGGTCGCACAGGTCCCACACCTTCTGCTCCCCCAGCCCTCGGAACTGCTGCGCCACGATCGCCGGCGAGACGCGCTGACCGGGGAAGGCGGCGGCGAGCTGCTGCATCGCGGCCACGAGCTGCCCGGGTTCTTCGCCGAGGGTCTCGACCAGCGCGCGGGCGGCCGGCGCGGAGAGGTCGAGTCCGAGCGTCGAGGCCCGCCGGGCGAGCCACGGCTCGAGGTCCTTCCGCTTGATCTCGACGTGCACCACGTCGCCCACGGGCTTCACGAGCTTGTCGAGCGCGGCCGGCACCTTGCCCCGCTCGGCGACCTGTGCGCAGATCACGAGCTGCGCGGCGGGGTCGGGGGCGGCGAGGTACGCCGACAGCTCGGCGACCGCCTCCTTCGTGAGGGACCGCGCGTCGTTGATCATGAGCGCCCGCGGCTCGCCGAACAGCGAGGGAGTGGCCAGGTCCTGCAGCTCCCCTCCATGCCAGTCGTCCGCGTCGACCTCGGTCGGATGTACGTCGCCGAGCCGGGCGAGCGCGGCCTCGCGCAACAGGAACGCGTCCTCGCCCCAGAGCAAGGCGATCGGTGCTGAGCCGGCCGGCATGTCGCGGATGGTATCGCGGCGCGATGACGTGGCCGGTCACCGCTCCCGGGCGTCACCGGCGCGCAGTTGATCGCTGTGGTCGGCCCCTAGATCCCGAGCTCTCGGTCGAACAGCTGGACGAACGGCCACGCGCCCTCGGCCGTGTTCGAGATCACCGTGGCCGTGATCCGGCGATCGGGCTCGTGCGTACTCGTGAACGAGACCCCCGCGTCGTAGCCCTCGAGCCATACGACACCGGTCGTCGCGTGCAGGTGGAACCCGAGCCCGTACCGGCGGTTCTCCTCCGGCCAATCGCTCCGTGGGCGCACCATCTCGGCGACGGCATCGACCGACACGATCTCGCCCGCGAAGAGGGCTGCCCAGAACCGCGAGAGATCGGCGGCCGTCGAGTAGATCCCGCCGTCGCCTGTCCCGAGTACCGGGAGGTGGAAGACGTTCGTGCGTGGCCGATCCGTCCAAAGGTAGCCGAGGGCCGCGTCCCCCGGGAGCTCGTCCGATCGCAGGTAGCCCGTGTCGCGCAGACCCGCGGGCTCACAGACCCGGTCGGCCACGAGGCGATGGAACGGCTCCCCGCTCGCCCGCTCCGCGATCAGCGCGAGCACGACGAAGCCTCCGTTGTTGTAGGTGAACCGCTCGCCGGGCGCCGACACCTGCGGGTGCCCGTCGAGCACCGAGAGGTAGTCCTCCGTCGACGCGAGGGTGTGGACGGGCACGGGCATCAGGTACGCCTTGACGTCGGTCATCGTGTCCTCGTCGAGGTAATCGCCGATCCCCGACCGATGCGCGAGCAGGTGCTCGACCGTGACCGCGCCATCGAGCAGCGGCAGATCGTCACCGAGGACCGAGCGCGCGGTCGTGTCGAGCGCGAGGGTGCCGTCTTCGACGAGGGACATCACCACGAGCGCCGTGAAGCCCTTCGCGCCACTCGCGAGAGCGAACCGGGTCCCGACGGTGTTCGGCACCTCGCGACCGCGGTCGGCCAGCCCGAAAGCCTGCACGACGAGGGTCTCCCCTCCACGGTCCACTCGCACCACGCCAGAGAACGCGGTGCGTTCTGCCTCGGCCGCGATCGCGTCTTGCAGGTCCACCATGCGCCAGACCCTATCCGTGCGGCGCTCGGTCGTACCCGATCGCGAGGCAGCGTGCCCCGAGAACTCGACGAGTGCTGTATCAGGAACTCGCGGTGACGCTGCCCGGCGTAGAGTGTTCTCGGTCGATCGGAGGCTCTCTTGGGTACAGGGCCGGTGAAGCTCAGGTCCTTGGGGCTCGGCACCGTCGTCATCGTCCTCGTTGTGGCCGCTGTCGGGAGCCTCGCCACTTTGCGAGGGATCCGCGGCGATCTGCCGTCGGAGGCCGAGAAGGCCGAACAGATCGGGCGCCTCGA
>DASZOO010000072.1:0-22745 GCA_035550775.1 Actinomycetota bacterium | reverse complement strand
CGAGCTGCCGCCCCCGTCGAGGTTCACGGCGTCGACGGCTCCGAGCCGCACGAACGTCTTGGCGAACCGAGCGAGCGTCATGCCCACGGAGCGGCGGGAACGGCCGTCGACCACCACGAACAGCAGCGAGCCGTCGCCGGTCACCCCGATGCCGGTGCGCGGATGGCGTCGGCACAGGCTGGCGCCGCACCTCGACGGTATCGCGGTGCCGTCGTCGACCAACCGAGGAACACCGCCGATCACGTCGGCGACGTAGGGCCATCCGAACGACCACGTCAATCGCACCCGGTCCCCAGGGGTCATCGCCTGCAGCACATCCGAGCCTCTCCCCCACGACCGGGACGCCAGGACGACGGTCGCGGGGTCCACCCGCATGCGCCGCTCGCCGCACCGGTACCGCTCCACCTCGAAGGTCCTGGTGATCCCGACGCCGAGCGGCGCCCAGGCCAAGCGGTCCGCCCGAACCAGCCTGACCGCGCACCCTCGCATCGGCGGGCGTCGGATCACGCCCCCGTACGGGGTGAAGCCGGCGAGGCCATGCGGCTCCGGCGGCACGGAGTTCCACCCGTGGACGGGGAACGTCGCACCGCTCTCGGGGTGCCGGCCCTCGATCTCGAGCCGTCCCGGATCGATGAAGCTCGAGGACTCGTCCTGGCTCATCGCGAAGCCGATGCCGGCCTGGATCCCACGCCCCATCGACGCGCCGTCCACCTGGAACGCATGGAGCGGCATGCCGCGGAGCAAGCCGAAGTCCCCGTTGATCGCGACGAGCGCACCGTGCGCCCGCGCGATCACGCTCGGTCGTGCGAACGATCCCATGCGCCGGCCGGCGGCGGCGACGTCGACCGTCGAGGCCTCGCCCGGGTCGACCCGCACGATGTGCATCACCACCGGGCCTCGTTCGCGCACCCGTCGATACGTGACGCCGGGGGCGATCTCGCGGGGCCGGGCGCTCCCCGGCTCGACGTCCGGTGCACGGGCGGTCACGGTTGCCGGCCCGGCGAGCGAGACGGCCACGGTCACCCCCACCGCGACGATGCGCCCCGATGCCGACCGGGAACGGGGAACACGGGGAGGCACTGACATCGCCCGAGACTAGCGTCGTTGACCGAGGTGCGGCGCCGCCCTACCGTCATCCTGCTCGCGCGGGAAGCGAATCGCGGGCGGGAGGATCGGTTCCGTGACCTACATCGGCCCCGGGCGGCGCTTCTTCGCCCTGCTCATCGACGTGCTGCTCACCGGCCTGGCGTGGATCCCGTTCGCCGACGCCGAATCCAGGGACGGGGTGACCTCGATCCGGTGGGAGGGCGCCGACTTCGTGATCCCCACGCTGATCACGCTGGCGTACTTCATCGTCTTGGAAGGCGCGTTCGGCGCGACGCTGGGCAAGGTCGTGCTCGGCATCAGGGTCAGGCGGCCCGACGGATCGCGCATCGGCTTCGGCGCCGCCGCGATCCGCAACCTCGCGCGCATCGTCGACGCGTTCCCGTACGTGATCCCCTACCTCGTCGGAGGCCTCGCGGCGAACAGCTCCGACACCAAGCAGCGATTCGGCGATCGGTGGGCGCAGACCGTCGTGGTCCTGGTGGGAACCGATGCGAACGGCGGGACCCCGATCGAGATGCCCGCGCCGATGCCGGATCGGTCCGGCCTGCCCTCGCCGCCACCCGGCGAGCCGCCGGCCGACCGGACGCTCCCCCCGCCGCCGCCCGCGTAGGGCCCCGCTACCAGCGGGGCTCGGTCGACCCCAGCGCCGCTCGTCCCGTGCACTCGGTGCCCACCCCGTAGAGCGGATCGTCGCGCCCCGCGACGAGCTTCAGGTAGAAGCAGGCGTTGGGGCGGGCGCTGACCGCGGCCGCCCACGTGGACGGATCCGCGTAGACGCTGACCTCGCCGAGCGTCGAGGACGCCTCGTCGGGGCCGACCGCGCGCAGCTTCCCGTCGTCGAGTCCTGCGGCGTCGAGGGACCCCGCGTCCGAGTCCTCGAACGAACCGGTCTCGCGGAGGACCGCCAGGGCCTCGGCCTGGGCCACCCGCAGGTCGTGCTGAGCTCGTCCGATCGAGTTCGCGATCGGGCGGTTCGCGAAGATCTCGACGACGATGATCGCGCTCGCCGCGAGGATCGCGCCGAGCACGATCCAGAAGCCGCGGTTCGAACCCCGCCGATCCGGCCGCGGCCGTGGTTCGGCATGGGCGGGCTCGGGACCGAGCTCGCGATCGTACGCCTCGATGATCTCGTCGTCGTCGCGCATCGCTCTCCACAGCCTAGCCAACACCCGGCGGCCGCCCCGGGACCGCCTCAGCTCCCCAGGGTGGCGGCCAGATGCTCGAGGCTCTCGAGGTTGTGCCCCGACAGGAAGACGTCGACGCTGGGAAGCGCCGCCGCCATGCCTCGGGCCAGCGGTTCGTACCTCGGCGACCCCTTCAGCGGGTTCACCCAGATCACCCGGTGCGCGAGTCGGCGAAGGCGCGCCATCTGCGCGCGCAGCAGCTCGGGGTCGCCGCGTTCGAGCCCGTCGGAGCAGAACACGACGACGGCGCCCCGCATCGCGGCTCGCTGGCTCCACGCGTCGAGCAGGCTCTTCAGCGACTCGCCGATGCGCGTGCCGCCCTCCCAGTCCTCGACCTGGCGGCCGATCTCGCGCAGCGCGCGGTCGGGGTCCTTCGTGCGGAGCGTGCGCGTCACGCGCGTGAGCCTGGTGCCGAACACGAACGTCTCGACCCGGCGGCCGGCCGCCATCGCCGCGTAGGCGAACTGCATCAGCGCTCGCGAGTACGGCGCCATCGAGCCGCTGATGTCGAGGATCAGCACGAGCGGTCGCCGGCGCGCCGTGCGCGAGCGCCACGCGCGATCGAACGGCTCTCCCTGGGTCCGCAGCGATCGCCGGAGCGTGCGCCGCAGGTCGAACCGAACCCCCTTGGCGGCCGGGCGTGTGCGCCTCGTTCGCTCGACCGGCACGCGAAGCCGCAGCGCCCGGATCAACGCGGCGACGCGGGCGCGTTCCTCGTCGGTGAGCTCGCCGAACGACTTCGAGCGCAGGACCTCGGCACCGCTGGCGACGATCCGGATCGACGATTCCTCGCCCGGCGCCACCTCTTCGTCCTCGTCGGCGCCGTGCCATTCGGCAGCGGTCTCGCCGACCTGCACCTCGAGGTTGTCGGGCTGGGGACCGAACAACGCCTCGTCCGACCCGGGATCGGCGGCCGGCAGGCTCAGCGCGACGCCCAGGTCCCCGATCGGCCGCAACGACCGGTACCAGTCGTCGAACGCCGCGTCGTAGGCCTCGATGTCGTCGCGCCTGGCGATCATCGACGCCCGCCCTGCCCAGTACAGGGACTCGCGGTCCGTGATGCCGAGCGCCGCGACCGATCGGACGAACGTGAGGATGCGCCCGGTGCCCACGGGGAGCCCTCGGGAGCGCAGGTCGCGGCCGAACGCGATCAGCGGCGCGAGCGGTCCCCGGCCGGCCGGGCCCTCGGCGGGTCGATCACGCATCCTCGCCGACGACCTCGGCGAGATGCGCCGCCACGAGCTCCTGGTCCTCGTGGTCCTTCACCACGGCGCCGAGGGTGTCGCCGGCGAGCGGCTCGGTGAGGCCGTCGGCACCGAGGAAGGCGAGCGCGTTCGCCCAGTCGATCGTCTCGGCCACCCCGGGGAGCTTCGCGAGATCGAGCTCTCGAAGCCGGGCGACCGCCTCGGCCACGTCTCGTGCGAGCGACTCGCTCACGTGGGGAGCGCGGGCACGAACGATCGCGACCTCGCGGTCGAGCTGCGGGTGGTCGATCCAGTGGTAGAGGCATCGGCGCTTCAACGCGTCGTGCAGCTCCCGCGTGCGGTTCGAGGTCACCACCACGGCCGGAGTGGTCTCGGCGGCCACCCGCCCGATCTCGGGCACCGTCACCGCGAACTCGCTCAGGATCTCGAGCAGGAACGCCTCGAACTCGTCGTCGGCCCGATCGAGCTCGTCGACGAGCAGCACCGCCCGGTCGCCGGCCCTGATCGCCGCGAGCAGCGGCCGCTCCACGAGGAAGTCCTTCCCGAAGAGGTCCTGCACGTGGGTCGCCGCGTCCTCCGCGTCCATCGCGCGGACGGCGATCAGCTGCCGGGAGTAGTTCCACTCGTAGAGGGCCTGCGAGGCATCGATGCCCTCGTAGCACTGCAACCGGATCAGCTCCCGGCCGAGCAGCTCGGCGAGCGTCTTCGCCACCTCGGTCTTGCCGACGCCCGCCTCGCCCTCGAGGAGCAGCGGCTTGCCCAGCGACAGCGAGAGGTAGATCGCCGTCGCGAGGCCCCGATCGGCGAGGTAGGAATGCTCGCCGAGCGCACCCTGCAGGTCGTCCACCGATCCGAACGGGAACCCGGGCATGTGCACAGCGTACCGAGCGTGGAAGCCGCAGCGCTACAGGCCGACGCCGGAGCCGCCCAGCTGGCCCACGGTCGCCGACACCGGTGGCACCTTGATGCCCTGCTCCGTCATCAGGGCCGAGATGCGCTCGCGCATGAACCGCTCGGCCTCGAGCCGGTTCCCGGGCTTGGTCTGCGCCACCACGCGCTCGACCTGTGCGACGTCGGTCAGCTGCACGACGCCCAGCACCGTGGGGGCTTCGCGCAGCCACGAGCGCAGGGGGTCGTCGTTGGCCAGCTCGCGCAACAGCCCCTCGAGGGCGTCACGCACGCGGTCGGGATCCTCGGTCAGCGCCACCCGGACGTCGACGATCGCTCGGCCCCACCCCCGCGTCTTGTTGCTCGTCACCTGGATCGAGCCGTTCGGCACGATGCTCAGGGTGCCGTCGTACTGCCGGACCGAGGTGATGCGAAGCGTGAGCCCCTCGATCGTGCCGCTCACGGGCCCGCCCTCCGTCTCCAGATCGACCACGTCCCCGACGTCGAACTGTCCCTCGAGCGCGATGAACAGGCCCGCGAGCGTGTCCTTCACGAGGGTCTGCGCGCCGAACCCGAGGGCGACGCCGGCGATGCCGGCGCTCGCGAACAGGGGCCCGAGGGGCACGCCGAACGCGGCCAGCACGTAGAAGCCGATCAGGATCCAGACGATCACCTGCAACGTCGCCGACACGAGGCCAGCGATCGTCCCCACGCGCCGACGCCGCGGCCCTTCCATCGAATCGTCGGCCGTCTCCTTCGCCCGCTGGTCCGCCCGACGCACCCAGGTGCGCAACAGCACCGTGACGGCGATCGCGATCGCCACGGAGAGACCCAGCTTGATGCCCAGGTCGCGCCACCATTCCGTCGAGTACCTGGTGGCCTGGGCCGACAACTGTGCGAGTAGGACCATCGACCCAATCCAACAGTCGTGAGCCGGCGCCGTCAAAGGGCAGGCGCGCAAGGCCGGGATCGCGCCTACGCCGCCCGGTACCGGGCGACCGCGAACCGCCCGTCGATGCGGTCGCCGTTCATGCGGTCCGCGTCGCCCGCGACGACGATGCGGCCGTCCGCCTGCAGCGCGACCGCGGTCGCCCACGACCCCATGATGTCGGTCTGCTGAGGCGGCGGCACCCCGCCAGCGATCGTGCGCACCCTCCCGCCGTCGCCGAACGCGGGGTCCAGCGTGCCGTCGATCCGGTAGCGCGCGAGCGCGAACGTCGGCAGGCTCCCCCACATGAACCCTGCGACGCCGACGACGACGATCTTCCCGTTGGCCTGCACGGCCAGGTCGCTCGCGCTGTCGTCCCATCTCGTGAAGTTCGTCCGCACCGTGCCGTCGCCACCGAACGATCGGTCGAGCGATCCGTCGTCGAGGAAGCGAGCGACGCCGAAGCGGCTCGTGTACTCTCCTGCGCCGCCCGCGTCGCCCGCGACGACGATCCTGCCGTTCCGCTGGATCGCGACGCCGCCGACCCCGTCGCCTCCCCCGTCGGTTCCCGCGGTGAACTCCGCGGTCGCGACGCCGCCGTCCCCGAACGACCCGTCGACCTGGCCACCGGCGGTGAACCGGGCCACGGCGATCCCGTCGAAGGCCGCCTCGGTCCACGAGCTCCCTGCGACGACGATGTTCCCGTCGGCCTGGATCGCGACGCCGGAGGTCAGGGCGATCTCCGCGCCGATGTCGGCCGTGGCGGTGCCGTCACCGTGGAACGTGTCGTCGAGCGCGCCCGACGGGTCGAGCCTGGCGAGGGCGAACGACCCTGAGCCGGACACCGTCGCGGCGACCACGATCCTCCGGTCCGGTTGCATCGCCACGTCGCTCGCGGTCTCGTGGCCGGCCCCCGCGCTGAGGTCGAGCAACGCGATGCCACGGGCGCCGAACGTACGGTCGAGGGCCCCGTTCGGCCGATAGCGCACGATCGCGACCGCGTCCAGGCCCTCGACCGTCGCGGTGCCGACGACGACGATCCTGCCGTTCCGCTGGATCGCCACCGCCGAGGCCGCATCCTCTCGCTTCGCCACGTTCGTGATGACGACGCCGTCATCGCCGAAGCCGAGGTCGAGACGACCGTCGGCGCGGTACCGCACGATCGCGAAGCCACCGTACCCGCCGCGGGAGCTCGCCCGGCCCACGACGACGATCCTGCCGTCGTCCTGGATCGCGACGTCGCCGACGTTCTCGTTCCACGGGGTGAGGTTCGTGATCGCCGTGCCGTCGTGGCGGAACGTGCGATCCAGGTCGCCGGGCGACGCACCGACCGGCGTCATCGAGGCCCAAGCCAGGGCGACCGCCAGCGGAACCGCGAGCAGACCGCTCCGTGCACGACCGGCCATCGACGCTCCTTCCGTCGACGCCATCGTGCCGTGGCGGGGTGGTCGACGGACGCGACGAAGGCCCCGGGGATCGGGAGCCGGTCGGGCCGTTCGACCGGAGGTCTGGTCCCCGGCCGAGCTACCCGAGCGCCTCCTCGAGCGCCCGACGCACGAGCACCTTCGAGACCTCCTTGCGGTACTCGGCGCTGGCGAACGCGTCGGACGGCGGCGCCGTGCCCTCGTCGGCACGAGCCGACGCCGTGGCCGGATCGGCCCCGCCCGCGAGGGCCTCCTCGACGCCCGACGCACGCATCGGGGTCTCCCCCATGTTCGTGAGCGCCACCGACGCCGATCCGTTCCGCTGGACCGCGGCCACGCCCACCATCGCCCAGTCGATCGCCCGGCGATGGAACTTCAGGTAGCTCCACCCGCCGGCCGTCTTCGGGACCCGGATCTCCGTGAGCACCTCGTTCGGGGCGAGGTCGGCGTGGAACAGGCCCTTGAAGAAGTCGCCGGCCGCCACCGTGCGCGAGGCTCCGCCGGCGCCTCGGACCACGAACTCCGCCCCGAGTGCGAGCATGACCGTGCCCATGTCGCCGGCCGGGTCGGCGTGCGCGATCGAACCGCCGATCGTGCCCATGTGCCGCACCTGCGGGTCGCCGACTTGCTCGGCCGTGTCGGCCACGATCGGGGCTGCCTGCTGCAGCAGCTCGCTGTTCGCCACGTCGTGGTGGCGGGTGAGCGCGCCGATCGCGATCACGTCGGAGTCCTCACGGATGTACGAGAGGTCGCCGATGCGCCCGATGTCGACCAGCAACGAGGGCTGGGCGAGCCGTGTCTTCATCAACGGCAACAACGAGTGCCCGCCCGCCAGGACCTTCGCGCCGTCGGCCCCGCCGAGCAGCTCGATCGCATGGTCGATCGACTCGGCCCGTGCGTACTCGAACGGCGCCGGTATCATGCCCGACCTCCCTTCCCGCCACGTGCGTCTCGGATCGCTCTCCAGACCCGTTCCGAGGTCGCCGGGCGGTCGATCTGCGTGACCCCGAGCGGGGTGAGCGCATCGACGACCGCGTTCAGCACGGCGGGCGGCGACGCGATCGTGCCGGTCTCGCCGACCCCCTTGATGCCGAGCTCGTTCGTCGTCGACGGCGTCACGCTTCCCATCCCGACGTCGATCGTCGGGACGTCCGGGGCCCCCGGGATCGCGTAAGTCGTCATCGTCGACGACACGAGGTTGCCGCCGTCGTCGTAGACGGCCTCCTCGAACAACGCCTCCGCGATGCCCTGGACGACGCCGCCGACCACCTGTCCCTCGGCGAGCATGGGGTTCAGGACCGTGCCGATGTCGTCGACGGCGACGTACTTCAGCACGTCGACCTTGCCGGTCTCGGTGTCGACCTCCACCGCGCAGATGTGGGCCCCGAACGGGAACACCAGGTTCTCGGGATCGAAGAACGCCGATCCCTCGAGCCCCGGCTCGACGCCGCTCGGCAGGTTGTGGGCCCGCCACGCGGCGAACGCGGTCTCGGGGATCGTCCTGGCGACGTCGGGTGCCCCCCGCAGACGGAACGCCCCGTCCTTCCACTCGACCTCGTTCTCGGGGACCTCGAGATCGTGCGCCGCGATCTTGCGGGCCTTCTCGCGGACCCGGGCGGCCGCCTGGGCGATCGCCGGCGTGCCGACGGCTGCCCCGCGGCTCCCGTACGTGTCCCAGCCGTTCGGGGAGATGTCGGTGTCGCCGAAGAGGACCTCGACGTCCTCCACCTTGAGCCCGAGCTCGTCGGCGGCCACCTGCGCGTAGACGGTCTCGCCGCCCTGCCCGTGGGGGGTGGCACCCGTGATCACGACGACCTTCCCCGTGGGATGGCAGCGCACCGTGGCGGCCTCCCAACCGCCGCCCGCGTACTGCAGCACGTTGCCGATCACCTTCGACGGCCCCCACCCGCAGTTCTCCAGGTAGGTGGAGAAGCCGATGCCGATCTGCCGGACGTCGCCGGCATCGCGCCGAGCTTGCTGCTCCTTGCGGAGTTGCTCGTAGTCGAACATCTCGAGCGCCGCGTCGAGCGTGGCCGGGTAGTTGCCGGAGTCGATCATCAACCCGCCGATCGACTGCGTGGCCTCCGTGAACGGCGGCATGAAGTTCATGCGCCGGATCTCGACGACGTCCTTACCGACGCGGCGAGCGAGGGCGTCCATCGCCCGCTCGATCGCTTGGGTCGACTCCGGCCGCCCCGCTCCGCGGTACGCGTCCACGGGCGTCGTGTTCGTGTACACACCCGTGATGCTCACGTGGTAGGCCTCGCCCATGTACGCGCCGCAGTACAGGAAGCCGCCGAGGACGGGCGTGCCCGGCGCGATGATCCGCAGGTACGCCCCCATGTTCGCGAGGATGTTGGCTCGGTACCCGAGGATCTTCCCGTCCTCGTCGGCGGCGATCTCCATCTCCTGCAACTGATCGCGCCCGTGATGCGTGGCCAGGTAGTTCTCCGAGCGCGTCTCCACCCACTTGATCGGTCGCCCGAGCTTCTTGGCCACCGCCAGAGCCAGCGCCTCCTCCGGATAGACCTGGAGCTTCGATCCGAACCCACCGCCGACGCGTGGCGCTACGATGCGGAGCTTCGACTCGGGGATCCCCGTCGCGAGGGCCATCGCCGTGCGAAGGACGTGCGGGATCTGGGTGGAGCTCCACATCGTGAAGTGCCCCGAGGCTGCGTTCGGCTCGACCAGGATCGCGCGGGGCTCGATCGCGTTCGGGACCTGTCGCTGGATGCGGTATCGCTCCCGCACGACCACCGGCGCGTTCGCGAAGACCTCGTCGACCTTGCCGTTGGTCAGGCTCCACGTGTAGCTCTCGTTCGTGCCGAAGTCGTCGTGCACGATCGGCGCTCCGTGCTCCGTCGCGACCTCGACGTCGGTGACGGCAGGCAGGGCGTCGTAGTCCACGTCGACCACCTCGGCGCCGTCCATCGCGGCCCCGCGGGACTCGGCGACCACGACGGCCACGCCGTCACCCTGGTAGCGGGCCTTGTCGGTGGTCAGCGGCATGTGCGGAGCGTTCTTGAGGTCGTCGGTGACCGGCCACGCCATCAGCAACGGGCCGGCCCACTCGAAATCGCCGCCCGCGAAGGCCGCGACGACGCCGGGGACCTCGAGCGCCTTGGAGACGTCGACGCCCTTGATGCGCGCGTGCGCGAACGGGCTCCGCACCACCGACATCCACAGCATCCCGGTCACCGACAGGTCGTCGGTGTACCGGCCCCGCCCGGTGAGGAGCTCCGGATCCTCCTTGCGGAGGACCGGCTGTCCGACGTACTTCTCTGTCGTCGCCATGTCGCTCCCCCCTATGCGCTCGCGCCGCTCATCTGACCGGCGGCGTCGAGGATCGACTTCACGATGTTCTGGTAGCCCGTGCACCGGCAGAGGTTGCCCTCGAGCGCCTCCCGGACCTCTTCCTCGGTCGGCGACGGGTTCTCCTTCAGGTAGCTCGCGGCCGCCATCACCATGCCCGGCGTGCAGTAGCCGCACTGGAGACCGTGGTTGCGGCGGAACGCGTCCTGGATCGGATGCATCGTGTCGCCGTCGGCCATGGCCTCGATCGTGGTGATCTCTCGGCCCTCGGCCTGGGCGGCCAGTAACGTGCAGCTCTTCACGGATTCGCCGTCGAGGAGGACCGTGCACGACCCGCACGTGGAGGTGTCGCACCCGACGTTGGTCCCGGTGAGCCCGAGGTTCTCCCTCAGGTAGTAGACGAGCAGCGTGCGATCCTCCACGTCGGCCTCGCGCGATTGCCCGTTCACGGTCACGGACACGTTCGTCACGGACGTTCCCCCTTCCCGCGGCGGTGCCTGCCAGTCGGACCTGGCGTGTTCGGAACCTGGCTAGGGCACCGGAGTGTAGGGCAGGTGTGGAAAACGCGCGAGCGGCCTCAGAGGCCGGCGCGCAGGCCGAGACCGATCGGCACCCGGAGACCATCGAGCTCGACCGTGAACGACCCAACCTCGTCCCCGGTCTCGACGTCGACGACCCCGACCTCGAAACGACGACCGAGGCTCGCCGGCACGGCGAGGACGAGGTCCTCGATGCGACTGACCTGCGTCTCGTCGGCGAGACCCGGGACCATGGTGCGACCCGGCCGCGACGTCACCTGGGCGCTCATGGCCGTGGTCAGCGTGCAGCAGTCGCCGCGGGCTCCCTCCTCCGCGACCACGAGCACACGCAGTCCGAGCCGGCCGTCGTCGAGAGGACGCACCTCGAGCACGCCCAGGTCGAGATCGCCGATCGTGAACCAGGCCTCCCGCTGGTTCACGATCGGCGCCTCCGTGAACCTCTCTTCCAGCGTGGCGCCGGCGGCCTGGTGCTCGCGCCGGAGAGCCATCGCCTCGACACCGATCCACGCGGCGGCGGCGAGGATCGCGGCCACGACGACCACGGCGAGCATCGCCATGAGGACGGGGAACCGGCGCGGTGCGGGCTCGGTCACCACGACGGGTCCCGCGCGGCGAGGGCTTCCTCGCCGGTGCAGTCGGCGCCGACGCCGTACGTGACACCCGAGCCGGGAGCGAAGCGCAGCAGGTAGCACGCGCCCGACGATCCGAACACCGCAGCCCCCCACGCGTCGCGTGTCGAGGCCACGCTCACGACTCCCGGACCCAGTGCCGGGCCGTCGACGACCACGAGATGGTCGATGTTCGAGCTCAGCCGCCCGGGCCCCGCGTCGAGGAACGTCGCCCGGCCTCTCGCCGCATGCCGGGCCGCCTGCAAGGCTGAGCGAGCGTCGGCGCGGGCCGCCGCATCGATCGCGGGCAGGTCGGCGACCGGGCTCGCATCGGCGTCCGCCCCACCGCCGGAGATCGTGCCGACGATCGGGGCGGCGTCCGCCGCCTCACCTCGGTGGAAGCTGCGGCGCTCGCTCTCGACCACCCACCGGGAGAACAGCGCGAGACCTGACAGCAGGACGAACGCGGTCACGGCGAGCGCGACCGCTCGACGGTTCAAACGGCGCCACGGCGGCACGGGGGCTGCTCGGAAGTCGAAGGCTCGATCCATCTCTGGGTCCTCGGTCGTCTCCGTCCTATCGGCGCCGGGGCGCGCGAGGTGAAGGACCCTCGGGTCTCAGGTCGTCCGGCGCTCGCCGCTCGCCCACCTGCTGTGCGACCATCGGGTCGTGAGCGAGATCACCGACGTCCTGCAGGCGATCGAGTCGCTGTCCGCGAAGGGCGAGCGCATGGCGCTCGCGACGATCGTCGCGGTGCGCGGATCGACCTACCGGCGCCCGGGCGCTCGCCTGCTGGTGCCCGAGGACGGAGCCCCGATCGGCAACCTCAGCGGCGGCTGCCTCGAGGGCGACGTGGCCGACATGGCCCGCGTCGTGATGGACGAGGGCACCGCTCGCCTCGCCGGGTGGGACCTCACCGCCGACGACGACGCGGTCTGGGGCCTCGGCCTGGGCTGCAACGGAGCGATCGAGGTCTTCATCGAGCCCGCCGAGCAGGCCGCCGAGGTGGCCCACGCTCTGCGAGCGGCGCTCGACGAGGAACGCCCCATCAGCGTGGTGACCGTGCTCGAGAGCGAGGACGAGGCCGTCGCGCCGGGCTCACGCATCGTGGTCCGGCCACACGGCGACCCCGAGGGCACGCTCGGGCTTCCGGTCGTCGACGCGGAGGCGATCGCGTCGGCCCGCGAGCTGCTCGAGGCCGAACGGTCCGAGATCCGGACGTTCGAGCACGGCGTGCGGGCGTTCGTCGAGGTGCTCGAGCCGCCTTTGCGCCTGCTCGTCTGCGGCGCCGGTCACGACGCGATCCCGCTCGTGCGGGCCGCGCGCGGCATCGGCTGGACCCCGATCGTCGTCGACGACCGGCCGGGGTTCCTGAACCACGAGCGGTTCCCCGAGGCGGCCGGCTTCGTGCACGTCGAGGCCCCCGAGCACGTCGCGAAGACCGCGACGATCGATCGGCGCACGCACGTCGTCGTGATGACGCACAACTTCCTGCGTGACAAGGAGTACCTGCGGTCGCTGCTCGACTCCGATGCCGGATACATCGGCATGCTCGGACCGTCGGCGCGCACGCAGCGGCTGCTGATGGAGCTGGCCGACGAGGGCGTCGAGATCACCGACGCCGACCGCCACCGCATCCACGGGCCCGCCGGGCTCGATCTCGGCGCCGAAGGGCCCGAGGAGATCGCGCAGGCCATCGTGGCCGAGATCGTGGCCGCGAAGCACGCCCGCAAGGGCGGCTTCCTCAAGGAACGGCCCGGCCCGATCCACGACCGCCCGGCACCCGGCACCGAAGCGCGCTGAGACCGGTTCAGCCCGTCGGCGTGGGAGCGGGCTGTCCGATCACGTGGATCACGCGCAGGCCGGTCGTGCCCTCGAGCCAGCGGACGACGTTCCGCTTGAGCCACCGCGAGCGTCCCGGCGGAAGCGTCGAGAGCACGATCGCGTCGAATCGCTCGCCACGCAGCAGGATGTCCTGCACCGCTTCCAGCGGATGCTCGTCGCCGACCTCACCCGTGACCTCGAGCCCCTCGGCCGAGAGTGCGGCCGTCGCGGCGTCGAGCCGCGACCGCGCGGTGTGCCTGGCCTCCGCCTCGGTCCAGGCATGGTCCTTCGGTGGGGTCGCCGGCACGACGACGTGGAACGAGCACGGGCCCCGATCGCGCAGATCGCGCAGGGCCGACACGAGATGCCCGCCGGCGAGGGTCTGGTTCGCGACGACCAGGTAGCGTCGCATCGATCACCTCCCGGTTCACGCTCGATCGTGCGCCCCGAGCGCGGTCGGGTCAAGCTCGATGCCGGGCAACGGCGCCCGCCGCGAACGAAAACGGGTTGCCTGATCTCGCGAGCCATGCGATAAGGAAGCGCTGTCGCCGGTCGTCGGCGACCGCGGCCACGGCTCACAGGGGGAACGTTCTGCGATGTTGCCTTCCAGCTTCGAGTATCACCGGCCGGCCACGATCGACGAGGCGCTCGACCTGCTCGCATCGTTGGGTGAGGATGCGAAGGTGCTGGCCGGAGGCCAGAGCCTGATCCCGATCATGAAGCTGCGGTTCGCCGCCCCGGCACACCTGATCGACATCAACCGCATCGACGGCCTCGATTCGATCGAGGAGGTGGGCGACGAGTTGCACATCGGCGCGTTGGTCCGCCACAACCAGCTCGCCGGGTCGGAGCTGATCAACTCCAAGTACCACATGATCGCGGCCGCGGCGCCCCAGATCGCCGATCCGCTCGTGCGCAACCTCGGCACGATCGGCGGTTCCCTCGCCCACTGCGACCCCAGCGGCGACCTCGGGGCGGTGATGCTCGCGGCGAACGCCCGCGTGACCCTGCGGAGCGCCGGCGGCGAGCGCGACGTGCCGATCACGGAGTTCCTCGCCGACACGTTCCAGGCGGCGATCGAGCCCAACGAGCTGCTCACCACGATCAAGGTGCAGTCCCCGACCGGCAGCTACGGCGGCACCTACTTGAAGCTCGAGCGGAAGATCGGCGACTACGCCACCGTGGCCGTCGCGACACGCCTGACGATGTCCAACGGCTCGATCGGCGCCGCCGGCATCGGCCTCACGAGCGTCGGGCTCACGAACATCAAGGCGACGGCCGCCGAGGAGGCACTGGTGGGACAGGCCCCGAGCTCCGAGCTGTTCGCCGAAGCGGGGCGGCTCGCGGCCGCCGCGTCGAGCCCCGTGAGCGACGTGCGGGGCAGCGAGGCATACAAGCGGCACATGGTCGACGTGTACGTCCGGCGCGGGCTCACCCGGGCCGCGGAGATGGCCGGCGCGGCCTGAGACGAGGGGGAAGACCACCGATGGAAGTCACGATCACCGTCAACGGCACGGCCCACACCCTCGACATCGAGCCGCGCGAGCTGCTCGTGCACGTGCTCCGCGAGGAGCTGCGACTCACGGGCACGCACATCGGATGCGACTCCACCAGCTGCGGGGCGTGCACGGTGCTCTACGACGGCACGCCCGTGAAGTCGTGCACGCTGTTCGGCGTGCAGGCCGACGGTGTCGACATCACGACCGTGGAGGGCCTGCTGACCGCCGCCGGCCTCGACCCCATGCAGGAGGCGTTCAAGGAACATCACGGGCTGCAATGCGGGTTCTGCACGCCCGGCATGATGCTCGTGGGCAAGTCCCTGATCGAGCGGAACCCGGCACCGACCGACGACGACGTGCGCAACGCGATCGGCGGCAACATCTGCCGGTGCACGGGCTACATGAACATCGTGAAGGCGATCCAGGCGGCCGCCGCCGCGAGCCAGCAGGCCGGTTCCACCGGCACGGCCGCCCCCGAGCCCGCGAACGCCTGACCGAGCGACGAGACGAAGGAGCCCAGAGCACATGGCCACCGAGACCGAAGAGATCCGAGGCATCGGCCACAGCGTCCGTCGCAAGGAGGACGACCGGTTCGTCCGCGGCCGAGGCAACTACGTCGACGACGTGCAGCTTCCCGGCATGCTGCACATGGCGATCCTGCGCAGCCCCTACGCCCACGCGAAGATCAACTCCGTCGACGGCTCCGCGGCCCAGGCGATGCCGGGGGTGGTGGCGGTCGTCACCGGGGAGCTGATGGCCCAGCACAACCTCGCGTGGATGCCCACGCTCTCGGGCGACACGCAGGCGGTGCTCGCCACCGACAAGGTGCGGTTCCAGGGGCAGGAGGTCGCCGCGGTGATCGCCGACGACCCCTACGTCGCCAAGGACGCCCTCGAGCGCATCGAGGTCGACTACGAACCGCTCGGCGTGGTCGTCGACCCGCAGTCGGCCGCGGCCGACGGCGCCCCCCTGATCCGCGACGAGAAGGAAGGTCAGTCCGACAACCACATCTACCACTGGGAGTCCGGCGACAAGGAGAAGACCGACGCGGCCTTCGCCGGCGCCGACGTGGTGGTCTCCCTCGACACCCACTACCCGCGCTCGCACCCCTCGCCGCTCGAGACGTGCGGATGCGTCGCCGACGTGGACCCGGCGACCGGCCAGGCCACGATCTACATGACCTCGCAGGCGCCGCACGCGATCCGCACGGTGTTCGCGCTCGTGGCCGGGCTGCCCGAGGAGAACATCCGGATCGTGAGCCCCGACCTCGGAGGAGGCTTCGGCAACAAGGTGCCCGTCTACCCGGGGTACGTCGTCGCGACGGCGGCCTCGCTGTTGCTGGGGCACCCGGTGAAATGGATCGAGGACCGCACGGAGAACCTCATCTCGACCGGGTTCGCGCGTGACTTCCACATGCACGGCGAGATGGCGTTGAGCTCCGACGGCACGATGCTCGGCCTCCGCACGTCGCTGCTGGCCGACGAGGGCGCGTTCCACGCCGACGCGCAGCCGAGCAAGTTCAAGGTGGGTCTGTTCCACATCGTGACCGGCAGCTACGACCTGCCGGCGGCCCACGTCGAGGCCGACGGCTACTTCACGAACAAGGCGCCCGGCGGCGTCGCCTACCGATGCTCGTTCCGGGTCACCGAGGCCTCCTACCTGATCGAGCGGCTCGTGCAGAACGCCGCGTACGAGCTCGGCATGGACCCGGCCGACATCCGCAAGAAGAACTTCATCGACAAGGACCAGTTCCCCTACGAATCGGTGACGGGGTTCGTCTACGACTCGGGCGACTACCACGCCGCCATGGACATGGCGCTCGAGAAGATCGACTACGCCGGCCTGCGCGAGGAACAGCAGCGCGAACGCGCCGACGGCAAGCTCTGGGGCATCGGGCTCGCCTCGTTCACCGAGGTGGTCGGCGCCGGCCCGCACAAGGACTACGACATCATCGGCATCAAGATGAACGACGGCGCCGAGCTGCGGATCCACCCGACGGGGAAGGCGATCCTGAAGATCAGCTCGATCACCCAGGGCCAGGGGCACGAGACGACGTTCGCCCAGATCGTGGCCGAGGAGCTCGGCATCCAGCCCGAGGACATCAAGGTGATGCACGGCGACACCGACAACACGCCGTACGGTCTGGGCACCTACGCCTCCCGCTCGACCCCGGTCTCCGGAGCGGCGACGGCGATGGTGGCTCGACGCGTCGGCGAGAAGGCGCGGAAGATCGCCGCCCACCTGCTCGAGGTGAGCGAGGACGACGTCGAGTTCCACCGCCCGAACTACACGGTGCGAGGCGCCCCCGACCGCGCGGTCACGATCCAGGACGTCGCCTTCGCCGCCTACACGAACTTCCCCGACGGCATGGAGGCGGGACTGGAGGCCAACTACTACTACGACCCGCCGAACCTGACGTTCCCATTCGGCACGTACGCGGTCGCCGTCGAGGTCGACCCGGAGACCGGCGAGTGGCAGGTCAAGCGCATGGTCGCCGTCGACGACTGCGGCGTGCGCATCAACCCAATGATCGTGGAGGGCCAGATCCACGGCGGGCTCACCGAGGGCTACGGCATCGCGGCGATGCAGCAGATCACGTTCGACGAGGACGGCAACTGCATCGGCTCGAACTTCCTCGACTACCTGCTCCCGACGGCGGTCGAGACGCCCAGGTTCGAGCTCGGCGCGACGGTGACGCCGTCGCCGCACCATCCGATCGGCGCGAAGGGCGTCGGCGAGTCGGCCACGGTCGGCTCCCCCGCCGCGTTCGTGAACGCGGTGATCGACGCGCTGCAACCGCTCGGCGTGAAGAACATCGACATGCCGCTCACCAGCGCGAGGGTCTGGGAAGCGATCCAAGCCGCCCAGGGAGGCTCGTGAAGCCGGAGGTCGTCAAGCTCGCCGCCGAGCTCTCCGCGCGTGGGCGGCCCTACGTGCTCGCGACCGTCGTCTGGCGGCGAGCGCCTTCGTCGGGCAAGGAGGGCGCGACCGCGCTGATCACGCCGGACCGCGCGGTGCGCGGCTGGATCGGCGGCGCCTGCGCCGAGCCCACCGTCGTGCGCGAGGCCCTGAAGGCGATCGACGAGGGCACGCCGCGACTGCTGTTCCTCGGCCCTCCGGAGGAGCTCGAGGCCCACCGCCGCGACGGTGTCGTGAGCGTTCCGATCGCGTGTCAGAGCGAAGGCGCCCTGGAGGTCTACGTGGAACCCGTGCTGCCCCAACCGCAGGTGGTGGCGATCGGGCGGTCGCCGGCCGCCCTCTCCCTCACGCGCCTGGCCCGGGCGCTCGGCTGGCGATCGCTGGCGATCGACGACGGCGGCACGGTCGCCGACCACGACGCCGACACCGTCGTGACGTCGCTCGACCTCGCGGACGTCGACGACCGCTCCTACGTCGTGGTGGCGACCCAAGGCCACTACGACGAGGACGCGCTGGAGCGGGCGCTCGCCACCCCCGCCGTGTACGTGGGGTTGGTCGCCTCGGCCAAGCGAGCGCAGGCCGTGCTCGGCTACCTTCGCGACCGTGGGGTCGCCGAGGATCAGCTCGCGCGCGTCCACGCGCCGGCCGGCATCGATCTCGGCCACATCGGCTCCGACGAGATCGCGCTCGCGATCCTCGCCGAGATCGTGCGCCTGCGTGCCGCGGGAGCGCTCGACGCGCCCGCGGTGACGGCGGAGGCCACCCCGCGGCACGAGGAGATCGACCCGGTGTGCGGGATGACGGTCGACGTCGCCGACGCCCGGTACCGCACGACGTACGAGGGCCGCACCGTGTACTTCTGTTCCGCGCCGTGCCTCGAGGCGTTCGAGCGCGACCCCTCCCGGTTCGTGGAGGTCGGCTCGTGACCGGCCGGTTAGGCTGACGCCCCATGCTGATCGAGAACGAGTTCACGGTCGCCACCCCCGTCGACGAGCTGTGGGCCTTTCTGCTCGACGTCGAACGCATCGCCCCGTGCATGCCGGGCGCCGAGCTCACCGAGACGATCGACGAGCGCAACTGGAAGGGCAAGGTCAACGTGAAGTTCGGCCCGGTGGCCCTCGCGTTCGCCGGCACCGTCCAGATGACCGAGCGCGACGACGCCGCTCACCGAGCCGTGCTGCATGCCAAGGGCATGGAACAGAAGGGCAAGGGCGCGGCGAACGCCACCGTGACGTCGTGGCTCGAGCCTGCGACCGACGGCCAGACCACCGTGAAGATGACCGCCGACATCGCCCTCACCGGCGCGGCGGCCCAGCTCTCCCGCGGCCTGCTGCCGGAGATCTCGAAGAAGCTCACGCAGCAGTTCGCCGACTGCCTCGAGTCACAGATGCAGGCGGCGCCCGCGGAGACACCCGCCGCCGCCGCCGCCGCCGGCGAGGCGGCCGCCGAACGACCTGCCCCCACCGCCCCCGCCCCTGCGCCCGTCGCGGCCAAACACGTCGGCGGCATCGGCCTGGGTCTCTCGGCGATCTGGGCCGTGATCAAGAGCTTCTTCCGCAGGCTCTTCGGGGGCGGGACGACCCCGACATGACCCGGGCGGCGTGATCACCGGCGTGGTGCTCGCCGCCGGCGAGGGCCGCAGGTTCGGCGGCACGAAGCAGCTGGAGATCGCCGACGGGAAGCCGCTCGCTCAGCACGCGATCGACGCGCTCGCGGGCGCCGGTGTCGACGAGCTGCTCGTGGTCACGGGCCACGACGCCGACACGGTGGAGTCGGCCCTCGCGCTCCCGCCGACGGGGCGGTTCGTCCGCAACGCCGCGTATCGCGACGGGCAGGCCACCTCGCTCGCGGCGGCCTTCCACGAGGTCGACGACGGCAGCGAGGCGGCCGTCGTGCTCATGGCCGACCAGCCGGGCATCACCCCCGGCGACGTGTCGGCGCTCGTCGACCGATTCCGTGCGACGAGGAAGCAGATCGTGCGCCTGCGATTCACCGACGGTCCCGGACCGTCGCTGCTCAGCCGCGAGATCTACGCCGAGGCCGGCCATCTGCACGGTGACGTGGGCGCCCGTGTGCTCGCCGCGAGCCATCCGGAGTGGGTCGAAGAGGTCGAGGTCGATCGCGAGGCGCCGGAAGACATCGACACCCCGGACGATCTCGCCGCGCGACGTCGGTAGCGCCGCGGGCCCCGCGTTCCACAGCGGCGGAACAGGACCACTGCTTAGCCCGCATCTCCGATGCGCTCGGTCGTGCCGACCCGAGGACGTCGAGGGCGTGCGAGGCTAGGGAGATGGGGCAGCCGGAGCCAACGCCTCCGCGGGACCACAGCGCCGTGATCGACCGCTTCGTCGAGGCCTGTTCGGCCGACGAGCGGATCGTTGCCGCGTTCCTCGGCGGATCCCTCGCGAGAGAGGAAGCAGACGGGTTCTCGGATCTCGACCTCTGCGTGATCACCGCCGACGACGCGATCGACGACGTCGGAGCCGATCGAACCGGGCTCGTCCGACGGCTCGGTGAGCCGCTGTTCGTCGAGGACTTCGGCATCGACAGGCACGTGTTCTTCGTCCTGGCCGACGGCACCGAAGGGGAGATCTTCTTCTTCGGTGAAGGCGAGCTCGAGCGGATCGAAGCCGGCCGGATCCGCTCGCTCTCAGACGAGCGGGGCATCCTCCCGGAGGCGTTCTCCGAACCCCGGCCCGATCCGGCGGCCCAGCTCGAAGAGCTCCGGCGCGCCCTGAGCTGGTTCTGGCACGATCTGTCGCACTTCACCACCGCGATCGGGCGAGGACAGCTCTGGTGGGCGGCCGGGCAGCTCGAGATCCTGCGGGCTTGCTGCGTGAACCTGGTGCGCATCGAGCACGGCGTCGAGGCTCACGACGAGCCCTACGAGAAGCTCGACGGCGAGATCTCGCCGGACGAGCTCGAGGCGCTGCGCTCCACGTTCGTGCCGCCGGAGCGCACGGCGTTGCTGGAAGCCGCGGGACGGATCCTGGCCTTCTATCGCGCCCTCGCGCCCGACGTCGCCGAGGCGCATGGTCTCGCCTACCCGGTCGAGCTCGATCGGTCGATGGGAGCCCGGCTCGAACGTCTGGGCGACGCCCAAGGCTGACGTCTCGCCGGTCGACCGTGATGTCGGCCACATGGGGTGGACCGGCCGGCCGATGCAGTGCTCGGCTCCCCGGGCTAGGGTCGGCGCGGGGGGTGCGCGATGGAACGACACGGGTCCGAGAGCTACTTCGTCATCGGTGAGGGACTCCTGGGCGAGACCATCGGTGGCCGCGCCCGCACGCTGGGGCCGGCGCGCGAGGCCCAGGCGCCCCCGTTCCGTTTCTCGCGCATGGGCCCGAGCGGCGCGAACCGCCAGCTCTCCGAGTCGTTGAACCGGAAGCTCGGGAAGGCGATGACGTCTGGAGGCGGTGGCGGATCGAACGTCCCGGCCGGATTCACGTACCTCGGCCAGTTCGTCGACCACGACCTCACGTTCGACAAGACCGACGTGATGCTCGGCGAGAACGTGTCGCCCGCAGACCTGCTGCAGGCGCGCTCACCCAGCTTGGACCTCGACTCGCTGTACGGCGCCGGACCGAACGACCCTGCGTCGGCGAGGTTCTTCGAGCCCGACGGCATGCACCTGAGGATGGGGAAGACCGTCGCGACCGACGGCAACGCGGCGAGGGAGGGGTTCGACCTCCCCCGGGGAGAGGGCTCGACCAACAAGGCCAAGCGCAGGGCGATCATCCCGGACCCGAGGAACGACGAGAACCTGGCGGTCGCTCAGACCCATCTGGCGTTCATCCGCTTCCACAACCGCGTCGTCGACACGATCCCGTCGTCGGTGCCGCCGGCGCTCCGCTTCCAACGAGCCCGCAGGATCGTCACCCGTCACTACCAGTGGATGTTGCGCACCGACTACCTTCCGCGCATCTGCGCGCCCGGCGTCGTGAGCACCGTGTTCACGAGCGGCAGGAAGGCGTTCGAGGTCGGCGCGACGCCCACCGACGTGCCCACGATGCCGATCGAGTTCTCGATCGCGGCCTTCCGGCTCGGGCACTCGATGATCCGCGCGGCCTACAACTGGAACAAGATCTTCGACTTCGGCTTCGGCACGCTGGACCTGCTGTTCACGTTCTCGGCGGGCAGCGGTGATCTCGGGGGCGCCCAACGGCTGCTGAGCACCTGGATCGCCGACTTCCGACGCTTGTACGACTTCGCGGAAGCAGGCCGCGCCGATCTCGTCGTGCCCACGAACAGATTCAACCGCGCGATGCGCATCGACACGAAGCTCGTCGACCCGCTGGCGACGCTTCCCGGCTTCCCCGCGGCCGAGCGCGACCTGGCCTTCCGCAACCTCTCGCGGGCGCGCATGGTGCGCCTGGCGACCGGCCAGCAGATGGCGGCGTTCCTGAAGAGCAAGGGGGTGACCCTGACCAAGCTCACGACCCCGCAGATCCGCAACGGCAGCGGCGGCGTGACGCTCGAGGACCTCACCGAACCCCAGAAGGTCGCCCTCCTGAAGAACACGCCGCTGTGGTTCTACATCCTGCGCGAGGCCGAGCTGAACGCGGGGCGGCTCAAGGGCGTCGGCGCTCGCATCGTCGCCGAGACGTTCCACCGCGCCATGGAAGGCAGCCAGACCTCGATCGTTCGCGACCCGACGTGGCGTCCGACGCTCGGGCCCGACAGCTCGACGTTCCGCATGGTCGACTTGCTGCTGTTCGCGTTCGAGGGGAAGAAGAACCTGCTCGCCCCGCTCGGGTGAGCCGCGGAGCACCTTCAGCACGTGATGCCGAGCCGGCGGTGCTGCAGCGCGGGAAACGTCCGCCGGAGCTCCCGCTGCGCCTCGAGGTCGAGGTCGGCGAGCCACACGCCGTCGCCTTCCTCCGGCGCTTCGACCAGCACGCGGCCCCACGGATCCACGATCAGGGAGTGGCCGTAGGACCGTCGACCATCGTCGGGATCGCCGAACGACCCCCACTGCCCGGGCGCGACCACGAAGCATTGGTTCTCGATCGCGCGAGCACGCAGCATCGTGTGCCAGTGGTCGCGGCCGGTCGTGTGCTGGAACTGGGCGGGGACGCAGAGCACCTGCGCGCCCTGCGCCATCAGTCCCCGGTACAGCTCGGGGAACCGCACGTCGTAGCAGATCGACAGTCCGAGCCGAACGGCCCCGGCCTGGTGCGTGACGATCTCGCCGCCCGGCTCGATCGTGTCCGACTCGCGGATCGGCGGCTGATCGGGCAGGTCGACGTCGAAGAGATGGATCTTCCGGTAGGTCGCCGCGACCTCGCCATCGGGGTCGAGCAGCACC
>DASZOO010000071.1:0-7722 GCA_035550775.1 Actinomycetota bacterium | reverse complement strand
CGCGGCTTCGGCTCCGCCGCTCGCCAGTAGCGCTCGCCCATCGGCCGACACGATAGGCGGCACGGCGCGGCTCCGTCGCTGCCGGCGATGCGCGCACCGCAACGGCGTAGACGTCGCATCGGGCCGCCCGCCGAGGGGCCCCTCATCCGTTCCGGGCGATGCCTCCCCTCGCCGGGGCGCTCATCGTCCCATACTGTCGGGCGAGGCGGGCCTCGATGACACACCGGTGTCCGCACGGTCCTCAGGAAGGGGTGATGGATGGGCAGCACCGGCCCCGCCGCGAACCGAGCACCGGGCGATCCGCGCGGCCGCGCGGCGCCCGTCGCCACCTCCGGCGGGACCATGTCGCTGGAGGTGCGATGGATCCATCGGGGCCGGATCCCGCAGGCGATGATGAGCTGGATCGGCCCGTTCGACGCATGGATCGAACAACGCGAGGACCGCTACCTGGTGGATCCTGCCGCCCCGGAGCTCGGCGTGAAGATCAAGGGGGGCGTGGAACTCGACCTGAAGGCCTTCCGAGGGGATCTCGGCATCCTGGAACTGCCCGGTGACGGCGGCCGGGGCCGCCTCGAGCGTTGGGAGAAATGGCGATTCCCGCTCGAGACGGTCACGCTGCCGTCGGCCGACGGCTCGAGCTGGGCCGCCCTCTGGAAGACCCGGCATCGCCGCTCGTTCCGCCTGGAAGGAGACCGGGTGGTGGAACGGCCCGTGACCGAGGCAGAGCTCCCGGGTTGCTCGGTCGAGCTGACCGAGTTCACGGCGGGCCGGGAGGTCGGGTGGACCTTCGCCCTCGAGGCAGGCGGCGAGCCAGGAGACCTGGAACCCGCGCTCCGCGCGACCGCCGAGGCGCTCGTCGAGGGGCCGAGGCCGCCCGGTCTCCGGTTCGAGCTCGCGGATTCGATGTCCTACCCGCGATGGCTGTCCACGCATCGCGGCTGAGACCGTTCGGGCACCAGGTCGCCCATCGCCCGAACCGCCGTGCGCGGCCTCGCTCAACGACGCAGGCCCTTGGTCAGGACCGGGTCGACGTAACCCGAGCCGTGATCGAGCTGGTAGTCGAGGTTCACGGCGGCGTTGATCAACGCCAGGTGGCTGAAGGCCTGAGGGAAGTTGCCGAGCTGCTCACCCGTGAGCCCGATCTCCTCGGAGAAGAGCCCGAGGTGATTCGCATAGGTCATCATCTTCTCGAACGTGAGCCGGGCCTCGTCCAGGCGGCCGCACCGGGCCAGCGCGTCCACGTAGAAGAACGAGCAGAGGGAGAACGTCCCCTCCGATCCGCGGAGTCCGTCGGGCGAGGCGCTCGGGTTGTAGCGGTAGACCAGGCTGTCGGATACGAGCTCCTCGTCCATCGCCGCGAGCGTCGAGGTCCACATCGGGTCCCGCGGGGCGACGAACCCCATGAGGGGCATCAACAGGAGCGATGCGTCGAGCACGTCGGTGTCGTAGTGCTGAACGAAGGCCTGCCGTTCCTCGTGCCACCCCTTGGCCATGACCTGCTCGTAGATCCGATCACGTTCCTCGGTCCATCTCGTGACGGAGGCCGGCCGTCCGTGTGACCCGGCCAGCCTGATCGCGCGGTCCAGCGCGACCCAGCACATGAACCGGCCATAGGTGAATGCCTGCCGGCCCCCCCTCGTCTCCCAGATCCCCTCCTCGGGCTGGTCCCAGTTGTCGCCCACCCAGTCGAGCATCGCGCGCACCTCCTCCCACCCGGAATGGGGGAGCTGAAGCCCGTGGGTGTCCGCCAGGTGCACGGCGTCCATCGCCTCGCCGTAGATGTCGAGCTGGAGCTGGTCGGCCGCTCCGTTCCCCACGCGCACGGGGCTCGATCCTCGATACCCCTCGAGATGATCGAGCGTCTCTTCGACGAGGTCGGAGGAGCCGTCGACCCGGTACATGATCTTGAGAGGCCCGGAAGCGTTGCCCGCGCTCTCGCGGATGCGATCGAGCAGCCATGCGACGAACGCCTCGGCCTCCTCCGTGTAGCCGAGCCCGAGCAGCGCATAGACGGAGAAGGAGGCGTCGCGGATCCACGTGTACCGGTAGTCCCAGTTCCGCTCTCCTCCGACCTGCTCGGGGAGGGCGGCGGTCGGGGCCGCGACGAGGGCCCCCGTCGGCGCGTAGGTCATGAGCTTCAGCGTCATCGCGGAGCGGGTGACCGTCTCGCGCCATCGGCCCGTGTACGTCGAGCGGTCGAGCCAACGTCGCCAGTACCCGCGTGTCTGCAGGAACATCTCCGTCAGCTCGTCCCTCGAGACCTGCCGAGGAGCCACGCCGCCGGACTCGAGCATGATGCCCGTGACCTCGCCGGCGTTCAGGGTGATGTCGACCCGAACGCCCTCACCGGCACGTTCCACCTTCGCCGCCCGCGCCCCGTCGCGCTCGATCGGATCTCCGACCCGGTGCAGGGTCAGGGCGAGCTCGTCGGTGGAGAAGACGATCCCGTCGGCCGTGGCATGCATCTCGTGCTGCGCGCGTCCGTAGTCGAAGCGAGGCTGGATCTCCCCGAGGAACCGCATCGTCCCGCGCACGACCCGCACCAGGCGCACCAGCTGGTGGCGATCGGTGGCCGGCCCCTCGGCGACCGGCATGAAGTCGACGACCTCTCCGACCCCCGCCTCCGTCATGAATCGCGTCACGAGGATCGCCGTCTCGGGCAGGTACAGCTGACGCGTGACATGGTCGTCGGTGTCGGGGGCGATCCGGCAGAATCCTCCGCGCTCGGCATCGAGCAACGAGGCGAAGACGCTCGGGGAGTCGAAGCGAGGGCAACAGAACCAGTCGATCGTGCCGTTCGTGTCGACGAGCGCCGCGGTCTGCAGGTCGCCGATCAGCCCGTGATTGCTGATGTCCGGGTAGCTGCCCATCTCCTGCCTCCTCGCCT
This sequence comes from Actinomycetota bacterium, assembly GCA_035550775.1. Taxonomy (GTDB): domain Bacteria; phylum Actinomycetota; class UBA4738; order UBA4738; family HRBIN12; genus JAOUEA01. The sequence continues at coordinate 4,835 of DASZOO010000071.1, read as the reverse complement.
GAGCCAGTAGCAGTATGGCTGACGTTGACACCGCTCATCGCCCGACGTACGGTCCCCCGCGCGGTTGCGCATGAGTCCGGGGCGGTTGCGACATGCGAGACGAACGTGAGGGCGGCGGAAACCTCCAGTCCGTCCGCCGCGCCCTGCGAGCCCTCGAGTTGATCAGCGAGCACGGAGAGCTGGGCGTGACGGAGCTCGGGCGCAAGCTCGACGTGCACAAGGCCACCGCGTCACGGCTGATCGCGACGCTCGCCGAGCGCGGCTTCGTCGAGCGCGACCCGATCAGCGAGAAGTATCGGTTGGGGTTCGGCTTGATCTCACTCGCGGGAGCGGCCGTGGGAGGCAACGATCTCGTGCGCGCCGCGCGGCCCATCCTCGACGAGCTCGCCGAGACGACGCGCGAGACGGTGAACCTCGGCGTGCTCTCGGGAGGATCGGTCGTCTACGTGGACCAGGTCACCGGCACGCGGTCGATCGTGAGCGTCAGCTGGGTGGGGCAGCGCACGCCGCTGCACTGCACGTCCAACGGCAAGGTGCTGCTCGCGTATGCGTCCGACGCCGAGCGCGACCGACTCCTCGGTGCGCCGCTCGCGCGTCTCACAGCACGCACGATCACCGATGTTCGGACGTTGCGAGCCCAACTCTCGGAGATCCGCGCCCGCGGCTACGCCCAGACGCTGGAAGAGCTCGAGGAGGGGCTGAACGCGGTGGCGGCCCCGGTCCGAGGCATGAGCGGCGACCTCGTCGCAGCGCTCAGCGTCTCGGGACCCGCGTTCCGCATGCGCGCGGTCGACCTGCCCCGCATCGGCAGGCTCACGGTCGACGCCGCGCTGGCGATCTCGAGGCGACTCGGCTTCGTGGACCGCGGCGCCCGGGCCGGCTGAACCGTCCAGGGGCACAGGGAGGAGGAGAGCGGTGTCGATCGCGTGGGACGCCGATCGGTGGCAGGTGCAGACGTTGCTCGACGCGATCGGTCGAACGCCGCTCGTGCGGCTGCAGCGCGTGGCGCCGCCGGGCGTCGAGGTGCTCGTCAAGGTCGAGTGGTATGGCCCGACGGGCTCGGTGAAGGACCGCATCTACGCCGCGATGCTCACGAGGGCCGAGGAGCGGGGCGACCTGCGGCCCGGCATGACGATCATCGAGTGCACGACCGGCAACGCCGGCATCGCGTGCTCGGCGGTCGCCGCGATCAAGGGGTACCGCTGCACGATCGTGATGCCCGAAGGCATGAGCAACGAGCGGAAGACGATGATCAAGGCCTACGGCGCCGACCTCGTCCTCACACCCGGCGCCGGCACCGACATCGACCTCGCCCTCGAGCGCATGCGCGAGATCGTCGCGACGGACCCCGATCGGTACTTCTTCCCCGGGGAGTTCGAGAATCCCGCCAACCCCGAGGCCCAGCTCGTGAGCGGCGAGGAGATCTGGGAACAGTCCGACGGCCGCATCGACGCGGTCGTCGGTGCCCAAGGGACGGGTGGATGGATCAGCGGGGTCTCGCACGCCCTCAAAGCGCACGATCCTTCGATCCGGGCCTTCGCCGTCGAGCCCGCCGAGTGCGCGCTGATCACCGACCACACGTGGGGCACGCACGGCGTCCCCGGCATCGGCGACGGCATCGTGCCGCCGAACCTCGACCTCGCCGCGATGGACGGCATCGTCACGGTCTCCACCGAGGAGGCGCTCGTCACCGCTCGGCGGCTCGCCCGCGAGGAGGGGATGCTCTGCGGGCCCTCGTCGGGCATCAACGTGGCTGCGGTCCACAAGGTGATCGAGCATCATCCGGAGCTCGAACGCGTGGTCACGGTCGTCTGCGACACGGGCCAGCGCTACCTCTCGGGCGAGCTCTACGGCGAGAAGCTCGAGGTGGAGGAGCCCGAGCGCGACCACACGCTCGACTCCGGCACGGTCGCGGCGATCGAGGCGCATCGCGAGCGCCTCGAGTTCATCTCGTGAGGTGACGATGCAGAGCCAGGAACGGAAGGGCGAGGCGTTCCGGGCGTTGCACGAGGGAACGCCATTCGTGATCCCGAACCCGTGGGACGCCGGGTCGGCGCGGCTGTTGGCCGGGCTCGGCTTCCGAGCGCTCGCGAGCACGAGCTCGGGGTTCGCGTTCACGCTGGGCCGCCCTGACGGCGGAGCGACGTTGGACGACGTGGCGGCGCACGCGTCGATGCTCGACCGGGCCACCGATCTCCCGGTCTCCGTCGACCTCGAGAACGGCTACGGCGCCGACCCCGAGCAGGCCGCGTCGGCGATCGCCAGGATCGCGGAGGCCGGCGCCGTCGGCGGATCGATCGAGGACTACGATCCGAGCGGCCACCTCTACGACGTGCAGCACGCGACCGAGCGGGTGGCCGCGGCGGCGGAGGCCGCTCGGGCGCTCGGCTTCCCGTTCATGCTGACGGCCCGCGCCGAGAACCACATCCGAGGCAACCCGGATCTCGACGACACGATCGCTCGCCTGCGCTCCTACGAGGCCGCGGGCGCCGACGTGCTCTACGCCCCTGGGCTTGCGACGTCCGCGCAGATCCGCGCCGTCTGCGACGCGGTCTCGAAGCCGGTCAACGTGCTCGCCGTTCCTGGCCTCTCGATGGGCGACATCGTCGAGGCCGGCGCTCGCCGTGTCAGCGTCGGCGGCGGCTTGGCGTGGACCGCGGTCGAGGCGATGGTCGCGGCTGCGGTCCGGATCCGCGACCATGGTGACTTCTCGGGGCTGGGCTCGACGCCTGATCCGGTCGCCGACTGGTAGCGGTCTCACGGGCTGAAGGTCCCGCCGTCGTCGGGCGGGTAGCCTGCTCCGGAAGATGACCGAGCCGTGGGAGTTGACCGCAACCGAAGCCCTCGCCGCGATGCGCGCACGAGAGCTCTCCCCCGTCGAGCTGCTCGAGAGCGTGGAGCGCCGGGCCGACGAGGTCGAGCCAGTCGTCAACGCGTTGTGTGAACGCCGTCACGGCGCCGCGCAGGCCTCGGCCCAGGTGAGCGCCGACCGCTACCTGCGAGGCGAGTCGATCCGCGCGCTCGAGGGCCTGCCCGTGGCGATGAAAGAAGAGGTCCCCGTCGACGGCTGGCGCATGCGCTACGGGTCGCTCGCGATCGACGAGGTCGCCACCGAGACCGCACCGATCGCGGAGCGCATCCTGAAAGCCGGGGCGGTCGTGCATGCGCGGACGACGACGCCCGAGTTCAGCTGCACCGGCTACACGCACTCGAAGCTCTGGGGCGTGACGCGCAATCCGTGGAACCCGTCGGTGGCGGCTGGCGGGTCGAGCGGGGGGTCCGGCGCATCGCTGGCCAGCGGCACGTCGCTGCTCGCGAGCGGGTCCGACATCGGCGGATCGATCCGCATCCCCGCCTCGATCGACGGCGTGGTCGGGTTCAAGCCTCCGCACGGCCGCGTGCCGACCGGCCCGCCGTTCAACCTCGACCGCTTCTGTCACGACGGACCGCTCGCGAGGACGGTCGCCGATTGCGCGCTGTTCGAGAACGTGCTCGCCGGCCCCCATCCGCGCGACGTGACGTCGCTGAGGCCGAAGCTCCGGATCCCCTCGGAGCTGAAGGGCATCGAGGGCTGGCGCATAGGGCTCTCCGTCGACCTCGGCTGCTGGGACGTGGACCCCGAGGTGCAGGCGAACACGCGTGCGGTCGGCGCCGCGCTCGAGGAGGCCGGGGCGATCGTGGACGAGGTCGAGATCCCTTGGGAGTTCGAGCAGGTCGTCGGCACGGCGCGCCGTCATTTCGCGACGATCTTCGGCGCGGAGATCTCCTCGGCCGCCGAGGCTTTCGGCGACCAGTTGAACGACTACTCGCATGCGTGGGCCGAGGAGGCGCGGATGCACCGCGAGGACCCGCGTTCCTACCTCACGGGGCTCGAGGGCGAGCAGGCGATGTGGGAACCGCTCGGGCGGCTGTTCCGGCGCTACCGGGCCATCGTCTGCCCGACCTGGGCCGTCACCGGCATCCCGGCCGGCGACAGCTTCCTCGGGACGATCTACGACTGGGGTGGTCCGAACGATCGGCAGTACCGCTGCTTCATGACGACCCCGTTCAACGTGCTGTCGCCGTGTCCGGTGCTGGCGGTGCCAAGCGGCACGGCGTCCAACGGGGTGCCGACCGGGGTGCAGGTCGTCGCCCGCACGTACGACGACGCGAGCGCCTTCCGCATCGGAGCCGCGCTCGAGCGGGTGCGGCCCTGGCCCGGCGTGCGGCGCGAGGTGCCGGCGTGGCCGTGACCGATCTCGAGGCTGAGCTCCAGACCCTGGTCGACCGCGACGTCGAAGCGTGGCCCCAGATGCCGGGTCGTCTGCTCCACGTGCTCGCGCCCGGCCTCGACATCGAGGTCGCGGCGGGCGAGGCGGACACGAGGACCGGCGAACCGCTCGTGCCGGGGGCGCGGTTCCGCATCGCGAGCGTCACGAAGCCGTTCGTGGCCGCGGCAACGCTCCGCCTGGTCGAGGACGGGCGGCTGTCGCTGGAGGACACCGTCGCGACGCTGCTTCCCGGTGCCGTCGACGAGCTGCTGCGCTCGGGTGGCTACGACACCGGCGACATCACCCTGCGGCATCTGCTCACGCACACGAGCGGCATCTACGACTTCGCGGCCGACGCGTACGATCCGTCGATCGCCGACGGGTTCACGTCGCAGGTCTACCGCGACCTCGGCCGACGATGGACCCGGCTCGAGCAGATCGGCTTCGCCGTCTCGCACGGGAAGCCGTACGGACCGCCGGGCGGGCAGTTCGGCTACTCCGACACCGGTGCATGCCTGGTCGGGGAGGTGCTCGAGCGGGTGACGGGCCTGACGATGGGGGCTGCGATCCGCGAGCTGGTCGGCT
>DASZOO010000070.1:0-10946 GCA_035550775.1 Actinomycetota bacterium | reverse complement strand
TCCGAGGCCGGCGTCGCCCCCTTCGCTCGAACCGAAGACGATCGACCCGTCGCGGTACGTGCAGCCCTCGCCGCCCAGGAACTTCGCGGCGCCCTTGGCGCGTCCCTGCTTGAAGACAGCCGACGCGTCGTCCTCGGCGTTGCGGGGGTTGGGGTCGTCGATCGTGACCCAGTTGCAGTCGAGCTCCTCCCCGACCGTCTGCCCGACGACGGTGTTGTACTTCGGCTTGCCCGCGACCCGCAGCATCTGCAGCACGCCGTGGCGGAGGTTGCCGGGGGTGTCCGGAACGAACCGGTAGAACCCGTCGGGGCCCTCATCCTCGGTCATGTAGATCACGCCGGTGCCGGGATGCACGGCTCCGGCCTCGTGCAGGAACCGCCCGAGCTTCCGATACGGCCTCGTGATCTTCGGCTTGTCGTCCGCCGGGTCGACCTCGAAGACGAAACCGTGCGGCTTGCGCCGGCCGGACTTCACGCCCGCGGTGGTCTCCTCGCACGTCAGCCACGTGCCCCACGGCGTGGGCACGCCGGCGCAGTTCGTGTCCGTGCCGTTCAGGCTGATCCAATGGGACTCGAGCTCGGCGCTGTTCGCGTCGAGCTCGAGGGTGACCGTCCCGCCGGGCGCCTTGCGGTCCCACGCGGTCTTCGGGTCCCCGATCACGGTCCCGGCCGGGATGTCGTTGCCTTCCCCGAGCTCGTGGTTGCGGACGATGCGCAGCGTCCCTCCGCCCATGTCGAACACGGCCATGCCGTCGTGGATGGGCGGGGTGATGAACCCGTCGGTCATGGCCGAACCGAACCATCCGAACGTGTGATACGAGAACCCGGGCGGCAGCGCCAGCTCGGGCCCGGCCGCCACCAGGCCCGCCCCTCGGGGTTGGACCGACGAGGTGTTCTGGGCGAGCGCCGCGGCGCCGGCCTCGCGATCGCGTTCCATGAGCATCGCGCTCGCCATCGCCGTGCCGAGCACCCCCATGCGGATGAAGCTCCGACGATCCACGTCCCCACGTCTGCCGATCCCGTCCGCTCGAACCGCAAGGTCCGGATCGCCGGTGTGCATCGTTCATCTCCCCCCTTCGCCCGGTGCGGATCCCCCGATCCTGCGACGGATCCCTCGCCAGGCTGTGGACTGTCGACAATCTACGGAATGACGGTCGACCGGGTCAACCCCCGAGTACGATGCCGCCGACGTCTCGAGGGAGGGCCTTTGACCGGATCGATCGATCCCGGCCGTGCGTTGGTCGTCGCGATGCCGCTGCGCCACCTCGAAGCCGGGGCCGCGGCGTGTGAGTCGGATGGGAGCGTCGTGCTGCCCGCCGGCGGGCCGGGCGACCTCGACGCGACGCCGCCCGGTGGCCGAGTCCTGGTGATCGCCACGGAGGCGGGCGACACCGAGGTGCCCGCCGCTACCTGGAGCGGACGGTTCGCAGGACGGGTCGAGCACGAACCGGGTGAGTCCTGGCCGGCCGGTCTGCCGGCGTCCTGGGTCGCGGAGCACGGCGCGCCCGAGCACCTCGCCCCGGCCGGAGCCGACGCCGAACCGGCAGAAGAAGAAGAAGACGACGAGGATGATGAGGACGACGAAGACGACGACCGTCCCGGCCCGCAGTCGTTCTTCCGCGTGACCGATCTCGCACCGATGGCTCGCGAGCGATGGATCTTCGCGAACGAGCTGGTGCCGAAACAGGAGCGAGGGGGGCGATCGTTCGTGCCTCGCACCCCCAGGCTGCTGAACGTGATCGACTGATCGATGCGGGCTACGGGCGGCGGGATCTCGCGTCGCGCAGCACCTCGCGCGCCGCGTTGCGCCCGTTGGCACCGGTGACCCCGCCGCCGGGATGTGTTCCGGCGCCGCACAGGTACAGCCCTCTGATGGGCGTTCGGTAGTCGGCCCACCCCCGCACCGGCCGCAGGAACAGCAGCTGATCGGGCGCCATATCGCCGTGCAACGCGTGCCCTCCGGTCAGGGCCATCAACCGCTCCATGTCGAGCGGGGTCACGACCTGGCGGTGCTCGATGAGGTCGGGCAGCTTCGGGAAGTGCTCGGCGATCGTCGCGACCGCCCGGTCGGCGCGGTCGTCCTTGATGTCGTCCCACTCGGCGTCACGCAGCGCGTACGGCTGGGAGTTCACGTCGATCGTCATGATGTGGCGCCCTTCGGGAGCGAGCGAGGGGTCGTGCACGGTGGGGAAGCAGATCTCGATGTGGGCGGGGTCGGCGGCGATCCCCTGCACCGCCTGCGCCTGCTGGAAGTCCATGTCGGCGATGAACGGGTTCAGCTCCATGATGCCGGTGTGGTAGGACTGCACCCCGCCCTCGGGCATGCCCTTCACGTAGGGAAGCTCGCGCAGCCCGAGGTTGATCTTGATGCTGGTGCCCATGCACCGATAGGCCTCGATGCGCGAGACGAACTCCCCGGGAAGGTCCTCGCGCTCGCACAGCGACAGGAACGTGCGCTTGGGGTCCGCGTTGGACAGCACGCGCGCGGCGTGGATCTCCTCGCCGCCGGCCAGGCGCACGCCCACGGCCCGCCCGGCCCGGGTCAGCACCCCTTCCACCTCGGCCTCGCAGCGGATCTCGCACCCGGCTTCCCGTGCCGCGTCGGCCATCGTCGCCGTGAGCACGCCCATGCCACCGCGCACGAAGCCCCACTGCCGCACGCCGCCGTCGACCTCCTCGCTCGCATGGTCGTGCAGCAACACGTAGGCCGTGCCGGGGGTCGACGGGCCGGCCACGCTGTCGTTGATCGCGTGCCAGCCGAGCGCCGCCTTCACGTGCTCGCTCTCGAACCGCTCCGACAGCAGTTGGTTCGCGCTCGTCGAGAACAGGAAGGCCAGATCGGACAGGCGTTTGCGCTGCCGCAGGCCGATGCGGCCCCACCGCGCCAGCGCCCGCAGGTCCGAGAGCGACCGCACGCGCGGGTCGGGGGCCGTCCAGTCGAACGCGGGCAACACCGCCTGCACGAGCTCGCCCAGATCGTCCTCGAAGCGGGGCAGCGCCCGCGCATCGGCCTCCGAGAAGCGCCGGGTCGCCTCGACGTTCTCGCCCATGTCGTCGCCGAGGGAGTAGCTCGCGCCGTCCGGGTAAAGGTTGAGGGTCGGCCCGGCGGGGTCGACGACGATGCCACGCTGCACCAGACGCATGTCGCGCCAGATCGATCGACGGAGCATCGAGAGCACGTACGCGCCGGTCGAGGCGCGGAACCCGGGAGCGAACTCCTCGGTGTTGCAGGCGCCACCCACGAACGGGCGGCGCTCGAGCACGAGGGTCCGCAGTCCGCCGCGGGAGAGGTAGAAGCCGGCGACGAGGCCGTTGTGACCTCCGCCGACGATGACGGCGTCGTAGGTGCCCGGGCTCATCGCTCGGACGCTATCCGGGCGAATTGTCGACTGTCAACCAGACACCGAACGGGTGTCCCGCACCACCGCGCCGCCCTTCATGACGAACGGGACGCGCTCGAGCAGCGTCACGTCGTCGGTGGGATCGCCCGGCACCGCGATGAGATCCGCGAACAGGCCCGGGGCCACCGTGCCGACCTGGTCCTGCCGGCGGAGCAGTTCCGCGGCCCAGCGGGTGGCGCTCTGGATCGCCTGGATCGGCGTCAAGCCGAATCGCACGTAGTGGGCGAACTGGCGCGCCTCGGTGCCGTGGGGGATCACGCCGGAGTCGGTGCCGAACGCGATCGGCACGCCGGCCTTCACGCACTTCGTGAAGCCCTCGCGCTGCGCATCGTTGGTCAGGATCGTCTTGCGGATCGCCTCCTCGCCGTAGCCGATCGACGGTCCGACCTCGAGGATGTAATCGCCGTCGTACATGTCGGCGACGAGGTAGGTGCCGCGCTCGGCCATCAGCTCGATCGCCTCATCGTCCATCAACGAGCCGTGCTCGATCGAGCGGACGCCCGCGCGGACCGCCCGCTTGATGCCCTCGGCGCCGTGGGCGTGCGCGGCGACGAACGTGCCGGCCCCCTCGGCCTCCTCGACCGCAGCGCGGAGCTCGTCCTCGGTGAACTCGGCCATCCCCGGGTTCGTGCCGCTCGTGAGCACCGCGCCGGTCGCGAGCACCTTGATGAAGTCGGCGCCGTAGCGCAGCACCTGTCGCACGGTCGAGCGCATCTGGTCGACCCCGCTCGTGACCCCGAACCGCAGCTCGCGCGGGACCACCGCATCGACGTCGACCGCGAGACCGGTCACGTCGCCGGCGCCGCCGGGCGTGGTCACGTACGCGCCCGCGCACAGCATCCTCGGGCCCGGGAACCACCCCGCCTCGATGCCGTCGCGCAACGCGAGATCGGCGAACGCGCGGAACGTGCCGATGTCGCGGACCGTGGTGAATCCGGCCTCGAGCGTGGCACGGGCGTTCCGGACCCCGACGATCGCCTCCTGCGCGCTCGAGCGCATGACCAGCGCGGCGTACCCCTGCCCGGTGTCCTCCTCGCCCACGAGGTGGGCGTGGGCGTCGATCAGCCCCGGCAGCAGCGTGTGCCCGGCGAGATCGATCCGGTGCGGACCCGTCGGTGCATCGGCGGCCGTGACGACCTCGACGACGCGATCGTCCTCGACGATCACCGCTCGGTCACGCAGCGGCTCGCCGTGCACGGTATCGATCAGATGGTCCGGCATGAGGACTCGGCGCTCGGTCATGGGCGGAGGATATCCTTCGGACCCGTCATCGTTCCCCTGCCGGGGTGGCCGAAGGTCGCAGATGCGGCCGACCTTGGACGGTGCGCCGGGTGAGGACCGGGTGCCGATACCCGGAACATGGGAGGACGCCCTCGGCATCGCACGGTCTCGCGCGCGCTCACCCTCGCCGTGATCGCGATCGTCGCGCTCGCACCGGCCGCGGCCCTGGGGGCGGAGCCTCATGAGCTCGTGGAGTTCCCCTTGGCCGACGGGGCGATGCCCTTCGGGATCGCCGCCGGGGCCGACGGTGCCTTGTGGTTCACGGAGCGCGGCACCGACTCCGTGGGGCGGATCGCCGCGGACGGCACCCTCGGCCCGTGGACGACCTTGGCTCCGGGTTCCGACCCGACGGCGATCGCGACCGGTCCGGACGGGGCCGTCTGGTTCACCGAGCAAGGCATGGACGCGATCGGCCGGCTCGCGCCCGATGGCGCGCTCTCCGAGTACCCGCTGCCGTCCGACAACGCCGGCCCGGCCGGCATCACGGCCGGGCCCGACGGCGCGATGTGGTTCACGGAACGCGGGGGCCACCGGATCGGCCGCGTGGACATGAGCGGCACGGTCTCCGAGTACGCGATCCCTTCGGCGTTCGCCGGCCCTATGGGCATCGCGGCCGGACCCGACGGGGCGTTGTGGTTCACCGAGCAGCGCGGGAACAGGATCGGCAGGATCACGACCGAGGGTGACGTCACCGAGTGGCCGCTGCCGGCCGCCGGGAGCCTGCCGTCGGGCATCGCGGCCGGCCCCGACGGCGCGATGTGGTTCACGCTTCGCGCGACCAACGAGATCGGACGCATCACGCTCACGGGCGAGATCACGAGCTGGCCGGTGCCGACCGCGAACTCCGACCCCACGGCGATCACGGCCGGATGGGACGGCGCCATGTGGTTCACCGGCGCCGACACCGACCTGATCGGGCGCGTGGCCCTCGACGGGGCGATCACCGAGTTCCCCCTGCCGACGGTGAGCTCCTCGCCGTTCTCGATCACGGCAGGACCCGACGACGCGGTCTGGTTCACGGAAGGCAACGCGCACGCGATCGGTCGGCTCACCGTTCCCTCGGCCCCGACCGACACGACCCCGCCCACGATCCGCATCGACACGCCGGCCGAGGGGTCGATCGTGATCTCGGGCTCATCGTTCGTGGCCGGATTCGCATGCGATGACGAGGGTGGTTCGGGCCTGGCGACCTGCGTCGGCTCCGTACCGGTGGGCGCCCCCGTCGACACCGCCCCCGGCGCGCACCGGTTCGAGGTCACGGCGAGCGACGTCGCCGGCAACACCGCATCGGCGGAGAGCTCGTACCTGGCCTTCACGCACATCGAGGGCTCGATCGCGGACGGGTCCTCGCGCGCAGGCCGGTGGGCCACGCTCGAGCTCGGCTTCGGGAGCCGGGCTCCGACGCGTGCGGCCGGCGTGGTGGCGGCGGGCTTCCCGGTGACCCAACGGGTCGACTGCGCCGACCCCACGACCGTCCTCGGGCCCGCTTCGGCCGCGGAGGTCAGGGTGTCGACCCGCCGTGACCTCCTCGTGACGAGATGGCGCACGCCGCCCGAATGGGCCGGCACCTGCCGAACGATCACGTTGCGGTTCGCGGCGCCGGGATGGGAGGGCGTCGACGCGTCGTTCGTGGTGGCCTTCGACGACGACCCGGGCACCCCGCACGCCGGGACCGGTCCCTGCCCCGGATCGTGGCGCGGCCTGTGGCAGTGGCTGTCCGCCTGGGTCACGCACCTCGTCTCGGATCGCGCGGCCGCGAAGGGCTAGAGCGCGGCCAGGCCACCGTGCAGCAGGCCGTCGAGCAGCAGCCGCAGCTCGTCGCCGTCGAAGCTCCGGTCGTGGCCCGCGTGCACCCGCCGCACCGGCAGCGCCGCCAGCCGCCGGAGCGACGCCTCCGCCGCCTCGTGGTCGTCGAACCCGAGCCGGGCCTCGACGTAGGCCGTGTCGCCGCTGAACAGCAGCCCGGTCACGCCCTCCCACAGGGCGATCGAGCCCGGCGTGTGCCCGGGCACGTGCAGTACCTCGAAGCGACGGTCGCCCAGGTCGATCACGTCGCCGTCGGCCACGAACGAGGTGGGCTCGGCGCCAGGAGCGACCCACGACGTGAGATCGAAGCCCTCGTGCGGAAGGGCCTCGATCGTTCGCTCGGGAACCTCGAACCCGTAGTACGCGAACATCTCGTCGACGCCCTCCGGCTGGGTCTCCCGCTCGATCCGGACCGGGAAGGGCTCGCGCACCTCCGGCGCGTCGGCTTCGTGGCACCGTCGGTCGTCGAACTCCGCGAGACCCCCCACGTGATCGAAGTGCCCGTGGGTCGCGACGGCGACGATCGGACGTCCGCCGGCGACCTCCTCGACCGCCGGCCGAAGCCTGCCGACGCCGTTGGCGGTGTCCACGACCAGGTGGGCGTCGCGACCGCGCACCTGCCACACGTTGGACTCGAGCATCGGTGTGATGTGGGCCTCGACGAGCAACGTGACGCCGTCACCGGCATCGTGCGACCGCCACCACCGCTCGGCCACCGGCAGCGACGCGTCGGACCTCACGTTCGATCCTCGAACAGGATCGAGGCCGCGGGCTCGCGCAGGCAATGCGACGACGACATCGACGCGTTGTAGGCCCCCACGTTGGGCAGGGCGACGATGTCGCCCTCGTGCACCTCGGGGAACGGGTGATCCTCCGCGAACAGGTCGGGCCCCTCGTTGATGTGACCCGAGAACGTCACCTCGTGCTCGGGGGGAGCGTCGGCCGCGCGGCACAGGATCGGGAAGAAAGGGATGCGGTAGACGAAGTGCTCGCAGAGCACGTTCCAGCCCGTGTCGAGGCCGGCGAACGTCGTGCCGTCGCGGTCCTCGACGGTGACGACTTCGGCGAGGTGCACGCCGGCCTGCTTCGCGATGAACTCCCCGGGTTCGGTGGCCACCGTCACGCCGAGTGGGCCGAAGTGGCGCGCGAGGATGCGCGCCCACGCCCCGAGGTCGAGCGGCTCGTCGTGCGGACGGAACGGCACCCCGAGCCCGCCGCCCGTGTTGACCTCCGCGATGGGGCACCCCGCCTCGATCAGCGTCGCGGTGGCCGCCGCGACCCGGCGCATCACCTCGTCGACCACGTCCAAGGAGTCGTCGAAGTACAGGTAGCCCGAGTGCACGTGCACCGTGTCGATCGTGAGGTCGTGCCGCCGCGCGATCTCGAGGGCCTCGGGCAGCCGCTCGGGATAGACGCCGAACTTCGTCGGCTTCGAGCCCGCGTACGCGCTCTCGCTCCCCCCCGCGTGGGTGGCACCCGCCCGCGGGTTGACCCGAACGCCGACGGACCGGCCCGGCGCCGCGCGGCCCACCCGCTCGAGCTGCGAGAGCAGATCGACGTTGATATGACACCCCGTGGGCAGGATGCGCGCCAGGTCGCGATCGGACAGGTTCGTGCCCGTGTAGCTGATCTCCTGTGGCGCCCACCCGTGCTCGAGCGCCCACTCGAGCTCGCCCGGTGAGCAGACGTCGAGACCGACGAACGCGGCACGCCGCCGGAGGAACCGGAGGAAGCCGGGCTCACGCTGGGCCTTCAGCGCGTACCGCACCCGTCCCGGTAGGCCGGCGGCCGAGAACCCGTCGCGCAGCGCCTCGGCCTGTTCCCGAGCCCGTTCGAGGTCGTAGACGAACAACGGGGTGCCGTGCTTCCTCGCGAGCCGCTCGGCGTCGCGCCCCGCGATCGTGAGACGTCCCCCGCGGACCCCCAAGCCCGGCCGGGACCACCACCCGATGTCGGCCGTCGTCGCTCGCATCGACACAGGCTAGCGGGCGGCACGAGCCGCCGTGACCTCGTCGCCGAGCCGGGATCTCGCCAGGTCGCGGTGGCTCCCACCGCACCCGGGTGCGACGATGCCCCGATGGCGACGCGAGCGAGACGACCACCAGCCGAGGAGGTCTCGTTCGCGGGCCGCGTCGCGGGCCTCACCGTCGGCGTGTGTCTGGCGGTCAGCGGAGCCGCCTTCCTGGTGGCATCGTGGGACGAGCTTCGATGCACACCCGCCGGCGAGCGATGCGACGACGTCGCCGGCGTCGGCGGCGCCGTCTCCCTCGTTGCGTTGGGGGTCGCGATCGGGGGAGGCGCGATCGTCGTGAGGACGGCGCGCCGTCCGGTGCTCGACTCGGCCTCGAGCGCCTGGACGTGGGGGCTGGCCGCCATCTTCGCGACCGGCACGATGCTGGTCGCCCTGCGGATGCCTGGTCACACGTGCCCCGACGGCGTCCACCTGAGCCCGGTGTTCAACGTCTGCATCGACGGGGCCCGCCGGTTCGACGCGACCAGCTGGGTCTGGCCCAAGCGCCTGCTGGCGATCGCCGGGCTGGCGATCGGTATCACCCTGATCCGATCGTCCGAACGCGTCTGGCTCACGGCGACGGTCGCCGCGCTCGCGTGGTTCGCGGGCACGGGCTGGTTGCTCTACGACACGATGATCACGGGTCTGCCACACTGAGCCTCGCGATCTGCGCGTGTGCGTCGGTCAGGGCGCCAATCGGTAGGCCCGCCACTCGATCTCGAACTCGGGCTCCACCGGCCGATCCAACCGCCCGATGTTCCGTCGCGCCCAACGCCGAACCTCGCGAACCGCCTTCCGGCGGACCGCCGGGGTCGCGGCCCAGGTCCACGTGTAGACGCCCCGCTCCATGTTCCGCAGGAACGAGGCGATCGTGAGCGTCCGGGTCCCCCGGACGACCGGTAGCACGCGCCCGGTCGCGCCGTGGGCGGCCATCGCCCGGTCCAGGGTCTCGGGGTCGTCGGGCCGAAGGCCGACCGCGATCGGCAGGCCACCCGCCGCCGTCAGGAACCGCTCCTGCAGCGTGTGGTACAGCCCCGTGTAGTCCGTGATGCTGACGAGGAAGGCGCCCCCGGGGCGCACGACGCGGACCACCTCGTCGAGGGCATGATGCCACCCCGCGATGAGATGCAGCACGTGACGCATCACGAGACCGTCGAACGCATCGGCCTCGAACGGGAGCCGAACGGCGTCGGCGACGGCGAGGGGCACGGGCAGGCCCGCCGACATCGCCTTGTCACGGAGCCGTTCGAGCATGCCGTCCGACAGATCGATGCCGACCATCGGGATGCCCGCCTCGGCCAGGGGCACCGTCACGAGACCGGTGCCGGCGCCGACCTCGAGCACCCGAGAGACCCCGGGAAGCTCGGCCGCCAACAGGCGAGCCGTGTCCAACTGGACCTCGGGCGAGAGCCCCCGTGTCTCGTCGTAGTAGCCCACGGCATGACCGAAATGGACCGAGCCGTCGACGGCCGCCAGCAGATCGCGGGGACGAGGCAGCCGCCGCGGCTTGGCCGTGGCGCCATCTTCGTCTCGTCGTGGGTCGTCTCGTGTCGTGCTCATGGATGCAGGAGAGCGGATCCGAACGGTCGCCTGCTCCCGTGCGAAGCGGCGCCCACCGTTCGGATGGGCTCCCGCGGAGTCTAGCAATGCACGGTCTCGGCCTCGTGCGCAGACGAGCCGTGCGACCCGCGGAGACTCTCTCGTGCACAGGGACGAGCCGTCGACCTGCGGTTCCTGAGTGGAGGTGAACGGATTCGAACCGTCGACCTCTGCCGTGCGAAGGCAGCGCTCTACCGGGCTGAGCTACACCCCCCCGAGGAGCCAGCCTAACAAAGGGGCCGTCCCGGACGGGCGGCTCACGGATCCCGCCCGAGACGCCGGGCGTGCTCGTCGAGGGCGCGCTCGATGCCCTGCTGCATCGCCGCGATGGCGAGGTCGCCGCGGGTCTTCTCGATCAACGAGCGTGCCACGTCGGTCGAGCGGCGCAGGTTCATCGTGATGGCGTCGGGATAGTCCATCGTGGCGAGCACCCCGTAGAGGTCCTCGAGCACGTCGAGCATGGCGTGGGCCCTCTCGACGTCACCCCGCCGCAGGAGGTCCAGGATGTGCCGGCGGCCCTCCCCGATCGCTTCGGCGATGCCGTTGAGGTACGGGGCATCCTCGACGCCCAGTTCCTCGGGGCCTGGAAGGCGGTCGCCGGCGACGAGCGCCCTGGTGACGCGAGCCTCTGCGTACTCCTTCTGGGCGTCCTGCAGGTAGCCCGCGAAACGCACGTCCGGATGGGCCGTCACCGCGTTCATCCCGGAGTCCAGCGCGGCCCTGGACTCGGCGATCAGCTCGTCGGCTCGGTCCAGCTCTCCGCGATGCACGGCCCGGATCGCGTTCGCGCTCGATCGGATCGATCGCCTGGCCGCCGGCAGCGCCTGCTCGCGCGCCGCGACCTTCGCG
>DASZOO010000069.1:0-12632 GCA_035550775.1 Actinomycetota bacterium | reverse complement strand
GAGCGGCGAACGCTTCAGGCCGGGCACCCGCATGATCAACGGCACCGAGACGATCACGGCGCCGGCCAGCAGGCCCCGGAGCCGCCGGCCCGAGGGGGAATCGAGGAACTCGAGGAGCTCGTCGGCCGCGATGTCCGCGCGACCGGCCAGGTGCTTGATGCGTTCCATGCTGCTCACGCGACCAGGGTAGCCGACCTCGTCGTGAGCGACGGGCTGCGCTCGCTCCGGGGTCGAGCTCTCGCGCTCACCCCTGGGCTCGCGCCGCGAAGGGGGTCGCCGGGGCGAGCGACCGGACCGAGATCCTGGCATCCACGACGACGGCGCCCTCGGGGTGCACGATCACCGGGTTGCAGTCCATCTCGGCGATCGCCTCGTGCTCGGAGGCGATCGTGCTGATCCGTGACACCACGTCCCGCAGGGCCGCGACGTCGGCCTTCGGCGCCCCTCGGAACCCGTCGAGCAGCGGGAACGTCGCGAGTGACCGGATCATCTCTTCGGCATCCAGGTCGGTGAGCGGGGCGACGCGCACGGCGACGTCGCGAGTGAGCTCCACGGTCACGCCGCCGCTGCTCACCGCGATGACCGGACCGAACACCGGATCGGCCACCGCGCCCGCGAGCATCTCGACCCCGGGAGCCACCATCTGCTGGACGAGGAAACCCTCGAACGGCTCCCCGGCCGCGTGCACGCGCTCTGCCATCGAGGCGGCCGCCGCCTGGACATCGGACGGAGCAAGATCGAGCGCGACCGCTCCGGCTTCCGTCTTGTGGATCGGGCCGATCGCCTTGAGGGCGACCGTCCCGGGGAACGACGCCGCGACCTCGGCCGCCTCCTGCGGCGTGGCCGCCCGAGCCGCGCGCGCGGTCGGCACCCCGTAGCACTCGAGCAGAGCCTTCACCTCGTCGGGGGTGAGCCACCCGTCGCCTCGAGCGAGCGCGCCGGCGATCACCCCGGCGGCCTCGTCCTCCCGCACCTGGAAGCTCGGGACCGTTCCCTCGGGCTTCGCGCGCCAGACCCCGAGCTGGGTGGCGTGCGCCAGGGCGATCGCGGCCTGCTCCGGGTACGGGAACGACGGAACCCGGACCCCCGGCGCCCGAAGAGCGTCGGGCAGCCCCTGCGAGGACATGAAGCAGGTGAGCACCGGGATGCGATCCTCGATCGCTCCGATCGACTGGACCATCGCGGCGGCGATCGCGGGGGCGTGGAACTCGACCGGAGGGATGTAGATCGCGATCATCGCGTCGATGCCGGGATCCGCGGCCGCGGTGGAGATCGCCCGGCCGTAGTCCTCCGGCGTGGCCGAGGCGATCATGTCGATCGGGTTCGAGACCGCGGCTTCGTCCGGCAGGAACGCCTGCAGGGCCGTGACCGTCTGCGGTGCCAGCTCGGGCACCACGAGCCCGTTCGCCTCGCACGTGTCCGCACACTGGATCCCCAGCCCGCCGCCGTTCGTCACGATCGCCACTCGGTTCCCCTTGGGCACCGGCTGGTTCGCCAGCAGTGTGGCCACGTCGAACATCTCCTCCAGGGTGTCCGTGCGGATCACCCCGTGTTGGCGGAAGAGCGCGTCGACGGTCGTGTCGCTCGCGGCCAGCAAGGCCCCTGTGTGCGAGGAAGCGGCACGTTGCCCGGCCGAGCTGCGCCCCGATTTCACCGCGACGATCGGCTTCGTGCGGCCGATCCGTCGGGCGAGCCGCCCGAAGCGGCGCGGGTTGCCGAAGCTCTCCAGGTACAGCAGCAGCAGCTCGGTGCGCTCGTCCTGCTCCCAGTAGCAGAGGAGATCGTTGCCGGAGACGTCGGCCTTGTTCCCCACGGACACGAACGTCGAGAGGCCGAGCCCGAGCTCCGTCGCGCGAGCCATCACGGCGATGCCCAGCGCGCCGCTCTGGGAAAGGAAGCCCACACGACCGGTGGGGGGCCAGGCGGTCGAGAAGGTGCCATTCAGCAGCAGGTCCGGGTCGGTGTTGACGACCCCCATGCAGTTTGGGCCGATCAAGCGCATGCCGCTCTCCCGGCAGACCTCCAGCAGCTCGTGCTGGCGTTCGAGCCCTTCAGCACCGGTCTCGCCGAACCCGGCGGAGATCACGATGAGCCCGCGCACGTCCTTGTCGGCGCACTCGCGGGCCACGTCGACGACGGCTGCCGCGGGCACCGCGATGAACGCGACGTCGACCGCTCCGGGCACGTCGGCCACGGACGGATAGGCGGGCACCCCCTGCACCGCCGGAGCGCTCGGATTCACCGGGTACACGACCCCCTGGAACGGTCCCGACAGCAGGTTGTGGAGCAGCCGTCCGCCGATCGACGACGGATCGCGTGAAGCGCCGATCACGGCGACCGACGAGGGCTGCAGCAGCACATGCATCGCGGCGGCCGCCGCCGCGTCCTCGCGTTCCTCGTACCGCTCGGCGGCTTCCTCGGTGATCTCGGTGGAGAGCTCGACCTCGACCTCGCCTGGGACCGCCCGGATGCGCACGGCGAACCCTGTTCGCCGGAAGACCTCGATCATCCGGTGGTTCTCCGGCAGCACGCTGGCCGTGAAGGTCTCGATGCCGTTGGCCTGAGCCGCGTCGGCGAGGTGGGCGATCAGGATCGATCCGAGCCCGTGCCCCTGCATCGCGTCGGCGACGCTCACGCTCACCTCGGCGCGCGGGGCGCCGCCGAGACGAACGTACTGCGCCCCCCCGACGACGGTGCCGCCCGATGCCCCCTCCACCGCGAGCAGGGTCAGGTGATCGACGTAGTCCACGTCGACCGCTTTGGCCGCCACCTCGCTGATGTCGACGGCCATGCCCCAGAACCGAAGGCGCCGGGACTCCTCCGACAGGTCGATCAGGTAGTCCTCGATGCGCTCGGTATCGTCGGGGCGTGCGGGCCGGATGTGTACCGTGCTGCCGTCGCGGAGCACGACGTCGGCCTCGCGATGGGCCGGGTATCGGCCTCGTTCGTCGGCGGTCGTCGTCATCGCGGAGGCGGACGGGAATCGAACCCGCCTGGGAGCATGCGCCCCCACGTCGGTTTTGAAGACCGCGGGGCCCACCAGGAACCCTGACGCCTCCGGCCCAAGGCTACATGTGATGTGCGGACAGGAGCGTACACTGCCACTAGTCCGTATCAGACTAGAGAGGGGTCGTCATCCAGGCTGCGACGAAGGTCGAGATCGAGGTGCTGGGGCTGTTGGCCGAGAGGCCGATGCACGGGTACGAGCTGCTCGAACGGTTCCGAGTGCGCGGCATGGGACTCTGGGCCGAGTTGAGCCGTGCCTCGACGTACCAAGTGTTGAAGCGGCTCGAGCGCCGAGGGCTGGTCGCGGGCAAGACGCAGGAGGGACTGGAGGGGCCGGATCGTCGGGTCTTCCGCATCACGAGGTCCGGTCGGGACCACCTGATCGAGGGGATCGCCGAGCTGGCGCGCGCGGCCACGCCGGGTGGAGCAGACGCCGGTGTCGCCCTGGCGTTCGCGCACGTGCTGCCGGCCGCGACGGCGAAGGCCACCACCGATGTACGCGAGCGGACCGTGCGCGCCCTGCTCGACGCCGTTCGCGGCGAGCTCGACCGCACCGCCTCGAGCCACGATCTCGGGCGAGCGGTCTCGACCGCGATGCTCCACCGGCAGGAGGCGCTCGCGGAGGCCGAGCTGGCATGGCTGAAGTCCTATCGGGCGGCGCTCGGCAAGGTCAGGCGATAGTCATCGGCTCCGGGTCGGTGCTCGACCGTACGATGGAGACAGCGATGGAAGCGGCGTTCTTCGACCTCGACAAGACGATCATCTCCCGGTCGTCCTCGCTCGCGTTGTCGCGGCCCCTCTACCGTGCCGGCATGGTGTCGCGCGCTCAGCTCCTGCGGGGCGCGTACGCCCAGCTCGTTTACCTGATGGTCGGCGCCGACGAGGACAAGATGGAGCGCCTCAAGGAAGGCATGCTCTCCCTCACCAAGGGGTGGAACCGCGATCAGGTCGAGACGCTCGTCCGTGAGGTCATCTTCGACGTGATCGATCCGTACGTGTACCAGGAGGCCCTCGACCTCATGGCGCTGCACCGCAGTGAGGGCCGGCGCATCTACATCGTCTCGAGCTCCCCCGAGGAGGTCGTGCGTCCCCTCAGCCAGCACTTCGGCGCCAGCGGCGTCATCGCCACCCGCGCCGAGATCGACGACGACGGGCGCTACACGGGAGAGCTCGCCTTCTACGCCTACGGGCAGCAGAAGGCCGAGGCGATCGAGGCGCTGGCCGAACGTCTCGGCATCGACCTGACGGCCTCGTACGCGTACAGCGACTCGATCACCGACCTGCCGATGCTGTCGATCGTCGGGCATCCGGTGGCAGTGAATCCCGACCGAGAGCTGCGCCGTGAAGCCGAGGAGCGAGGGTGGCAGGTTCGGGACTTCCGGCGACCGGTGCGACTGCGCACGCGCATCGCGCAAGCGGTACCGCCACCCAAGCCCTCGATCGCGGCCGCCGTCGGAGCCGCAGCGGTCGCGGCGGTCCTGGTGTGGGTCGTGCTGCGTTCTCGCTCGACCCGCCGCGTGGGTTGACCCTTCGCGTTTGCGCCTCGTTCCGGTGGGGTGTACGTTCGACTCGGGTGCCGAGAGGTACCCGCGAGGGGAGCAGAACCCACGCGCGAGTCATGCCGCGGGAGGCATGCTCAGGCCCCGGGGGTCACACCGCCGGCGCCCGAGCACGTGCAAGACGAGACGCTTGATACCTGCTCCCCTCGCTCTATGCGCCGGCTCGGCGGTGCTTGACGCGATCGATCACCCGGACGCGGCGGGGTGCTCCAGCAGATCGGCGAGGCGCTCGGCGCGGATCGCCGCCTGCAACGGGCGCGCGGCGCCGACGTCGCGGGCGATCAGCGCGAGTTCACGCTCGACCGATGGCGCCAGCCGGCCGGTCCGGTCGTGCACGAGCGGGTCGAGCCGCGCCACCGCCCCGTCGAGGCGCTCGATGGCCTGCGCCAGAGGGCTCTTGCGCCGTTCCCGGTACTCGTCGAGCGAGATGACCTCTGTCATGTGTCGAACGATACCCCGGGGGTCTGACATGGGGGTGGAAGGTGCGGTGTGTGGGCCGAACGGGGGACGAACGAATCACTCAACCGCCCTACGGTCGCTGCCGATACCTGGAACATGGTAGCGCTCCATGAGGATGCCCCCGTGCGGTTCGTCGGGCCGGTCAGCGCCGTGCTCAGATGGCCCGAACCCGGGGAGCACGGCGTGATCCAGCGGGTCGGTGAGGACGCCGCGCACATCCTGTGGGAACGGTCCCCGCTCGTCGTCGCCTGGCCGAACGAGTGGATCGAGCCCTGCGAGCCGAGGGAGCCGTGACCTCGTCGGGGGTCAAGCCACCCGCACGCTCGTGACCGGGGCGAGGCGCTCGTGCACGGAGAACCAGGTTGTCCCGGCGTCCGCGGAGCCGAAGACGTCGCCGCTGGTCGCCCCGAAGTACAGCTGCATCGTTGCCCCCTCGCCCGTCGCGCCGAAGGCCTGGCGCAGCACCGTGAGGTACACCTCCTCGCCCGGCAATCCGTGACCGTGCTCGGTCCAGGACGCACCGGCATCCCTCGTCTCGTACACGCGCATCGCGCCGTCCGGGGTCACTCGGTCGACGTCGGCGACGAGCGGGATCACGTACGCGCTGTCGGGGTCGGAGGGATCGACGACCAGCGGGAACCCGAAGCCGCTGGGCAGCCCGGCCCGGATCTCCTGCCAGCTCGACCCAGCGTCGTCGCTGCGGTAGACGTTGCCGTGGAACTGCATGAAGAGGCGCTCGGGTCGCATCGGAGCCCGGTGCATGTTGTGCACGCAGAGGGCGTTCGTGCCCTCCCGCGCTTCCTCCGGGATGTATCCGGGCACGAGTCCCTGGTACCCGGTGCGCCACGTCTCGCCGCCGTCCTCCGTGATCCACACGCCGGCGGCGCTCACGCCCACGGCCAGCCGGCGCGGGTCGCCCGGCCACGGGCAGATGGAATGGAGCGCGAGGCCTCCCGCTCCGGGTTGCCAGTCCCCGGCCTGGCGCTCCTTCCACAGCGGCTCGTTCAACGACCACGTCTCGCCGTCGTCGGTGGAGACGAACAGCGCCGCCGGGGCCACCCCCGCGTACAGGAGTCCCTCGACCTCACCAGGCTGGATCATCCAGATGCGCTCGAGCGAGGTGTCCCCATCCTCCGGGAACGCCGGGCCGCGCGCCTGGGTCCACTCGCGGGTCGGGTCGTCGGCGAACATCAGACGCGGACCGTAGAACCCCGACGTGTGCGCCGCGAAGTACCGGCCGGTGCGGGGGTCGCGCATCGCGAACTCCACCACGTCGCCGGGGAACGCGCGCGCGGCGACATCGAACGCTCGTCCCTGGCCGGGGGTGCCTCGCAGCACGAAGAGCCCCTTCTTCGTGCCTACCAGCAGCTCGGTCGGCATGCCTCAACCTCCTGAGATCGACGGCAGCACCTGCACGACGTCGGTCGACCCGACGATGGCATCCTCCCGCACGCGCTCCGCGTTGACGAACACGTTGACGTGCTGCCGGACCCGCCCCCGCTCGTCGAGGATCCACCCTGCGATCGGCGGGTGACGGCGCTCGAGCTCACGAAGGACCTCCCCGACGGTCTCTCCGGGCAACTCGTGTCGGGATGTGTCGCCGGCACGTTGCGACAGGGGAGCCCGAAGCGTGACCACCGCCATGCGAGGACCCTAACCCGGCGTCGGGGAGGGCGCGCTATCGGTTCCTTGCCTCCCGAGCGCCCGCTCGAGGCGCCACCGGCTGCCGGATGATCGTGCGCAGGTCCTCGTCGGCCGTCCGCTGGGGGTCGGTCAGGTAGATCTCGTGATGCTTGCCGACCGGCATCAGTGCCCGGTCCTTGATGAAGCCGTAGAGCCGTTCGAGCGTGGGGCGTTCCGCCGAGAACGGACCGCGGTGCAGCACGTGTGCGCACGGTCCTTCCTCGAACGGTTCGAATCGCACGAGGTCGAGCGTCGCCATGCGGCGCCGTTCGCGGACGCTCGCCTTGACGTCGGCTGCCAGCTCCGATGTGACGACCTCGGGCAACGCCACCATCAGGGTCCAGTCCCAGTCGGACTTGTCGTCGAAGTCCCAGACCCGCGCATCGGGGATCCACCAACAGCCCTCGAGCGGCATGATCTCGAAGTCGACGCCGTCGGGCAGCCGCCGCACCCGGAACTTCAACGCGTACGCGACCGCGTACAGGGCCTCGACCGCCTTGCGGAACTCCGCCGATCGGTTCGGGTCACCGTGACCGTCGATCATGAGGAAATGGATCTCGGGGACCTCGACCATCGTAGGCTCGTCGCCGGCGTCATACAGGTCGCCCAGCTCCCTGCGGAAGTCCACCTTCGGCACCTTCGTCGCCGTGGCCACCATGACGCACCTCCTCTCACCTGTATGCGTACACCTGCCGGCGCGGCTCGCGCGGGGCCGGGGGTCCCGGCGCCTGGGGGCCGCATCGAGGCATCGGGCGTCAGGCGGGCGAGGAGGCGCCCTGGGTCGCGCCGCCCAGGCAGGGGAGGTCGTCGAGCGTCGAGGTCGGGATGACGGCGAGGAAGGCGGGAGCGTCCGGCCGCGCGATCTCGGCGCCAGCGGTCGCGAGCTGCGCCCGGGTCAGCGACGACAGGTACGACGCCACGTCCCCGACGTCGGCGCCTGACTCGATGAGGGCCCTCGTGTCGAGCCAGACCTGGGTCGGTCGCATCCGTTGGACCACGGGTTCGCCGGGCGCGCCGAACGCTGCATCGATGGATGCCGCCAGGGATCGAACGTCGTAGCGCTCCGCGCCCGTCGCGGCCGGATCCCTCGCCATCCCGTGGTCGGCCGTGAGGACCATCGCCCACTGGTTCCGCCCCACCCGTTCGTCGAGGAACCGGACGAGCCGTCCGAGCTCTCGGTCCTGTGCCCGAAGACCGTCGAGTAACTCGATGGCGTCGGCGCTGTACGCGTGGCCGAGCGAGTCGAGCATCTTGTAGTTGACGTAGAGGAGGTCGGGCACGTCGTCGGCGCCGAAGCCCTCGCGCCGGATCATCGCCTCGACCAGCGACGTCTGCCAGGCGGATCGGGCAGGCGTCTCCCATCCGCCGAGCAGGCTCGAGATCTCGTGCTCGCGCCACCTGCCGTCCTCGGCCCCGTCGGCGACGTCGAGCCGCTCGATCTCCCGATGGAACGAGCCGGCCAGCGACGGATCGTTCGCGTACTGGGGAAGCTCGTAGTAGGGAGCCATGTCCTCCGACAGCCTCCACCGGGGGGCGGAATCGTCACCGCCGGTGGCCGACTCCTTCGGTTCCCTGGTGATCGCGAGGTCGCGGTCGCCCCCGGGCGCGAACGAGCCCCGGCTCATCATCAACAGGTGGGCCGAGAGCGAGCCGACGGTGCCGACCAGTGATCGATTGCCCATCGCCAGGTCGTAGCGATCTCCGAGGGTGGGGACCTTCAGCACCCGGGGTCCCAGATGCAACGGCCGCTCGATGCGCCGGCCGACCCGGATGTACTCGTCGGGGACGCCGTTGGTCCTCGGGAAGGCGCCGGTGCCGATCGTCGCGTGGCTGGGCGGCGTGTTCGACGGCGATGCATCGAGTGCCGCGTTCGTGAACCACGCGGAATCTCGGGCGAGGGCCCGCAGCCGGGGCCACGCTGCGGGCCATCGTCGCAGGAGGTCGACGCCCGCGGAATCCCAGATCAGGGTGACGACGAGTCGCGGGAGCCGGCGCCTGTCGGCCGGCAAGAGCGCTTGGGTGAGCGCGTTCCCGTCCGGCGCATGGAACCTCGAGAACCGCAGGATGTCGGCGGTGGTCGGCGCGATGTCGGCCAGCGTCGCAGGACGTCGATACACGCCGGGGCGGACCACGCCGGGGCCGTAGACCAGCAGCGGCACCCGTTGCGTGATGTCGAACGGGGACGCGTGGGAGAGCCCCCCTGCCTGCAGGTCCTCGGAGGGGACGAGCTGGATCTCGCCGCTGCGTTCGGGGTCCGTTCCATGGGATATCCGGCGGAGCACCGAGGGGTCGAGGACGTCGCAGGCTGTTGTGCGCGGTTCCGCGACGGTGGGGGGGAACGACGGTTTGGCGCCTCGACCGTCGAGCGACGGTGCCGCGGTCGACCCCACGCATCCCGCGAGCGACGCGAGGAGCACGATGCTCGCCGAGAGGGGCGGTCGGCGTGCCCCCCCGACGGGCCGGTGCCGGACATCGCCCATCTCCACACCCTATCGGCGGGGACGGCGGCAAACGGTTCGTCAGGCCCAGTCGGGTGCGAACTCGACCCACCGGCTCGTCGAGAGGAGCCTGGGGGTCGAACCGATACGCTTGACGAGCCAGAGCTGCGTGCGGCCGGTGCGCGTGCTCGCGAAGGCGATCCGCTTCCCGTTCGGCGCCCACGCCGGTTGCGTGTGCGAGCCGGCGCCCTTCGTGATCCGGCGCGGATGCAGTCCGTCCGCATCCATCAGCCAGATCCGTCGCGAGCCGCCGCGGTCGCTGGAGAAGGCGATGCTCTCACCCCCTGGGGAGTACGCAGGGGACGTGGATCGGCCGGTGTCACCGGTGAGGTTGCGAACACCGGCGCCCGACGGGCTCATCGTCCACACGTTCGTCGCCCCGCCGCGGTCGCTGTCGAACGCGATGCGCCGGCCGTCGGGCGACCATGCGGGCGCACGATCGCGAGCGGGGTCGGTCGTGAGGTTCGTCACGCCGCCGCCGTCGGCGTCCATCACGAAGACCTCCGCGTCGCCCGTGCGCGTGCTCGTGAACGCGATGCGATCGCCGTCTGGCGACCAGGCGGGAAGCGTGTCGGCACCCGGCGCGTGCGTCAGGCGCACGAGGTCCGAGCCGTCGGCGTCCATCACGAAGATCTCCGCGTCGCTGGCGCGCAGGCTCGAGAACGCGATACGCGAGCAGTCCGGCGACCAGGCCGGATCGCGATCGGCCGCGGCGTGCGAGGTGATGCGGACCCGCTGGGTGCCCTGACGGCTCATCGTTGAGATGTCGAGGTTCCCTGCCCGGGAGGAGGTGAACGCGATCCGTCCGCACGTCGCCGTCGTCGTGTCGGCTGCGAACGTCGCGGTCACCGAACGTTCCCGGTCCATCGTGACCGAGCAACCGACGGATCCACCACAGGCACCCGACCAGCCGACGAACGTCGAGCCCGGGTCCGCGGCCGCGGTCAGCGTCACGGGGGTGCCGTCGACGAAGCCGACCGTGCAGCTCGTGGAGCAATCGGCACCCGACGGCATGCTCGACACCCGCCCGCTCCCGTCGCCGGCCAGCGAGATGGTGAGCATCCGCAGGGTCGTCGGGGTTCCGGAGAACCGAGCGTAGTACGCCTGCGTCCGGGCGCCGGTGAGCTGCCACGTGATGTCACTGCCGCTCCACCGGCCACCGACCTTCGTGAACTCGCCGCCGACGTGCAGCCGCTGACGGCTCGCGTCGGGCGTCAGGGCCCACACGCCGTTGTAGCGGCAGCAGATCCCCGGGTTCCACGGGTCGGATTCCGGCAGCAACAGACCGGTGTCGGGATCGATCGAGACGAGGCGAGGGGCGTGGTGGCAGGCCGTGTTCGGGTGAGCGTTGTCGTCGCAGTGCTGTGACGAGGTCCGTGCGACCCACTGGAAGTGACCGCCCACGAACAGCACGCCGTCCATCCACGCGACCGCCTGGGCGGAGCCGGAGGTGTCCGTCTTGAAGACCTGGTTGCCCGTGGCGACGTCGTATGCGCCAACGAAGTCCGATCCGCCGGCGCCCAGGTAGACGGTGGGGCGACCCGTGCCCGGGTCGTTCTCCACGAGCAGGCTGATCCCGAACGCGGCGCCGTTGGCACCGAGTCCCCCCGGACTCCAATCCTGGACGGACCCGCTGGCCGCATCGACCTTGATCACCGCCTTCGCCGGTCGGCTGCCGGTGCCGTCGACGGTGCTATCGCATTGACACGCCGCCAGCAGCATCGATCCCACCGGGACGAGGTCGCGCACCTGTGGTTGGGTGACGTGACCCCGCAGCGATGGGTCGGTCTCGACCTGGGGAGGGTCGAAGCCGGGCGTGGGCGAGCCGCTGCGTTGGAACGAGAGCAGCTTCGACGTGCCGACGTAGATGGCGCCTGAGCTCGCCAGCACGCTCTTGGCCGACGCGGTGTTCGGGGCGAACCCCTCGACCGAGCCGTCGGCCGGATCGATCGCGGCGACGTTCTTGCGCGCGGCGCCGCCGACGCGGTCGAACGAGCCGGCGAGGTAGAGCAGTCCGTCGGGGCCGAGGGAGAGGTCGAAGACGGTCCCGGGGCCCGAGGACTTGATCACCGATGGGGGCTGGATCGAGGTGACGGGCGCTCCCGTGTCCGCGTCGAACACCGCCAACCCGGAGACGTCGCCGACGTTCGTTCCGTTCCCGTCGCGGACGTGGGAGAACGTGCCGCCCACCCAGATGCGGTTCCCGACGACCTCGATGGCTCGGACCCGGCCGTCGACCATGCCCACCTGATCGGGCTGCGTCGTGGTGATCGCGGCGCTCGCCGGAGGCGCCGGCGCGAGCACCAGTGTCGCCGCGATCGACGACAGCGCGAGCAGTCTCGCGGATGTTCGCGCGGTGGTTCCGCTGAGCATGAGGCGGCAGGGGCTCCTTCCGCAGTCTGCGTAGACCGTTCGTCCTACGACGCTCCGGAGCCTCTCACGGGTGGCCATCACCACGCATCGGGCCGAAGGCGTAGGGCGATGGTTCGTCGTGCGGGCCGCCTGGCTAGCGAGACGTGGCGAGTGGGCCGCCTCCGTACTCGAAGTGCATGCCGTCGGGCACGAGGAACTCGCCCCCCCAGTTGAACCCGAGACCCTCGAACACCGTCACCACTCGCGGGTCCATCGTCGGCGTGGCGCCCAACGGGTTCTCGGGAGCGTTGATGTCGACCGCCGCTCCGTAGGCGTGGAACGAGGGCGGGTTGGTCGGGCTGCGGGCGACGGTTCGCGCGTTGAAGCACCCGGCGGTCGAGTGGATCAGCGACGCGAGCCCGGCTCGTTCGATCTCCCGCATCGCCCGGGTCAGGTCGCGCATGAACGCTCGGTGGCACGTGAGCCTCCCGAGGAGGGGAACGGCTCGGGTCACCAGGTTCGCGCGAACCCAAGCAGGGTCGATCCGGAAGGAGGCCGGGTCCGCGGGGTCGAGCGCGGCCGCGAACTCGCCGAACGCCTGCTTCAGCACGATCGGCGGGTTCACGCCGCTGGCCACGCGCATGTAGGGGCTGCCGCCAGGCACCTCGACCCGGATCGGCTCGTTCGCCGGGACGAGCGGGCGCACCAGGCGCTCGAACGCCTCGGGGCCGGGCTTCCCGTGCGGGAACGCCCACACGTAGCGATCGTCGACGATACCCAGCGGCATGCCGACCTCGCGGGAGACCAGCAGCTCGCTCCATCCGATCAGCTCGTCCGGGACGACCGCGCCGATCCGGACCGATCGTTCGCCGAACTCGAGCGTCCCCCCGACCCCCAGGCGTCGCACGACCGCGCTCCTGGTGCCGAGCACGCCCTGGCCGCGCGAGAGCGCGTCGACCACGTCGCCGCGGACCCGCGGCGGCAGGAAGGGAGCGATCTCGACCGGGTTCGCCGCGAACGCATCGATCGGGACGGCGAAGCGCGGTCGGGGACGGTCGATCACCGCGCCTCCCGC
>DASZOO010000068.1:0-10232 GCA_035550775.1 Actinomycetota bacterium | reverse complement strand
CGGCTCGTCGTCGGCACCGGAGCCGCCGGCCGCATGCAGCCCGATCCGATCGTGCTCGACGACCTCCGCGCGCGTGGCATCGACGTGGAGTGCCTGCCGACCGACCGAGCCGTGGAGCGTTTCGGCGAGCTGGACCCGGCGACCTCGGCCGCAGCCCTGCACCTCACGTGCTGACGGCCGGCGGCCCGCTGCCTCACGACCGGTGCACGACCTCGCCGCCGACGATGGTGTGGGTCACCCGCACGTCGAGCACGCGCCTCGGATCGACGTCGGCGGCGGCCACGAGGTCCTCGCTGAGCACGCCGAGGTCGGCCTGCTTCCCGACCGTGATCGAGCCGCGACGGTGTTCGGCGAAGACGACGTGTGCGCCGCCCATCGTGTACGCGCGGATCGCCGTCTCGAGGTCGACGGTCTCTTCCGGCACCCACGCATCCGATCCGTCGAGGTTCGCGCGCGTCATCGCCGTGTAGATGCCCACCATGGGATCCATCTCGGCGACGTTCCAGTCGCTCGAGAACGACAGCGTGGCCCCGGCGTCCCGGAGAGACCGGAACGCCCAGGCACGGCGCCAACGCTCCTCGCCGACGTTGGCCCGCCAGTCGGCGACGATCTCCGGGGCGCAGTGCCGGGGCTGCATGATCGGGGTGACGCCGAGCTCGCCGAACCGGGGCACGTCGTCGGAGTGCAGGCATTCCGCGTGCACGATGCCGTGTCTCGCGCTCACGTCGCCGTTGGCGCGCCGGGCGGCCTCGAACCCGTCGAGCGCGACGCGCAGCCCCCGGTCCCCGGTCCCGTGCACGTGGCAGGACCATCCGAGCCGTTCCAACTCGATCACGGCCTCGGCGAACTCGTCGGGTCGCCAGAAGGTCTCGCCGCGCTCGCCCGGGCGGTTCGCGTAGGGCTCGAGCATGGCCGCCGTCCACGGCTCGATCACGTCGTCGATGTAGAGCTTGATCGGCCCGACCCGCAGGCGGTCGTCGTCGTCGCGCGCGCGCATCTCCGCGAACTCGCGCCGCTCGGCGTCGGAGGTCCCCACCGGGTGGTACATCGCCGCCACGAGGCGGGGCCGCAGCCGCCCCTCGTCACGTGCCCGCCGGAAGATCCACAGGTCGTCCGGGGAATTCTGCGGCTCCACGACCGTCGTGATGCCGAGCCCGACCGCCATGTCGAGGCTCTCGAGCGTCCGTTCGTACTGCAGCTCGCGCGCGTACCCGGGCAGCACGCGCTCGAGGGCCGCCTGCCCGGCACGGCTGATGCCCATCACGGCGAAGTCTCCGACGACCCCGGTCGGATCGCCCTCGTCGTCTCGCCGTACCCGCCCCCAGGGCAGGTCCACGGGCTCCCGTCCGATCCCGAACACGTCCATCGCCTCGCGGTTCAACCAGGCGTTGTGCGCATCGTAGGTGAGGAGGAACGCCGGTCTGCCGTCGGTCAGGCCCTCGAGGTCTCGCCAGGTGGGCATGCGCCCGCCGGGCATCGCCGAGTAGTTGAAGCCGACCCCCTCGATCCAGGGGTGATCGGGATGCGCCCGGGCGTGGGCCCGGATGCGCGCCTGCGCGACTTCGAGCGTCGAGGCGCCGGCGAGGTCGACCTCGAGCGGATTCGACCCCAGGCGGACATGGTTGTGCGTGTCGATGAACCCCGGAAGCACCGTCGCTCCGTGGGCGTCGATCACCTCGGTGTCGGGCCCCACGTACGCCCCGGCGCCCGACTCGTCGCCGACCCACGAGATGCGATCGCCCTCGACCGCCACCGCGGCGGCCCGGGGCATCGACCGATCGACGGTGACCACGCGGGCGTTGCGGATCACCAGCGACGCCACGCGGCGTGGCTCAGGTCGGAGGCGGCGGCGCGAGATCGCCTCGCCCGACCGCCTCCTCGATCAACGTGCACGCCTCCGCGTACATCGGCCCGTGCTCTCCGCGGGCGCCGCGGTCGAGGAAGTCGAGCAACGCGAGCGCGTCGAGGGCGGCTCCGATCGATCGCCACCCCGGGGGCAGCGCGCCGCCCCCTTCCTCGAACCCCGCGACGAAGGCGTCGACGAACGGCATGGGCAGCCGTTCCTGGCGCCGCAGCATGTTCCCCACGTCTGCCAGGGGCGGGCCGGCGAAGGAGAACTCCCAATCGAGGACGGCGGCGACCTCGGGGTTGCCGTCCTCGGACCGTGCCAGCACGAGGTTCTTGCCGTTGAAGTCCGAATGGACGAGCGCCGCCTGCGTCGCGACCGGCTCGAGGCTCGGAGCAGCCTCCTGCAGGAGCGCCTGGAACCCGTCGGCCACCGGACCGCCGAGCGCCTCACGGGGCTCGTCCTGTCGCAGCACGCGTTCCCCCGTGTCGACGAGGAGATCCGACAGCGAGGCGTCGAGCGGCACTGGCTCCAGGGTCGCGCCGAGCAGGCCCGGGCCGTCGAAGGTGAACCGGCCGATGCCCGCGAGGGTCCGGCCGACCGCCCCACCGATCGCGACCGCTTCGTCGTCGCCGGCTCCGGCGAGGGCCTCGTCGAGCGACTCGCCGTCGGCGTAGGCCGAGACCGTGAGCGGCACCCCCGCCAGATCGCCGGCGAGATCGGTGGCCACGACCGGGGGCACCGGCACCCGCTCCCCCACGAGGTCCGCGACCGCCACCTCCTTCTCCAGCGACGAGGCGTCGCGGTCGAGCTTGAGCACGTAGCGTCGTCCGGCCGCGTCGACCACGCGATACGTGTCGCGCCGTTCGCCGCCGCTCATGGACTCGACGACCTCGACGTCGGTGCTCAGCACCGTCTCCGCGGCCTTCTGCAGCGCCGGGAGGTCGGGTCGAGGGGCGTGCCTCGCCTCGGCCTGGGAAGCCATGGCCTACCGTAACGCTCCCGTGGGACGGGGGAACAGGCCCCCGCGCTCCACGACCGCTCGCACGGCCTCGTCGTGACCCATGCCCATGAGGTGCACGCCCGAGACGCCGTCGATCGCGCGGATGCCCCGGATCACGTCGATCGTGAGCTCGATCCCGACCTCGAGGGCGTCGTCGCCGGCGGCCTCCAGCGCCGCCACGATCGGCGACGGCACGTGCACCCCGGGGAGCCGCTCGTTCATGAACCTCGCTCCCTGCACCGTGCGCAGCGGCGCGAGGCCGATCAGCACCGACGCGCGTTCGAACACCCCTCGCGCCCGGATGCCCTCGGCCCACGCGGACACCGCCTCCACGTCGTAGGCGATCTGCGTGAACACGACGTCGGCCCCGGCGTCGAGCTTCTGCTCCAGCCGTGCCGGGTCGTACGGGTCGGCCAGCGGCACCTCTGCAACCCCGATCAGGTACCGAGGTGGGTCGTCCATCTCGTGGCCGGCGCTCGTGACGCCGTCGTCACGCAGACGCCGGACCGCCCGCACCACGTCGAGCACGGTGAGGTCGCCGACGGTCGCCGCAT
This sequence comes from Actinomycetota bacterium, assembly GCA_035550775.1. GTDB lineage: Bacteria > Actinomycetota > UBA4738 > UBA4738 > HRBIN12 > JAOUEA01. The sequence goes on along the minus strand of DASZOO010000068.1, from coordinate 6,829 downwards.
CGGGTTCGTCGCCGACGTGCATCGGGTCTCCGGACAGGCACAACACGTTCCGCGCGCCGAGCGCCCACGCCCCGAGCAGGTCGGCCGTGACGGCGAGCCGGTTCCGATCCCGGCACGTGATCTGCACGGTCGGCTCGATGCCGGCGCGGGCGACGAACGCGCATCCCGCCACGGCCGACATGTGCGCGCTGGCGGTCGGGTTGTCGGTCACGTTCGCGGCGTCGATCGACCCGACCAGTTCGCGTGCGTGCCGTGTCACCGCGTCGCCGTCGGCGCTGCGCGGGGGGACGATCTCGCCGGTGACGGCGAACTCCCCGGCGGCGAGGACCCGGGAGAGGTGCCCTCCGACGAGGGAGGCGCCGGCGGACGCCGAGCGGCCGGTCACGCGCCGAACGCCTGCTGCTCCGCGGCCGTGACGGTGTTCACGAGGAGCATCGCGACGGTCATCGGTCCGACCCCTCCGGGAACGGGGGTGATCGCGCCGGCGACCTCGGCCGCCTCGTCGTACCTCACATCTCCCACCAGGCCGTCGGCGGTGCGATGCACGCCCACGTCGACGACCGTGGCCCCGGGCTTGATCATCTCGGCCCCGATCAGCTGGGGCACGCCGGCGGCCGCGACGAGGATGTCGGCCCGCCGGGTGTGCGCCGCGAGGTCCCGGGTCTTCACGTGGGTGCTCGTCACGGTGGCGTTCCCCCGGATCGAGTCCTGCGCGAGCATGATCGACAGTGGAGCGCCGACGAGGTCGCCGTGGCCGACGACCACGACCTCGGCGCTCTCGAGCTCGATGCCCTCACGCAGCAGCAGCTCGACGATGCCGTACGGGGTGGCCGGCGTGAACGTGGGCTCGCCTCGGACCATCATGCCCACGTTCCACGGGTGCAGGCCGTCCACGTCTTTGTCCGGCGCGACGGTCCGCTGCACCTCGAGCTCACGGAGTCCGGCCGGCATCGGGAGCTGCACGATCACGCCGTGGATCTCGGGATCGCGGTTCAGGCGACGCAGCGTGGCGAGCAGCTCGCCCTCGGTCACGTAGGCGGGCAGGTCGACCTGCTCCGATCGGATGCCGACGTCGGCGCACGCCTTGTGCTTCGAACCCACGTAGATGCGAGAGGCCTGGTCGTCGCCCACGAGGACGGCGGCCAGGCCGGGGGTCGTGCCCCTGTCGGCGAGCGCGCGCACCCGCTCGGCTACCTCCGAGCGGATCGCGGCCGAAACGGCCCTGCCGTCCAGGATGCGGGCGGTCACGGCGCGAATCCTACCCCGGCCGCCGGACGCCCGACCGGATGCTCGATCAGTGTCGGAAATGCCGCGTGCCGGTGAGCACGACCGCCATGCCGCGCTCCTCTGCCGCCGCCAGCACCGCCTCGTCGCCCTTCGAGCCTCCGGGGTGGATCACCGCCGTGCATCCCGCGTCGGCGGCGACCTCCAGCGCGTCGGGGAAGGGGAAGAACGCGTCGGAGGCGACCACCGCGCCCCTCGCTCGCTCGCCGGCCTTGCGGGTCGCGATCCACGACGAGTCGACGCGCGACATCTGCCCCGCCCCGACGCCGACGGTCGCGCCGTCGCGCACGAGCACGATCGAGTTCGACTTGACCCGCCACGCGATCGTCCACGCGAGCTCGAGGTCGGCCCACTCCCCGCCGGTCGGCTCCCGGCTCGACACGACCTTCCACGTATCGCGTCCCTCGGTCGCGAGGTCGCGATCCTGCACCAGGGCGCCGCCCGGCAGCGGACGCACGTCGAGGCCGCTCCCGTCGGGGAGCGGGGCCGCGACGACCCGCAGGTTCGTCCGCCCGGCGAACGCGGTGGCGGCTTCCGGCGTGAACGACGGGGCGATCACCACCTCGGTGAATACCCCGGCCATCGCCGCAGCCGTCTCGACGTCGGCCTCGCCGTGGAACGCCACGATCCCTCCGAACGCGCTCACCTCGTCGCACTCGAAGGCCGCGCGGTAGGAATCGGCCGGCGCCCCCTTGGCGGCCGCGCCACACGGGTTGTTGTGCTTCACGATCACGGCTGAGCCCTCGGGCATCGCGGCCGCGAGCTCGAAGGCGGCGAAGGCGTCGAGCCAGTTGTTGAACGACATGTCCTTGCCCTGGAGGACCCGGGCGCCGCCGAGCAGGCCCGGGCCCGATGCCTCGCGGTAGAGCGCGCCCCGCTGATGCGGGTTCTCGCCGTAGCGCAGGTCGCCGGCCTTCTCGTAGGCCAGACCGACGTAGGCCGGCAGATCCTCGCCCTCCGCCTGCCGGGCGAACCACGACGCCACCGCTGCGTCGTACGCGGCGGTATGGGCGAACGCCGCAGCGGCGAGCCCGCGGCGGGTCTCTCGTGTCAGGCCGCCCTCGCGCCGCAGCTCCTCGACGATCGCCGGATACCGGGCCGGTTCGACGACCACGCCCACCGACTCGAAGTTCTTCGCGGCGGCGCGCACCATCGCCGGACCGCCGATGTCGATCTCCTCGATCACGTCGTCGGAGCCGGCCCCGGAGGCCACGGTCTCCCGGAAGGGGTAGAGGTTCACGACCACGAGGTCGAAGGGCTCGATCCCGCGTTCGCCGATCTCGTCCAGGTGCTCCTGCTTGCGGCGATCGGCGAGGATGCCCCCGTGGATCGCCGGATGCAGCGTCTTCACCCGGCCCCCGAGCATCTCGGGCGAACCGGTGACCTCCTCGACCGGCGTGACCGGCAGACCCGCCGCGGTCAGGGTGGCCGCGGTGCCCCCGCTCGACACCAGCACCACGCCGGCCTCGACGAGCGCCTCGGCCAGCTCGACCACGCCCTGCTTGTCGTACACCGCGAGCAGCGCGCGGCGGACCGGCCTCACCTCAGTCATCGTCGCCCTCCCTGATCCGCACGTGCCGGCCGTCGACGACGAGGCGCCCCTCCACGAGGGCTCGCACGGCGCGCGGCAGCAGCCGGTGCTCGACCTCGAGCACCCTCTCCTCGAGCGAGGCCTGGTCGTCGTCGTCGCGAACCTCGATCGCCTCCTGCAGCACGATCGGCCCGGTGTCGATGCCTTCGTCGACGAGGAACACGGTCACCCCCGTCACCTTCACGCCGTGCTCGAGGGCCTCACGGACCCCGTGCATGCCCGGGAAGGACGGCAACAGCGCAGGGTGCGTGTTCAGCCAGCGTCCGCCGTAGACGTCGAGCACGGGCCGCCCCAACAGCCGCATGTACCCGGCGGTCACGATGACGTCGGCACCGTGGCGCTGCAGGGCGGCGGTCACCGCCTCGTCGAACGCGGCCCGGTCGGGGAACGACGCCGGCTCGAGCACGAGCGTCTCCACCCCGGCGGCCTCGGCGCGCTCGAGCGCACGGATCGCGGGCCGATCCGCGAGCACGAACGAGATGCGCGGACCGCAGAACCTGTCGTCGAGCAGCGCCTGCAGGTTCGTGCCGTTGCCCGACACAAGCACGGCGATGCGCTCCCCCATCTCGGAGGGCATGCTACCGGAGGCCTCGGCGGAGACGTGCCCACCCGGCGCCCGTGCCGGCGGCGGTCGGGTAGCCTTGGAGCCTCTCCGACGACGAGGAGCACCTCCGTGAAGAAGTGTCCGTACTGCGCCGAGATGATCCAGGACGAAGCGATCAAGTGCCGCTACTGCCACAGCGATCTGACGGTCCTTCCCGGCGCGAAGGCCGAGACGGGGCCGGAAGCGGCTGCGACGGAGACGAGCGCGGCCGGTTCGGCGACGTCCGAGCCTTCCGAGAGCCCCGCGGGTTCGGTCGAGACGGCGCCGGAGACCCCGGTAGACGAAGGGACCGAGCTCGAGACGGGCGGCGACACCACCGCCGAGCCGGCCGGCGAGACCACCGGTGAGCCGACCGCCGAGTCGACGATCTCGAGCGCCGAGCCGTCCGCGGCCACCGGCGGCGACGTCCGGTACACGCACTCCGGGTTCCGCTACGTGCTGGGCTACTCGGCGGACTCGTTCGGCATCTGGGACCGGCAATCACCCGCGCAGCCCTCGGAGCGGTTCCCCCGTACCGACGACGGCTGGCGTCAGGCGTGGTTGCGGTTCGTCGCGCTCGAGCCGAACAACACGGTGGTGGAATCCGGCCACACCGCGGCGGGCGCCACGACGCCTGCGGGCGGCGCACCGATGGACCCGGACGACGTCGCCGCCGTGCAGTACACGCACTCGGGCACCCGCTACCTGCTCGGCTACGGGCGCACGTTCTTCGGCATCTGGGACCGGCAAGCCCCCGCCGAGCCGGTCGAGAAGTTCCCGCGCGACGACGCCGGCTGGGCGGCCGCGTGGGGGCGCTTCACGCAGATCGAGTCGAACTTCAGCGAGGTCGGGCTCGGGGACTGACCGAGTCGCGCCACCCTCACGCCCGAGGGGCGGGCCGTCGCTGCAGCGGGGTCAGCACGCCGACGGCCGTACCGCCGACGACTCCCCACGCCGACGCCAGCGCGGCCGTCGTGGCCGGATCGGGACCCAGCGCGACCGAGCGTCGCGTCTGCTCGTCACCCAGCGACAACCACAGTGAGCCCGCGAGCGACGTGGCCGTCACCAGGGCCGCGAACACCGCTCCCCCGATGACGCCCCGAACGAGCGCCGAGCGCGCCGGCACGACCGCGCCGCGGGTGCGGAACCCCAGCGCGATCGCCGCGATCGGCACGGCGAGGAACAGCCAGGTCACCGCGGGCGACGGTCCGGTGCGCGGCACCCCTCCAACGCGGCCGAGCTCCGTGAGGAGCCACGTCACCGGATCGGGGCCGCGCGGGAGACGGTCGAAACAGATCACGTCGTGCGCGGCCGCATCCACGCGCAACGACACGCAGCCTCCCATCGACGGCGCGAGCACCCACATCGCTTGGTCGGGGAGCATGAGGGCCTGATGCCCGAGGATCAGCGCCGCGCGGCGCGGTCCCGCCGACGTCACCTCGTGCACGTATCGATCGAGCCCGTCGGGCCGGAGCGCCGCGAACGCGAGGAGGCCGATCAGGCTCAGCCCGGTCGCCCATGCGAACGCGCGGAGCCCCGCCCGGACCCCGAGGCCCGCCGGTGCGGACCAGCTCGAGGAGGCGGACCATCCGCCGAGCGCCCCCGCGGTCAGGGCGAGCGCTCCCGGCAGCAGGAACCCTTCCGCTGCCGAGGCCTCGATCGTCGTGGACGCCGGCAGCACCCCGCCGGCGTCGCGGAGCCGGAGCTCCACGGCCAGGTTCACGATGCCGATCAGCGCGACGTAGGGCACCGCGGTCAGGGCGCCCGCGAGGACGCGGACGCCCCCGGCGTCGGAGACCCGTCGCGCGGCCGCCCGCCCCCCGACCGCCGCCAGCCCCGCGGCGACGGCCGCGATCGTGAGCATGCCCAGCCGGAGATCGAGCACGCCGGCTCCCAGCCCCTCGAGCGATCCTCCCGAGCCGGTCGCCGTGACGGCGACCGCGTGACCGGCCATCGTGTAGAGCCACCCGACCCGCAGCTGCGTCACCGGCGCGAGTCCGCCGCCGGCGAGGTCGACCAGGAGCGGCGGCACCTGACCCAGGGCGACGGCTCCGAGCGCGGCCAGGGTTCCGCGCAGGGCCGCGGTGGGCACCGCCCCGAGCAGCTCCCGGGTGGCCGTCGCCTGGGACGCGTCGGCAGCCGGGCCGGCCCGGCTCATGCCAGGGCCGTCTGGACCAGCTCGGCGACCTGGCTCGGGGTCCGGGCGACCCGAACCCCCGCGGCCTCCAGCGCCTCGGCCTTCGCGGCGGCGGTGCCCTGCGAACCGGTCACGATCGCGCCGGCATGACCCATGCGCTTGCCCGGCGGGGCCTCGAAGCCGGCGATGTAGGCGACCACGGGCTTCGTGATGCGCTCGGCGACGTAGGCCGCGGCGCGCTCCTCGTCGTCGCCACCGATCTCCCCGGTCATGATCATCAGGTCGGTCTCGGGATCGTCCTCGAACATCGCCAGGGCCTCGATGAAGCCGATGCCGTGCACGGGGTCGCCCCCCATGCCGACGCACGTCGACTGCCCGATGCCCCGCTGCGTGAGCTCGTGCACGATCTGATAGACGAGCGTGCCCGACCGGCTGACGAACCCGACCCGACCCGGCAGGCACACCTCTGGCGGGATGATGCCGACGTTGGCGACGCCCGGCGAGATCGCGCCCGGACAGTTCGGCCCGATCAGCGTCGTGTCGCGGCCCCGCAGGAAGCTGTGCACGGAGGCCATGTCCTTGACCGGGATGCCCTCGGTGATGCACACGGCGAGGTCGATGCCCGCATCCGCCGATTCGAGGATCGCCTCGGCGGCGAACCGCGGAGGCACGAAGACCATCGAGGTGTTCGCGCCGGTCTCCCGGACGGCGTCGGCCACGGTGTCGAAGACGGGGATGCCCTCGACGTCCTGTCCCGCCTTGCCCGGGGTCACGCCCGCGACGACGTTCGTGCCGTACGCGCGGTTGCGCAGCGTGTGGAACGTGCCTTCCTTGCCGGTGAGCCCCTGCACGACGAGCCGGGTGTCGGCGCCGACCAGGATGCTCACGCCGCCGCTCCGTTCCCCGGCCCGTTCGCGAGGGCCGCCACCCGTTCGGCCGCCTCCAGCATCGTCGCCGCCGGCACGATGCGCGGGTGAGCGGCCTCGGCGAGGATCGCGCGGCCTTCCTCCGCGTTCGTGCCGTCGAGCCGCACGACCAGCGGCACGTTCGCCTCGACGCGGTCGAGCGCCCCGAGCACCCCCTCGGCAACGAGGTCGCAGCGCGTGATGCCGCCGAAGATGTTGATGAAGACCGCCGTCACCGCCGGATCGCTGAGCACCACCTCGAGCGAGGTCGCCATCTGGTCGGCGCTCGCGCCCCCGCCCACGTCGAGGAAGTTGGCCGCCTTCGCCCC
>DASZOO010000067.1:0-8729 GCA_035550775.1 Actinomycetota bacterium | reverse complement strand
ATGCGGAACGGCTCGTCGGGACGCACCTGCAGCGGGGCGTCGAGGTAGCGGTTCGCGAAGCCATCGAAGACCACGTACTCGGGATCGACGGCCTTCATGCGGTCGAAGTCGCCCACGTACTGGCCGTCGATCGGCTTCGCGGTCGGATAGAACTCGCTCGCCACCATCACGAACTCGCGCTCGGCCGGGAACGCGTCGGTCTGCACGATGATGGCCCCGTACATGCCGTTGCCGATGTGCTGCAGCACCGGGTCCACCCCGCAGTGGTACATGAACACGCCCGGGTACATCGCGACCCAGTCGAAGGTGAGCGTCTCGCCCGGGTCGACCGGCTGGTAGTTCTCGCTCCACGGCGTGAGCGCCGCGTGGAAGTCGATCGAATGCTGCATGCCGATCGACGAGTCGTTCGTCAGCGTGAACCGGATCGTGTCGCCCAGGTTCACGCGGATCACCGGCGCGGGCGTGACCCCGTTGAAGGTCCACACCTGGTAGTCGACGCCGGGAGCGATCTCCTGCGTGGTCTCGCGGGCGACCAGGTTCACCTCGACGACGTTGCCGTTCGGCTCGTGCACGCGGAAGTCGCCCGCGGCCGCCGCACCCGACGCCTCGCCGTCCCCGGGGCTCACCGCCACGATCCCGACGACGATGAGCACCGCCGCGAGGAAGGCGGCTCCGATCGAGAAGTACTTGTTCATCGACGCACCCCTTTCGAGGGAATCATCTCCCACCTCGGACGCCGGTGGCGCCACGGTCGACGACCCCTCCGTCGCCCGCGACCCTGTCTGCATCCCATCGGACCCACATGGTCCGATGGTCCCACGCGAGACGGGACCCTCGGCGGCCCAACGGGACGCGAGCTGCCGCTACCGTCGTGCCCGACCAACGGAGTGAACCGGTCTGTTGGAGGGCCGGTCCGGAGAGAGGGGTCGGCGATGGGCGACCAGGGCGAGCCACAGGGCCCGACGAACGAGGAACACGTGGAGCTGCCACCCCCGAGCGAGCGGCCGATCAAGCGCCGCGGCCCGGTCGTGTCGCGTCGCGCGGCGCTCGGCATGATGGTCGGCGGCGCGGCGGTCGGCGTGGTCGGCGCGCGGGTCGGCTTCGGAGCCGGAACCGGCGGCGACCTGAGCGGCATCGCGAGCGAGCGCGGGCTCGACGGCCCGGCCGCCGAGGCGGCGCTGAAGACCTACGTGCCCGGCGGGGAGTTCGACGAGTACTTCCTGATGTCCTCCGGGGGGCACTCCGGGAGCGTCTACGTGATCGGCGTGCCGTCGATGCGCATGCTGAAGGAGATCCCCGTCTTCACACCCAACGCGTGGCAGGGGTACGGCTACGGCACGGACCAAGGCGACCGAGTGTTGACCGAGGGCTCGGACCCCGCCAAGAGCGAGGACCTCCGCTGGGGCGACACCCACCACCCGGCGATCTCCGAGACCGACGGCATCTACGACGGGCGCTTCCTCTACATCAACGACCGCGCCAACGGACGCATCGGCATGGTCGACCTGCGCGACTTCAAGACCAAGCAGATCCTCGACATCCCGAACCTGCAGACCTCGCACGGTGGCTGCTTCGTCACGCCGAGCACGGAGTACGTGCACATCTCGTCGATGACGCCCAGCCCGGTGACCGAGAGCGGGTACGCGCCGCTGTCTCGGTACAAGGAGGACTTCCGCGGGTTCTCGACGTGGCTGCGCATCGACCAGGAGACCGGGCGCTTCCTGCTCGACGAGAGCTTCCAGATCGAGCTGCCGCCGTACACCCAGGACCTCGCCGACGCCGGGAAGCTCGCGAGCTTCGGCCTGGGGTTCATCAACACCTACAACACCGAGATGGCGGTCGGCGGCAACCTGCACGGCGGGCATGCCGACCCGGCGGCCTCGCTGGAGGCCTCCTCCACGAAGAACGACTACGACCTGCTCAACATCATCGACTGGCAGCGTGCCGAGGAGTTCGTGAACGCCGGCACCGGCGTGAAGACGCTCAACGGCATGCGCGTGATCCCGCTCGAGGCGGCGGCGGGCGAGGGCATCCTGCACTTCGCCCCCGAGCCGAGGAACCCGCACGGGGTCGACGTGAGCCCGACCGGCGACTACATCGTCGTGAGCGGCAAGCTCGACCCGAACGGCAACGTGTACTCGGCCGATCGCATCAGGCAGGCGATCGCCGACCAGGACTACGACGGCACCGACCCGTTCGGCGTGCCGATCCTCAAGCTCGACTCGGTGCTGGAGGCACAGGTCGAGCTCGGCGCCGGCCCGTTGCACTCGCAGTTCGACGACGAGGGCCACGCCTACACGTCGCTGTTCGTCGACACGGCGATCGCGAAGTGGACCCTCGGGCCCAAGGCGGGTCACGACGGCGACGCGTTCCAGCTCGTGGAGAAGCTGCCCGTGCACTACAACATCGGGCACCTCGTCACGGCCGAGGGCGACACGGTCAAGCCGGCCGGCAAGTACATGGTCGCGCTGAACAAGTGGTCGATCGACCGCTTCGCACCCGTGGGCACGCTGCACCCGCAGAACTTCCAGCTGGTGGACCTCTCCGCCCCCGAGCTGACGATCCTCGGCGACATGCCGATCGGCATGGGCGAGCCCCACTACGTGCAGATGATCCACCGGGACAAGCTCGAGCACGTGATCCAGGTCTACGATCCCGGCACCGACCCCCTGACGTGGTCGCGATCGGAGTTCGCGGTCTCGGGAGGCGAGGAACGGGTGGAGCGCCGGGGCAAGGACCTCCATGTGTACATGAGCGCCCAGCGCTCGCACTTCACGCCCGACGTGATCGAAGCGCGGCGCGGCGACACCCTGCGGTTGCACCTGACCAACATCGAGCAGACGCCCGACGCCACTCACGGGTTCGCGATCCCCGCGTACAACATCGAGGCGTCGATCGACCCCGGCGAGGTCGTGAACATCGACCTGCCGCTCACCAGGGTCGGCACGTTCGGCATGTACTGCTCGGAGTTCTGCTCTGCCCTCCACCTGGAGATGCAGGGATGGCTGGAGGTGGCCCCATGATCCACCGGCACCGGAGGACGACGGAAGGAAGGACGGCTGGCATGAAGTCGAAGTGGATGACCTTGGTTCTGGCGCTGCTCCTCGCCGCGACGCTCGCGGCGTGCGGCGGCGGTGGAGACGACGGCGGGGACAGCGGCGGCGGGGGTGAGACCGAGACGGAAGCCCCGGACGGCGGCGGCGGCGCGAGCACCGAGCTCACCGTCACGGCGCCCGTCGGTGCCTCGAACGACGGGTTCGCGGAGACGACCCTGTCGGCGCCCGCGGACACGCCGTTCACGATCACGTTCGACAACCAGGACGAGGGCATCCCTCACAACGTGCAGATCTTCGAAGGGGACGACACGTCCGGAACCCCGGTCTTCGCACCGGAGGGCAACGAGCTGATCACCGGGCCGGACACGGCCGTCTACGAGGTTCCGGCGCTCCCGGCGGGCACGTACACCTACAACTGCCTGTCCCACCCCACGACGATGGTCGGCACGCTGACCGTCGCCTGACGATCGGCAGAGACGACGAGCGGCAGAAGGGAGGCGACGAGGATGGCGGAAGCGACGGCGACGAACCGCGAGCAGCGCGGCCTGCGGATCGTCCTGGGCCTCGCGGCCGCCGTCCTCGTCGTGCTCGCCTGGCGGCTGCCGATCTGGGAGGCCCGCCTGACCGCTCCGCAGTACCCGCAGGGGCTCTCGCTCAGCGCGAGTGCCGACGGCGTGACCGGCGACATCGACGAGGTGAACGACCTCAACCACTACGTGGGCATGCAGGCCTTCACGGCCTCGGACGCGCCGGAGATGGCGCTGTGGACGCCCACGATCGTGCTGGCCCTCGTCGCGGTCGGGCTCGGGGTGGCGCTGCCCCGCCATCCGATCGGGCGGCTCGCGAAGCTCGGGCTGTGGTTGATCCCGATCGGCGCCCTGCTCGACGTGCAGTACCGCCTGTACCAGTACGGCCACGGGGTGCAGCACGACGCGCCGATCCGCCTGGACCCGTTCACCCCGCTCGTGGTCGGGCCGACGAAGGTGCTGAACTTCACGACGTGGGCCTTCCCCGGCCTCGCCATCTGGTGCCTGTTCGGGGCCGCCTTCCTCGTGACGTTCGCTCCCGGTCTCGTGCGCCGGGCTCGCGAACGGTGGCAGCATCGACCCGTCTACGTCTCGGACGAGGAGTACGACGCCCTCGAGCGCGCGGGCCGGGTATGAGACGACCCCGGGCCCTCGCCCCGCTCGCCCTGGCGATCGCGCTGGTCGCTCCCGCCGCCCCGGCGTCGGCGCAGACCACCGGCGAGCACACAGGGCACGGGCAGGGCGATCACGTCGTCACGCCCGGGGGGATGGTCTCGATGCCCGCCGAGCATCTCCAGGTGATGATCGAGGAGACCCCCCCGGGCGGCACGCTGCTCGTACCGGAGGCGGTCTACGTCGGCACGATCACGATCGACGAACCCGTCACGCTCGAGGGGCAGGGCCGTCCCGTGATCGACGGGAACCTCGAGGGATCGGTCGTCACGGTCACGGCTCCCGACGTGACGCTCCGGGGGCTCACGCTCCGGCGATCGGCGGCCGGTCCGGTCGACTCGCCCTCGGGCGTGCTGCTCGAGCGCGCCGACCGCGCCGTGATCGAGGACGTGACGATCGAGCAGAGCTACATGGGCATCACGGTCCGCCTCTCCGAGGACGTCATCGTCGACGGCGTCTCGATCACCGGCCAGGGCGTGATCGCCGGCGAGGAGCACGTGACCGAGACCGACGCCGGGGCGGCCGAGCACCGCCAGCACGCGTCCGGAGACCAAGGGGCGCAGATGCGCACCGAGGCACAGCTCCGTGGTGACGGCATCTGGCTGTGGAACGCGCCCCGAGCGACCGTGCGCGACACGAGGATCGAGCGGACGCGTGACGGCATCTACGTCTCCTACGGCGCGGGGGTCCTCCTGGAGCGCAACGAGATCCTGCACAGCCGGTACGCGGTGCACGACATGTACGCGGAAGACCTCACCGTGCGGGCCAACCTGCTCGAGGGGAACCTCTCGGGGTTGGTGCTGATGTACGGAGGCCCCGTCGCCGTCCTCGGCAACACGATCATCGAGTCCGGCAGTCCCTCGACCGGGTTCGGCGTCCTGGTCAAGGACGTCGGCAGCGTCGCGGTCGAGCGCAACGTCGTGGCCGACAACCGGGTCGGGCTGCACGTCGACGACGCCGGGCGCACCGGTGGCGACCCGACCCTGATCCGCGGGAACACGATCGCGATGAACCACGTCGGGCTGCTCCTGATGCCCGCCGCCGACACGGTCGTCGTCGGCAACGGGTTCGTCGAGAACTCGACCCAGGTCACGCTGGGTGGTCACGGGCGGACCCAGGCCGTCTGGAGCCTGGACGGGATGGGCAACCACTGGAGCGACTACGGGGGGTTCGACGCGGAGGGAGACGGCACCGGCGACCTGCCGTACATCGAGAGCGGCCGCATGAGCGACCTCCTGGCCTCGGAACCGCTGCTGCTCGCCCTCGCCTCGGGTCCGGCGTTCCGGCTGCTGACCTCGGTGGAGAGCCGATGGGCATCGTCCGAGCCCCTCGTGCGCGACGCGACGCCCCTCGTCGAGCCTCCCGGCCCCGCGCTCCGGGGCGACCCCCGGGGCGCTGCCGTGCCCCTGTGGATCCCGGGCCTCGGGCTGACGCTGGGGTGCGGGTGGCTCCTGCTGCGCGCACGCCGGCCGCGCAGGGCGGTGATCGACCGATGAGCGCCCCGTTCCTCGAGGTCTCGGGACTGACCAAGGTCTACCGGGGCGGCTGGGGACTGCAGGACGTCTCGTTCACGCTGCCGGCCGGAGCGATCGCCGCGCTCGGCGGACCCAACGGCAGCGGGAAGTCGACCCTCCTGCGGTGCCTCGCCGGCCTCGCGCGCTTCGACGGGACCGCACGGCTCGAGGGCGATCCCCTCCACGACGGGCACGAGGTCCGGGAGCGCGTCGGGTTCCTGGCGCAAACCGTGACCCTGCCAGAGCATTCCACGATCGGCGAGGTGATCGACCTGTTCGCCCGGCTCCGCGACGCGGATCCGCGGCGGATCCCGCTTCCCGCGGGGTTCGTGCGCGCCGACGACGATCCGATCCGCGAGCTCTCCGGGGGTCAGCGCCACCGCGTGGCGCTCGCGGTCGCGTTGCTGGGCTCGCCACGCCTGCTCCTGCTCGACGAGCCCGTCGCGAACCTCGACGAGGAAGGGCGCGCCGCCTTCTGGGACGTGCTGAGCGCGTTGCGCGAGGACGGCGTGACCGCGATCGTGTCGAGCCCGTCGCCGTCGGAGCTGCGTGAGGTCGCCGACGTGGGCCTGTTCCTCGACGACGGCCGGCTCGTCCGCGAGGAGGACTTCAGCGGCGACCGAGCGACCGTGGTGCACGCGTTCGGGCGCGACGACGCGGAGGCATGCTCGTGAGCGCTCGTCCGGTCTCGGTCATCGCGTCGTGGGAGTACCGGACCGCCGTCCGCGCCCGGTGGGTCCTGACGATGGCCGTCGTGTTCGGCCTGCTCTGCGTGGTGGTCACGCTGCTCGCCTTCCGCACGGTGCGTGAGCTCGGACTGTCGGGTATCGGGCCGGCCTCGGCCACGCTCGTGAACCTGGGCGTGCTGTTGCCCTCGCTCATGGGGCTGCTCCTGGGAGCCGGATCGCTCGTCGGCGCGAGGGAGCAGGGCATGCTCGCGATGATCTGCGCCCAGCCGCTGCGCCGGTCGGCGGTGGCCACCGGCGCCTTCTTGGGCCTCACCGCCTCGCTGTGCGCCACCCTCGGCATCGGGTTCGGTGTCGCGATGCTGATCATCGCCGGCGTCGCGACCGCGAGCGACGTGCCCGCGCTCGTCACGTTGATCGGAGCGACGCTCGGCGTCGGCGCGGCGAGCGTGGCGATCGGCGTCGCGATCTCCTCGCTCGTCTCGAACCGCGTGCAAGCGTTGACGCTCGCGGTCGGTCTGTGGATCGTGCTCTCGCTCGGCGTGGACCTGGCCCTCGCGGCCCTCGCGCCGAGCGTGCACCTGGGGCCCACCGGGCTCCTCGCGGCGGTCCTGGCGAACCCGCTGGAAGCGGGCCGCATCCTCGCGCTGCTCGGCACCAACTTCGAGGGCACGGCGCTCGGACCCTTCGGGGCCTACCTCGTCGGCACCTTCGGACGCTGGGGGGCGGTCGCCCTGCTCGCCGCCTCCCTCGTGGCGTGGACGCTGATGCCGCTGGGGGTTGCGCGATGGGCGCTGCCACGCAAGGATCTCTAGCCGACCCCGGGAACTGACCGACCTCAGGAGCTGACGATGCGACTCGCACGCGAGAGCCGGTACGCGATCGAGGCCCTCGTCGTGCTGGCGTCGGCCCCGGCGGGTCGCATGGTCGAGGCCGGCGAGATCGCGGAGCGCGCGCACCTGCCGGCGCCGTTCCTATCGAAGATCATGCGTTCCCTCGCGATCGGCGGCGTGCTTCGGTCCCAGCGCGGCAAGGGATACGTCCTCGCGCGCACTCCCGAGCACATCGGGCTCGACGAGATCGTGCAGGCGGTCGAGGGCCGAGGGGCGATCTGGGAGACGTGCATCTTCTGGCGCGAGGAATGCGACGAGGCGCATCCGTGCCCGTTGCACTTCCGGTGGATCGATCTCAGACCAGGCATCCAGGACGCGATGAGCTCGGTGACCCTCGCCGACATCGCCGCCCACGGCTTCGAGTCGATCGCCCTGGTGGACGAGCGCCGCCGCGCGGATCGCTGATCGAGAGGCGGGACGGCGACGCGCCGCCCGTGGTTGCATGGTGACCATGACCGACGATCGCCGACGCGACACGACGCTGAACGACGCCGACCGCGCCTTGCTGAGCGCCCCGAACTTCGCGAGCCTCGCGACCGTGATGGCCGACGGCGGGCCGCAGGCCTCCGTGGTCTGGATCCACGTCGAGGACGACACGATCCTCGTCAACACCGCGGAGGGCCGCACCAAGTCCGAGAACATGCGCCGCGACCCACGAGTCGCGATCTGCTTGTTCGATCGTCACGAGCCGTACCGCCAGCTGATGCTGCGGGGCCACGTCACGGGCTTCGAGCACGAAGGCGCCGACGCGCACATCGACTTCCTCGCGAAGAAGTACACGGGCGCCGACGTCTACGACGGGCACCGGCCCGATCAGCAGCGCGTGATCGTTCGGATCGCGGTCGACGGCGTGGTGCGCATGGGCTACTAGTCCAGTCGAGACTACCGACCGGTCCGTCCGAGTCCCGCTCGCAGGCGCTTCCCCGCCTCTTCCAGCGTCTCGACGCGCTTGCAGAACGCGAACCGCAGCAGGTGCGCACCGTCGGCCGGATCGGAGACGAACGACGAGCCGGGCACCGTCGCGACCCCCACGTGCTGGGCGAGGTGGCGCGCCGTCGCGACGTCGTCGCCGAGACCCAGATGTGAGCAGTCGGCCATCACGTAGTACGCGCCCTCGGGCGGCCGCGCGATCTCGAACCCGCTCTCGGCGAGCACGCGCAGCATCACGTCGCGCCGCTCGGCGTAGTCGGCGCGCATGCGCTCGAAGTAGCTCGCGGGCAGCTGCATCGCCGTGATGCCCGCGATCTGCAGCGGGGCCGGCGCCGCCACCGTGAGGAAGTCGTGGGTCGGCCGGATGCCCGCCATCAGCGGCGGCGGGGCGATCGCCCAGCCGACCCGCCATCCGGTGACCGAGTAGGACTTGGAGAGTGCGCTGACCGTG
>DASZOO010000066.1:0-20270 GCA_035550775.1 Actinomycetota bacterium | reverse complement strand
TCCGCAGCGCACCGATCGCGGACGCGGCGGCCTCCGCGCCGTGCGCACCGTACGCGCGCTGCTTCACGAGCTCCAGGTAGTCGTCGGTGAACCCCCAGAAGAACCGCTCGACCGCATCGAGGGCCTTGGAGTGCTCGTAGGCATCGAGGGCGGCCGTCGCCTCGCCGACGACGTGGGCGAGCCGGCGCAGCATCGAGCGGTCGACCGGTTGGGTCACTGGTCCGGGCTCGGCTTCCATCGACAGCACGAACCGGGACGCGTTCAGGATCTTGATCGCGAGCCGGCGGCCCACCTTCATCTGTTGCTCGTCGAACGCTGCGTCGTACCCGAGCCGGGCGCTCGCGCCCCAGTAGCGAACGGCGTCTGACGAGTGCTGCTCGAACACCTCGGTCGGAACGACCACGTTGCCTTTCGACTTCGACATCTTCTTGCGGTCCGGGTCGAGCACGAAGCCGCTGATCGCCGCGTTGGTCCACGGCAAGGAGTCGTGCTCGAGATGTGCTCGGAGCACCGTGTAGAACAACCACGTTCGGATGATGTCGTGCGCCTGGGGCCGCAGGTCCATCGGGAAGAGCCGTTCGAACAGGTCTGGGTCGTCCTCCCATCGGCCGGCGATCTGCGGGGTGAGCGAGGACGTCGCCCAGGTGTCCATCACGTCGGGGTCGCCGATGAACCCACCGGGCTGACCTCGCTGCTCGGCGGAGTAGCCGGGCGGCACGTCGTCTTGGGGGTCGATCGGCAGCGCGGCTTCCTCGGCGAGGATCGGCTGGTCGTACACGGGCTCACCAGCGTCGTCCGCCGGGAACCACACCGGGAACGGCACGCCGAAGTAGCGTTGCCGACTGATCGCCCAGTCCTGGTTGAGCCCTTCGACCCAGCTGGCGTACCGGGAGCCCATGTACCCGGGGTGCCAGGAGATCTGTCGGCCTCGCTCGAGCAGGGCCTCGCGGAGCTCCAGGGTCTTCACGAACCACTGCCGGGTGGAGATCACCTCGAGGGGACGTTCCCCTTTCTCGTAGAACTTCACCACGTGCTGCACGGGCTCGGGCTCACCGGCGAGCCAGCCACCCTCGCGGAGCAGCTCCACGATCTCCTTCCGCGCCTGCTTGGCGGATCTGCCCTCGAGCCGTGCCATCGCGGCGTTGGCGGCCTCGGGGTCGCGCGACTCCCAGCCGGCCTCGCCGAACCGCCCGGCCGCCAGCGTTCCATCGCGTCGGATCACCACCCGTGCGGGAAGCCCCAGGTCGCGCCACCAGACCACGTCGGTGGCATCGCCGAACGTACAGATCTGTGCCGCACCGGTGCCCTTCTCGGGATCGGCGAGCTCATGGGCGACGATCGGCACCGGCACCCGGAACACGGGCGTGAGGGCCGTCGTGCCGACGAGTGATGCGTACCGATCGTCGTCGCGGTTCACGACCAAGGCGACGCATGCCGGGATCATCTCGGGACGCGAGGTCTCGATCTCGACGCGGCCCGACCCGTCCTCCAGATCGAACGCGACGCGATGGTAGACGCCGCCGACCTCACGGTCCTCGATCTCAGCCTGGGCGACCGCGGTGCGGAAGTCGACGTCCCACATCGTGGGCGCGTCGGCCGTGTAGGCCATTCCGCCTCGCACGAGCCGCAGGAAGGCGCGCTGCGACGCACGCCGCGAGACCTCGCCGATCGTCGTGTACGTCTGCTCCCAGTCGACGGAGAGACCGAGCCGTCTGAACAGCATCTCGAACGCCTTCTCGTCCTCGGCGGTCAACCGTGTGCAGAGATCGATGAAGTTGGGACGGCTCACCGCGACCGGGGCGTCGTCGGGCCGCTCGAGGGTCGAGACGTCGAACGCCGGATCGAACGGCAGGGAGGGGTCGCACCGGACCCCGAAGTAGTTCTGCACCCGCCGTTCCGTGGGCAGACCGTTGTCGTCCCATCCCATGGGATAGAAGACCTCGTACCCGCGCATGCGACGGTATCGCGCGATCAGGTCGGTGTGCGTGTACGACATCACGTGGCCGATGTGCAGCGATCCGCTGGCCGTGGGAGGGGGGGTGTCGATCGCGAAGATCTCCTCGCGCGACTTCGATCGATCGAACCGGTAGGTGCCCGCAGCCTCCCACCACTCGTCCCACTTGGCTTCAAGGCCGTCGAGCGACGGCTTCTCGGGCACGCTCATGGGGCGCAGTCTACGGAACGGCCCTAGACTCGCGCCGATGGCTCCCTGCGCAGCCTGTGGCGCGGCGAACGACGCGGACGCGCGGTTCTGCTCCACCTGTGGCGCTCCACTGTTCGTGGAGTGCGTCGCGTGCGGCGCGGAACTGCCGTCCCAGGCGAGGTTCTGCCCGGCCTGCGGAACCCCCGTCGACCACGCCGATACGACCTCGGGTCCCCTCGAGGAGCGCCGGGTCGTGAGCGTGCTCTTCGCCGACGTGACCGGTTCCACGACGATCGGCGAGCGGCTCGACCCGGAGCAGCTGCAGGACGTGATGGCCACGTACTTCGGGGCGATGCGCGAGGAGATCGAGGCCGAGGGCGGCACCGTGGAGAAGTTCATCGGCGACGCGGTGATGGCCGCGTTCGGCGTCCCCGCCGCCCACGAGGACGACCCGGCCCGGGCCCTGCGCGCCGCCTTGCGCATGCGGCGGCGCCTCGGGGACGTCAACGACCAGCTCGCAGCGACGCACGGTCTCTCGATGCGCATGCGCATCGGCGTGAACACCGGACCGGTGCTGGCGACGGGAGGGGCAGCTCCCGGTGACCCGATGGTCACCGGCGACGTCGTGAACACCGCCGCACGCCTGCAGTCGGCCGCCGAGCCCGACGAGATCCTCGCCGCGGAGCGCACCCGTCGAGCGGTGCGGGGGTTCCGGTTCGGCGAGCGCCGGGATCTCGCGCTGAAGGGCAGGACCGAGCCCGTCGCCGCCTCGCCGGTGCTCGGTGGGTCCGGCGAGACGGCCGACGTGGTCCTGAGCGCCCCCATGGTCGGCCGGAACGCAGAGCTGGATCTGCTGCGGACGATGCACCGGCGTTCCGCACTCGAGCGGCGTCCGCACGTCGTGACGATCTATGGCGACCCAGGTGTCGGGAAGAGCCGGCTCACCCAGGAGTTCGTCCGTTGGGCCGAGTCGCAGGACGAACCGCCTCGGGTGCTCCGCGGCCGTTGCCTGCCCTACGGGGACGGCATCACGTACTGGCCGTTGTCGGAGATCCTGCGAGGCGTCGCGGGCATCGCCGACACCGATCCCCCGGCGGTCGCCCTCGGCAAGATCCGCGATGTCGCAGGGCCGTTGCTGTCGGGGGCCGTGGATCCGGTCCGCGCTCCGGGCGCGCTCGCCTTCACGATCGGCCTCGAAGACCCGGATGTGGCACTGTCGACCGTCGAACCGAAGCAGGTACGCAGAGAGATGCACGGTGCGTGGCGAGCCTTGTTCTCCGCCCTCGCGGACCAAGGACCGTTGATCGTGGTCGTCGAGGACATCCACTGGGCCGACCCGGCCATGCTCGACCTGCTCGAGGACCTCGCGGACCGCGTGGAAGGCGGCGTCTCCATCATCTGCCCGGCTCGTCCCGAGCTCACGGTGAGTCGGCCGGAGTGGGGTGGCGGCAAGCGGAACTACTCCGCGATCGCTCTCGATCCTCTCGACGAACGGAACGCCGAGCTGCTCATGCGGTCGTTGCTCGATGTCGAGGGGTTCCCTGCCTCGGTGCATCGCCGCATCCTGGACAAGGCCGAGGGGAACCCGTTCTTCCTCGAGGAGATCGTCCGGCAGCTGGTGGATAACGGGTCCGTTCGGCTCGTGAACGGGCGCTGGCGGGCGACCGACGACGTGGCGCAGGTCATGATCCCCGACACCGTCCAGGGCGTGCTCGCCGCGCGCATCGACCTGCTCGATCCACCGCATCGCAGGGTGCTGCAAGCGGCCGCGGTCGTCGGCCGGGTCTTCTGGCCGGGTGCCCTGAGCAGGCTGCTGAACGGCGAGGCTGCTCGGCTGTCCGACGCACTCGCCACGCTCGAGGAGCGCGACCTCGTGCGCGCCCGACTGGGATCGTCGCTGGGTGGTGAGGCCGAGTTCACGTTCAAGCACGTGCTTACGCGCGACGTGGCCTACGAGACCCTGCCCAAGCGTGACCGCTCCGCTGCGCACGCGGCGATCGCTTCCTGGCTCGAGGACACGGTCGGCGACCGTGCGCCCGAGTTCGCCGAGCTGCTCGCCTACCACTGGTCCTCGGCGCACAGGTCGGCGAGCGGCGTTGCCACCACGGCGGCCGAGCCGCTTCGCCTTCAAGCCTTCCAACGGACGTTGCAGGCCGCGCGCGACGCCGGGCGACGGTACGCCCTTCGCAAAGCCGAGCACCTGGCCGCGCAAGCTGTCGACCTGGCCACGACGCCTCGGGAACGCTCGCTAGCGTACGAGCAGAGTGCGGAGGCGTACTTCAACGACTACGACGGCGACGAGGCGTGGCGCGGCTACACGTCGGCCGTCGAGGCGGAGCTCGACGCCGGGCCACCCGATGCCCAGCGCCTCGCGTACCTGTGCGCTCGAGGCGTCGAGATCGCGACGCGTTGGCCCGGGTCGATGCGGATGGCACCCTCCGAGCCGGAGGTGCGGCGCCTCCTCGAGATCGGCTTGGAACATCTCACCTCGGGTGACAGCCGGGAACGGGCGCAGCTCCTCGGCAACCAGGCCTCATGGCCTTTCGCGTTCCCCGCGATCGGATTCTCCGACGACGATCTCGATCGCATGGAGGCGCTCGGCCTGGAAGCGGCCGACATGGCGATCCGGCTGGATGACGCGGACCTCGCCTCGGGCGCCCTCGATCAGGCCGTCGCAGCGTCGCTGCGTCGCGGCCACTACGGTCGTGCGCTCGAGATCCAGGCTCGGCGGCTGCCCCTCATCCCACGGCTGAGTGACCCGGTCGAGGTCGGCGACGTCTACGCGATGATGGCGTGGTGCAGCGGCGAGGCCGGCCGCTGGTCCGACGTCGTCCGATACGCGACGGCCGGCCAGGCGGCCGTCGACGTCGCCATCAACTCCCGGCTCCACGTGCTGGCATGGCTGACGGAAGGGCACTTCCGGGTGGGGAGATGGGACGACGCCATGCGGTGGTTCCGCGAGGCGAAGGAGATGCTCGGAGACCGCGCCGACGATCCGCCCTACTACGTGTTCAACGCCTTCGCGATCGTGGCGCTGATCCACACCCTGCGAGGAGAACGAGCGGAATCCGACCGGCTGCTCGATCTGCTCCGTCGGCTCGAGGAACAGGCGGGGGGCGTCGGCATGCGCATCTGGTCGTACGTGACGCGGGTGCTCGTGGCGCGAGGCTCGCTCGAGGAGGCATCGTCCCGCTTCCACGATCGCCCGCCGGGATGGCGCCTCGCGGGAGCCCTCCATTTCGAGGCGATGTGCGAGTGGGTGCCGGCGGCCCGCGCATGGGACCGGGTCGACGAGGTGTTGAGGGAGATCCGCAAGGCCGCCGACGATGGAGACCTGGTCGGTTCGCGCCTGTTCGCCGACCGGCTCGCAGGTCTCGCCGCATGTCGCGACGGAGCGACCGAGGAGGGCGTCGCGATCCTTGAGCACGCCCGTGTGGGGTTCCTCGAACAGGGAGCGGCGTGGGAGGCCGCACGCGTCGACCGCGCGATCGCCGAGGCGCTCGGGGTGGACGGGCTCGACGAGGAACGCCGAGGTCGGCTCGAAGCCGCGGATGCCCTCTTCGAGGAGCTCGGTTCGGTCGATGAACGGCGACGCACCTACTCCCTGCTCGAGAGCCCGAAGTCCGCCGATCAAGCTTCGACGAGCGAGAGCAGGAACGATCCCCCGTCGTCGGACAGCGACATCGTCGACCCCTCGATCGAGTAGCTCGCGGCGGCCTCGAGGGCCGCCAGGATCTGCCGCTCCTGTTCCATCACGTCGGGCTCGCAGAGCTTCCTCGTCGTGGCGATGTCCGAGAACGAGATCGAGCCCTCGCTCGCGCCCCCGTCGACGGAGTAGGAGCCCGTGAGCCGGTTGCAGCCGGCCGTGCCCGTCAGGGCACCGGCGTCGAGCGTGATGTCGGCCTCGGTCCCCGCGATCGTCGACGAGACGGCGTCGCCACCGATCGCGATGCCGTTGACCTGCCATCGGGTTCCCTCGAGGGCCACGGGACGCTCGGCGGTGTAGGCGAGGGGGGTCTCCGCCCCGGCGAGCACGAGACCCTCACCCTCGTCGACGAGCTCGGAGGAGTCGACCGCGGCCAGCGCGGCGACGTAGCCGGCTTCGAGCCGCATCAGCGGCTCCTCACACGCCATCTCGGTCATCGCTCCCGGCTCGATCGAGAGCGCCCCCTCGTCTCCGACCGTGTAGGTGCCACCGAACATGTTGCACCCCGACGATCCCCCGACCGTGCCATCGGGCTCGAAGCGGATCGTGGCCCGAGCTTCGGGCGGCACGACCTCGTCGATCAACGCCTCGGCCGACGCCAGTTCGAGGATCCAGGTGATACCGGCGATCGATGGCCCGTCGCCGTCGCCCGCCGACTCGTCGGCCGCGCAGGCCGACACGGTCAGCGTCAGCCCCAGCGCCGCCGAGACGACGGCGCTCGAACGGATCGAGCGACTCAGGCCGGCTCCAGGCTCTTCTTCGCGTGATGCAGCTCGAAGGCCATCACGATCTCGGCGATGCCTCGGAAGATCGCCATGAACCCGACCCAGATCAGGATCAACGCGATGCGCGCGTCGTAGTACTGCTGCGACACCCACATCGCCAGCAGGATCTCCAGGATGCCCACGGTGAGGCCGAGCCACCACAGCGGGTTCAGCTCCTTCGACAGCACCGACCCGACGATGTGCATCGTGCCCATCAGCACGAGCAGGAACCCCAGCACCGACGCGAGCGCGAACGCCGTGTCGATCGGCCGGAAGAACCCCCAGAGCGACCCCAGCACGAACAGCACGCCCAGCGCGATGTGCACGAACTTCCACCCACCGGAGACCGTGGTCGAGGCGAGGAACTCGTTGATCGCCGCGCCCAGGAACATCACGCCCAACAAGATGCCGACCGTGGCGACCGACGTGATGTTGAATCGCAGCACCAGCACACCGATCAGCAGCCAGGCGAGCCCGGTGATCAGGAACAACCACCAGTTCTTCGCGAACCCGGTCGCCTCTCGGCGGATCTCGTCGTCCATCGGTTCCCCCTTGTCTGCGAACTCGGGCGATACGCCCGTCGGGGAATCATGGAACGCGAACGGCTCGAGTTCCAGCATCCTCGACCGCAGGGATGCGCAGGACCGAAACCGGACCCGCAGGGGCAGCGTCTCGCGGCCGAAGGACGCCTCGAGCTAGGCGGTCTTCTCTTGGCGCTCGCCGCGCTTCTTCGACGGCTTGTGCGGAACGAGGGTGGGGTTCACGCCGGTGAGCACGACGTCCTTGTCGACGA
Source organism: Actinomycetota bacterium (assembly GCA_035550775.1). Taxonomy (GTDB): domain Bacteria; phylum Actinomycetota; class UBA4738; order UBA4738; family HRBIN12; genus JAOUEA01. The sequence goes on along the minus strand of DASZOO010000066.1, from coordinate 12,864 downwards.
GGCACTTCGTGACGTCCTCGCGTGAGGGCAGCTCGTACATCACGTTGAGCAGCACCTCTTCCATGATGGCGCGCAGACCGCGGGCGCCGGTGCCCCGCATGATGGCCTGTTCGCTGATCGCGCGCAGCGCGTCGTCCTTGAACTCGAGCTCGACGCCGTCGAACTCGAAGAACCGTTGGTACTGGCGCACGAGCGCGTTCTTCGGCTTCGTGAGGATGTCGACGAGGGCATCCTCGTCGAGGTTGTCGACGCTCGTGATCACCGGGAGCCGGCCGACGAACTCGGGGATGAGGCCGAACTTCAACAGGTCCTCGGGCAGCACCTGGGCGAACAGCTCGCCGATGTCCTTCTCGTCGCGAGAGACCACCTCGGCGCCGAAACCGATGCCCTTGCGGCCGATGCGGCTCTCGATGATCTTGTCGAGCCCGGCGAACGCGCCGCCGCAGATGAAGAGCACGTTGGTGGTGTCGATCTGGATGAACTCCTGGTGCGGGTGCTTGCGCCCGCCCTGCGGAGGCACGCTCGCCTGGGTGCCTTCGAGGATCTTCAGCAGCGCCTGTTGCACGCCCTCGCCGCTCACGTCTCGCGTGATCGACGGGTTCTCGCTCTTGCGCGCGATCTTGTCGATCTCGTCGATATAGATGATGCCGGTCTCGGCCTTCTTGACGTCGTAGTCGGCCGCCTGGATCAGCTTGAGCAGGATGTTCTCGACGTCCTCGCCGACGTAGCCGGCCTCGGTGAGCGCCGTGGCGTCGGCGATCGCGAACGGCACGTTCAACATGCGGGCGAGCGTCTGGGCGAGGTAGGTCTTGCCGCACCCGGTCGGCCCCAGGATCATGATGTTGGACTTCTGGAGCTCGACGTCGCCGTCCTTCACCCCGACCTGGATGCGCTTGTAATGGTTGTAGACGGCAACCGAGAGCACCTTCTTGGCGCGCTCCTGATCGACCACGTACTCGTCGAGGAACCCGAAGATCTCCTGCGGCTTGGGCAGCTCGTCGAGCTTCAGCTCGGTCGTCTCGGAGAGCTCCTCCTCGATGATCTCGTTGCAGAGGTCGATGCACTCGTCGCAGATGTACACGCCGGGGCCGGCGATCAGCTTCTTCACCTGCTTCTGACTCTTCCCGCAGAAGGAGCACTTCAGCAGGTCGGAATCCCCGAACTTCGCCATCTGCCTCTCTTCCCTCTCCGACGGACCGAACGGCCGGGCACGCAGGCCCGGCCGGGAACTGTCGAGCGAATCATCACACGGCGCTGGCCCCCGCGCTGGCAAGCTCGGCGATGCCGCGCGTGGTGATGATCTCGTCGACCACGCCGTAGTCCTTGGCCTCCTCGGCCGTGAGGATGAAGTCTCGGTCGGTGTCCTTCGTGACCTTCTCGAGGGCCTGGCCCGTGTGCTGCGAGATCAGATGGTCGAGCAGCTCTCGCGACCGGACGATCTCCTTGGCTTGGATCTCGATGTCGACCGCCTGCCCTTCGGCGCCGCCGTGCGGCTGGTGCAACAGCACGCGGGAGTGCGGCAGGGCGAAGCGCTTGCCGGACGCGCCGGCCAGCAGCAACACGGCGGCTGCGCTCGCGGCCTGGCCCATCACGATCGTGGACACGTCGGGCTTGATGTACTGCATGGTGTCGTAGATCGCGAACAGCGACGTGATCACGCCGCCCGGCGAGTTGATGTACAGGTGGATGTCCTTGTCGGGATCCTCGGACTCCAGGTGCAGCAGCTGCGCCATGATCAGGTTGCCGACGTTGTCGTCGATCGGGGTGCCGAGGAAGACGATGCGCTCCTTCAGCAGCCGGGAGTAGATGTCGAACGAGCGCTCACCTCGGCTCGTCTGCTCGACGACCACGGGCACCAGGTAGTCGTTGGCGTTGATGTTCGATCGCATCTCGGTCATGGCGTCTCCTCGGAGTCGTCTGGGGTCTCGATATCGCCCTCGCCGCCGGCCGCCTCGGCGGCGGCGTCGTCGCTTCCTTCTGATTCGACCTCGGCACGCTCGACCAGCAGATCGAGGGCCTTGCCTCTGATGATATCCCCGGCCAGCGTCACGATCTGACCGGTGCGCTCGAGCTGTTTCGCGAGCTCCTTCGGATCGCGCCCGTATGCCTCTGCGAGAGAGTTGATCTCGGTCCCCAGGTCCTCGGCCCCGACCTCGATCTTCTCCGCCCGGGCCACTCCCTCGAGGGCGAGGTCCGCCTTGATCGCCCTGATCGCGTGATCGCGGGAATCCTGACGCAGCCGGTCCTCGTCCCACCCCTGCGCTTCGAGCAGGTCCTCGATCGTGAGACCGGCGCGCTCCGCGCGCTCCTTCGCGTGCGCGACGCGATGCTCCGTCTCGTCGTCGATCAACGTCTCGGGGATGTCCACATCGATCGAGTCGATCATCGCGTCGAGCACGCGGTCCCGCACGGCGGCGGTCGCCTCGCGTTCCTTCATCTCGCCCAGCCGCGTGCGCAGGTCGTCACGGAGCTGCTCGATCGTGTCGAACTCCGAAGCCGTCTTCGCGAAGTCGTCGTCGGTATCGGGGAGCTTGCGCGCCTTCACGTCCTTGACCAGCACGGTGAGGTCGGCCATCACGCCCTGGAGGTCCTCGCCTGCCCCGGGACCCATCTCCTCGGAGACCTTCAAGATGTCGCCGGGCTTCGTGCCGGGCAACTGCTGATCGAGCGCGCCGCCGAACTCCCCCGAGCCCACGGAGTAGAGGTAGTCGGTGCGTGTAAGGGCGTCGATCTCCTCGTCGCCCGCGAGCGCCTTCACGTCGATCGTGACGTAGTCGCCGTCGATCACGGGCCGGTCGGCCGGCTCGAGCTCCGCGAAGCGCTCGCGGAGGCGGTCGATCCACTCGTCGATGTCGCTCTCGGCCACCGCGACACCGGGTTCGGTGACGCGCAACCCGGAGTAATCGGCCTCGGAGAGCTCGAGGCGTGGACGCACCTCGACCGTGGCCGTGAACACGAGCGGCGCGTCGTCGGCGAAGCCCTCGAGGTCGATGTCGGGATCGGCGATCGGCGCCAGGTCCTGGTCGGACACGGCCTGCCGGTAGAACTGGGGCACGGCGTGTTCGAGGAACTCGTCGCGCACCACATCGCGGCCGATCTGGGCATCGATGATCTGCTTGGGGACCTTGCCTTTGCGGAACCCAGGGATCTTCACCTGGTTCGCGATGCTCTTGTAGGTGGCGTCGAGCTCCTTCGAGTACTCGTCGGGAGGGATCTCGACGGTGAGCTTCACGGTGTGCTTCTCGGTGTTCTCGACGGTCGTCTGCATGGGTCCAGTCAGGCTACCCGAGATCGATCCGGGCAGGCGTCGGCCGAAGGTCCATGCCGCCGGCCCGGCCGATGGCGCTAGGCTCGGCCCCGTGTTCGCGCACGAGCTGGCCTTCGCGAACGGCCTCGCCGACCGTGCCGGCGACATCGGCATGGGGCTCTATCTGGGCGACGGGCTGGAGATCCGCCGCAAGTCCGACCGCACGGTGGTGACCCAGGCCGACACCTCGATCGAGACGATGATCCGGGAACAGATCGCGGCGGCGTTCCCCGACGACCACGTGCTCGGCGAGGAGGAAGGCGGCGACGATCGCGACGCCGGACGCGTCTGGATCGTGGACCCGATCGACGCCACCGAGAACTTCGCCCGCGGCATCCCGATCTGGGCGACCCTGATCGCGTTGCAGGTCGACGGCGAGCTCGTGCTGGGGATCGTGAACGCGCCGGCGATCGGTGAGCGGTACCAGGCCGTCCGTGGAGGAGGCGCACGCATGAACGGCCGGGCCATCCGCGTGAGCGGGATCGACCGCCTCGGGGACGCCCAGTTGTTCTTCGCCGAGGTCCGGTCGTGGCTCGATGCACCGGGGAACGGCGCACTGGCGCTCCTCGGCGCGGCCGCTCGCACCAGGGGCGTCGGGGACTTCTGGGGTCACGCACTGGTGGCCCGGGGCGCCGGCGAGGCGATGATCGAGCCCGAGCTGAACGTCTGGGACTACGCGGCGATCCGGATCGTGGTCGAGGAAGCCGGCGGTCGCGTCACCCAGATGGACGGTTCGCCGCCGCGCCACGGCGGGAGCGTGATCTCGTCGAACGGCCTGCTGCACGACGAGATCCTCGAACGGCTCGGCGGGCCGGGCGGATCGGCCGGGTCCGCGTAGCCGGACAGAGCCGGCCGCTCGTCGCGCTGCCGCGGCTACGGTCCCCGAGAACGCCCCGTCGCCCGCTGCGCCGTCCCGACCCGGCCGGCGAGGGCCACGATCACGGACGCGAGCACGACGGGCAGGGAGAGCGCCGCGCGGAGCCCGAGGGATCCCGAGATGAACCCGATCAGCCCCGGACCGAGGATGCCGCCCAGGTAGCTGATCGTCACCACCCAGCCGAGCGCGGTCGCCCCGCTGCCGTGCCCGAGGTTGCCGGCCGCGCTGAACACGGTCGGCACGACCGGTGCGAGTCCGGCGCCGAGCACGGTGAACCCCGCGATCGCGACCGCCGGCTGGGGGACGAGCAGACCGACAGCGAGGGCGACGGCGGCGACGAGGCCGCCGGCACGAACGAGCGCCACGGGCCCGAACCGCGTCGACCACCGGTCGGCGAGGAACCGTGAGACGGTCATCCCCAGCGCGAAGCCGGTGAATCCGAGCGCGGCGATCGCCTGGCTCGTCCTGAGGGGCTCACGCAGATACAGCGCGCTCCAGTCGTGCATAGCGCCTTCCCCGAGGAACGAACAGAAGCCGATCGCCCCGAGCGGAAGGACGCTCGTCCACGGGACCCGGCGCCGAGAACGCGGGACCGCTTCGGTGGGCGCATCCTCCCGATCCCCGATCAACCCGCGGAGCAGGGGGACGCTCAACGGCACGAGCACCGCCGCGACGACGACGAACTGCGGCAGTGGACCCATGCCGAGGGCGGCCGAACCGGCCGCGACGATCGAGGCGACGAGCAAGCCGGCGCTCCACACGCCGTGGATGCCCGACATGATCGGCGTGCCGGCCGACCGCTCGACGACGACCGCGTTCGCGTTCATCGCGACGTCGAGCAGCCCTGCGGCGAGGCTCATCACGACGAGGGCGAGCGTGAGCGAGGCGAGGTCCCGAGCGAGCGCCGGGCCGATCAGGGAAACCGCGAACACCGGGATGCCGATCCGCAGCGTGGCGCGGCTGCCGAACCGGCGGATCGGCCAGGATGCGAGCCGCGTCCCCACGAACAAGCCGGCAGCGAACCCCACGAGGGCCGAGCCCAGCGCCGCGTCGGACAGCCCCGCCTGCGCCTTGATCGCCGGCAGCCTCGGGCCGAGGCTCCCGGACACCGTCGCGTGGACGGCGAACGCGGCGACGATCGACGCGCGAGGCCCGGATCGTTCGTGCAGCATCAGGGTCAGCCGAGGAGCCGCTCGATCTCGTCGGCCCACTCGGCGACCAGACGCGACGCCCGTGCCCGGTATCCCGGGTCATGATCCTGCACGACGTAGTTCGCGAACATCAGGCATCGGTCGGCCGCGAAGACCCGGACCTCTCCAGGGACCCGTTCCGGCCAATCGCCCACGCGCTCGTAGCCGCGACGCAACGCCGCCTCGAGCCGATCGAAGTCGTCGCGGCCGGCGAGCTCGAACACGGTGATCCCGAGATCCTGCACGGGCCAACCGAGCATGCAGTCGTCGAAGTCCAGCATCGCGATCGACCCGTCCGCCCGCACGAACGCGTTGTCCTGATGCAGGTCGGCATGGATCATGCGGGGGGGTTCGCTGCCGACCAGCCGGTCGATCGCCTCGAGACTGGCGCGCTTCGCTCGCTCGAACGTCCCCCGCGCCTCGCCCACCGTCGGTCGATGGTCCGCACCGAACAGCACCTCGGGCTCGAGGAACGGGTAGGGCGAGTCCCAGGTCTTCATGCCCGCCGGAGGTGCGAAGTCCTTCGCCTGCGCATGGAGCCTCGCCACCACCTCTCCGTAGGACTCGAGGTTCCTCTCGGTCATGGCGTTCGCGAGTCGCTCGCCCTCGATCCACCCGAACACGGCGACGGTGCGGACCCCCGGCACACCCGCCGCCCCCGCTTCGACCGCGAGGGACCCGTCGCGAGCCGGGACCGGGGTTGGCACGACGACGTTCCCATCCGCCGCGATCGCCGCGAGCCACGTCATCTCGCCCTCGACCTCGTCGAAGGTCCGCCGCCCGGGAAGGCTGACGCGAAGCACGTGTCGAGACCCATCGGCTGCGTCGACCCGGAACACGCAGTTCCAGTCGTTCGTGATCAGCTCGATCGCGGGCGACGGCAGGTCGTAGCGCTCCAGCGCCCGCTGCCCCAGACGCGTCAGCCGCGCGACGCGTACATCGGCCGGCAGATCGTCGAACGAGCTCGCCCGATCGCTCACAGCTCGATGGTGTCGCCGTGACCGTCGGAAGCTGCCATCACCGCGTTGGCCGCCGCGACGTCCTGCACCCCCACGCCGGTGAGGTCGCAGACGGTGAGCTGCCCGTCGCCCGTACGACCGGCCGTCACGCCCGCACAGACCGCGCCGAGCTCGACCGCCCGACCGGCTTGCTCGGGCGCATGCTGCAGCTCCCCCAGCCGCGCGCATTGATCGCGCGAGTCCACCACCAGCACGTTGGCGCGCCGGAGGATCGTGGGATCAAGCTCCTGCTTGCCCGGGCCGTCGGACCCGACCGCCGTGACGTGCGCCCCGGCCGCGAGCCACGCTGCGTCGACGAGCGGCTCCCGGGCGGCCGTGCACGTGATCACGACGTCGGCGCCTTCGACGGCGTCTCGGGCGGAGGGGAGGTTCTCGACCGCGCACCCGTCTCCGAGCCGCGTCCCTAGGTCGTCGGCGGCGCGGGCAGCGTGGGCGGGGTTCCGGCCCCAGACCCGCACCTCGGCGAACCCCGGCCGCACCTCGGCGAGCGCATCGACCTGGTACCGCGCCTGGGCACCGGTGCCGATCACGGCGACCCGATCGACCCGCTCCGGCGCGAGATGACGCGCGGCGACGCCCCCGGCGGCGCCCGTCCGGAGATCGGTCAGGTAGCCGCCGTCGAGCAGGAACGCCGCCGGCGATCCATCACGCGCGTCGAAGACGATCACGAGCCCGTCGATCGCCGGCGGCTCAGCCGCGGAGAACCCGCTCGCGGCCTTCAGCGCGTAGTAGGGCGCCCCGTGGAGGTGACCCGCCTTCACGTGGATCTCGCCACGGGCCTCCGGCACGTCGAGGTGGATCACGCCCGGTAGCTCGGCCCGTCCCGACGAGTACGCCACGAATGCCTGCTCGCACGCCTCGATGCACTCACCCATGCCGATCGCCCGTCGGACGTCGTCGGCCCGCAGCACACGAACCCGGCTCACGCGCGCAGCCTACCCCGCCGTCCTCGCCCGCCGGATGCTACGGTCGGTACATCCGACGACGGAGCGCGAGGCCGGCCCATGACGATCGAGCGGTTCCGCATGGAGCGCTACCAGTCCCTGCACTGGCACGAGGTCGACCACGACCTGTCGGAATCGGGGGTGCTCCCGATGACGATCCGCGAGCTGCTCGGCCCGGCCGCCGAGGCGGAGTCGTTCCTCGCGACCACGCTCGCCTACCCCCTCTCCGAGGGCTCGGAGGAGACGCGCGCGAACGTGGCCGCCTGGTACCCGGGGGCCACCCCAGAGCACGTCACGATGGTCAACGGCGGGTCGGAGGCGAACTTCCTCGCGCTCTGGGCCCTACTCGAGCCCGGTGATCGGCTGGCCTTCATGGTGCCGAACTACATGCAGGGTTGGGGTCTCGGCTCGTTCTTCGGGCGCGCGAGCGACCGGGTTCGGCTGCGGCTCGGTGACGACGGCTGGCAGCTGGACCGCGATCAGCTACACGACGCGGTCACGAAACGCACGAAGGCCGTGATGGTCTGCAACCCGAACAATCCGACCGGACACGTGCTCACGGCCGACGAGATGGACGAGGTCGTGCGAGCGGCCGATCGTGTCGGCGCCTGGATCGTGGCCGACGAGATCTACCGGGGCGCCGAGCTGGACGTCGACGATGCGACGCCGACGTTCTTCGGTCGGTACGAGCGCGTGATCGTGACGAGCGGGCTCTCGAAGGCGTTCGCCATGCCGGGGCTGCGGGTGGGGTGGGCGGTTGCTCCCCCCGAGACGATCGCTCGCATCTGGGACCGGCACGACTACACGACCCTCACCCCCTCTGCTGTGAGCGATCGTCTCGCCGCGTTCGCGATGCTGCCCGAGGTGCGCGAGGCGATCCTGGCGCGCACCCGAGCGATCCTGCGAGCGAACTTCCCCCGGCTCGAGGCGTGGCTGCGGAGCCACGACGACGTCTTCACGTGGGCCAGGCCGGCGGCCGGCGCGATCGCCTACGCACGGTACGACCTACCGATCAAGAGCTTCGACCTGGCCGAGCGCATCCGGACCGAGCGGAGCGTGCTGCTCGTGCCCGGCGACATGTTCGGGTTGAAGAAGGGCCTCCGGTTCGGGTTCGGCTACGACATCGAGCACACGCTGAAGGGCCTCGCGCTCGTCGACGACGTGCTCGCCGAGGTCGCCGGGGGCGGGTGAGTGATCAGCTCGCGGGCCCGGGCTCGAAGCGGTACCCCATGCCGCGCACGGTGACGATGCGATCGTTCCCCATCTTCTTGCGCAGGTATCCCACGTACACGTCGACGACGTTCGACCCGGGGTCGTAGTCGAACCCCCAGACGCGGCTCAGGAGCTGTTCCCGACTGAGCACCTGGCCGGGGTGACTGAAGAAGGCCTCGGCGAGCGTGAACTCCCGGGCGGTGAGCTCCACCTCGGTCCCGGCGACGCTCAGCCGGCGCGTGCGGACGTCGAGCACGCAGTCGCCGGCTTCGATCGTGGTCGACGTCGTGGCACGTTCGCTGCGCAGGCGAGCGCGCACGCGGGCGAGCAGCTCCTCGAAGCGGAACGGCTTCGTGATGTAGTCATCGGCGCCGACCTCCAGACCGTGCACCGTGTCGTCGACCTCGTCGCGTGCCGTCAACATGACGACCTGGATCGCGGCATCCCACGAACGGAGCTCGCGAAGGACCTCGTACCCGTCGATGCCCGGCAACCCGATGTCGAGGATCACGAGGTCGAACTCGTCGCCGCGCAGCCGGGCGAGCGCCTGTTCGCCGGTCGACACCACGACGGTCGCGAAGCCGTTGGCACGCAACCCTTTGGAAACGAACGAGGAGATGCGTTGCTCGTCCTCGACGATCATGATCTGACTCATTCCTTCCCCCTCACGGGCTGGTCCGCGGGGAAGGTCACCGTGAAGCGGCTGCCGCGGCCGAGCTCGCTCTCGACCTCCGCGCGCCCGTGGTGAGCCTCCGCGATCGCCCGAACGATCGAGAGCCCGAGCCCAGCGCCTTCGGCCGCCAGCCGATGGGTCCCCCGAGCGAAGCGATCGAAGATGTGCTCGATGTCCGACGGCGCGATCCCCTCCCCGAAGTCCTGGACCCAGAGCACGACATCGGCGCCCGTGAGTCCGGAGCCGATCTCGATGCGATCCCCCTCGCTCGTGTGTTGGACGGCGTTCTGCGCCAGCTGCATCATCAGCTGCGTCAGCCGCTGTCGGTCTGCGATCACCACACCGTGACCCACCCCTGCCAGGCGCCAGTCCCGTGGCCCCAGTGCCGCGGCCTTCGCATGGACCTCCTCGGTCAGCGCGGCGAGATCGACCGGATCGAACCGGAGGAAGTCGGGACGCTCCGCCTTCGCCAGGGTCAGCAGGTCGTTCACGATCCGATGCATGCGATCGAGCTCGTCGTCGACCAGCGCCAGCGTGGCCTGCTGCTCCCGGGGCTCGTCGCCCATCAGGTCGAGATGGCCACGGATCACCGTGATCGGCGTGCGCAGCTCGTGGCCGGCGTCGTCGACGAAGCGACGTTGGGCGTCGAACGCGTCTTCGAGCTTGTCGAGCATGTCGTTGACGGTGGCCGAGAGCTCACTCAGCTCGTCGTGGCCCTCCACCGGGAGCCGCTCGGTGAGGTCGGCACCGCTGATCCTCTGCGCCGTCTCGGTCACCGCGCGCACGGGGCGCAGGAGGCTCTCCGCGATCCGCCACGCGATCAACGAGCCGAGCAACAGCACGATCGAGCCCACCACGAGGCCGCCGATCACGCCGTTCCGCAACGTGGCGGCCTCGAGATCGCGGAAGAAGGCCGTCACGAACACCCCTGGCACGCCATCTCCGCCCCGAACCGGCAGCGCGAGGTACTCGACCGTCCCCGTCGGCGTCTCGACGCTCCCTCGTTCGGTCTCATCGAGCTCGCTCCAGCGCTGCATCAGCCGGGCATCCTGGCTGAGATCGAACGCGGGCCCTCCCGCTTCCCGCTGTTCGAACAACCGCCCGTTGACGAACGCCAGGAACGCCTCGTTCGACGAGGGCACGTTCCGGTCGAGGAAGACCTCGAAGATCCGTCGCACGTCGGTGCCGAAGGGCTCGCCGGTGCGGGGATCCCGGCCGCGGCTCAGCCCGCGGAGCTCGGCGGCCTCCTGCACGAGCGAGTCATCGATCCTGTTGTCCATCTGCACGAGCGTGGCCTGGCGCACCACGACGACGGCCACGACGACGGCGACGAACAGACTCAGCGTCGACCACAGCATGATGCGTGCCCGGATGCCCGCGAACGGCCGGCGGCGTGCCGTCTCGGCCTGCTCCACGGGGGCCCCCCGCGGATGCTCCACGTCTGCGGGTGAGTCGGTCTCGGTCTGCATCCTCGTGATCGCGCCGGTCAGGGGGCCGTGGTCGATGTTCCGGCGGCACCGGCATCATTCCACGCTGCGGGCGTGACGGGACCGTCCCACGCAAGCGTGAAGGAACTCTCATGCTCGGTTCACTTCTGCCTCACGGGGGCCGAGCCAAGCTGCCACCATGGCGACGGGAGGGATCGGACCCGTGGCAGGAGCACACCGCGATCCCGGAGGGTGGAACCTCGCGGAAGGTGAGGACATCGTTCCCGGGCGGACGGCGGTGCGCCTCCTCGGGTCCAGCCGCGTGCACGACGTCTACGCCGCGTGGGACGACACGTGGCTCGGCGTCGTCGCCGTCAAGTTGCTCCGCCCCGACTTCGTGGGCGACGTGGCCGCGACGCGAGCCCTCGCCACCGAGGCCGACGTGCTCCGCCGCCTCGTGCACCCCTCGTTCCCTCGGTGCTACGACGAGGTGCTCGACTCCGAACGCCCGCACCTCGCGCTCGAGCTGGTGGAGGGACCACGCCTGTCGACCGTGATCCGGCGCCAGGGCCGGTTGGGCGTCGAGCAGGCGATCCCGCTCGTGCTGCAGATCGCCTCGGCGATCCACTACCTGTTCGCGAACGGCATGCTGCATCTCGACGTCAAGCCAAAGAACGTGATGATGGCCCCGCCGCCGAGGTTGATCGACCTGAGCGTGGCCCGCAGCGTCGAGGCCGCGAAGAGCACGAGGGGGCCGGTCGGCACCGATCGCTACATGGCACCGGAGCAGACCGGCACGGGCCTGGCCTCCGAGATGGACCACGCCACCGACGTGTGGGGCCTGGGGGCCACGATCCACGAGTCGCTCTCCGGGGAACCGCCGTTCCCCGATGGCGACCCGTCGGCGAGCGGCCCCGCACGCTTCCCCCAGCTCGTTCACGAGCCCGGGCCCCTGCCTCGCGACGTTCCCGATCCGCTGGCGGGCCTGATCCGCGCGTCCCTCGAACGCCGGCCGCAGGATCGTCCGACGGCAGCCGAGATCGTGCACGAGCTCGACCCGCTGACCGAGGCGATCCCTCCACAGCCGATCCTGGGCAAGGTGCGGATCCGCGCCTGGAAGCCTCGCTCCCGATGAGAGGAGCCTCACGAGCCCCTCACGTCCGTCTCACACCCGCCGTCTAGCTTCGGATCAGAGAGCAGATCGGTGCATGGCGAGGAGGGATGACGGATGTGGGCGAAGATCGCGACCGGAGCCCTGGTGGCGTTCGTGGTCGTCGGGGTGACGCTGTACAGCCTGCCGGATGACGACGCCAGCAAGGTCTCGGCGATCGTCCTCAATGAGGACATCCGGCGTGAGGACGACGCGTTGACGGACACCGACGGGCCCGATCCCGACGACGGTGACGGCGACAACACCCGCGGCAACGACGGCACGGGCGGCGGCAACAACACCTGGAAGTCCAGCTGGAAGGGCGACGGCGACAACACCCGCGGCAACGACGGCACGGGCGGCGGCGCCTGGACAGCGGACTGGAGGGGCGACGGCGACAACACCCGCGGCAACGACGGCACCGGCGGCGGGAACAACTCCTTCGTCGCGAGCTACGGCGGCGGCGGCGGAGGCGGGGGCGGCACCGATGATGGTGGCGGCGGTCACTCGGGCGGCGGCGACACCTAGAGCGCGACCGCACCCCCGAAGGGAGGCCCGCGCCCGCGCGGGCCTCCCTTCTCCATGCGCGGGCCCGTCGGTCCCCCTCGGTAGGGTCGGTAGCGTGAACGACCCAACGAGATGCGGATGGGCGCCGCTCGACCAGCCCGGCTACCTCGCGTACCACGACGAGGAGTGGGGCGTGCCAGTGCACGACGACGTGCGCCTGTTCGAGATGCTGACCCTCGAGGGAGCCCAGGCTGGCTTGAGCTGGTCGACGATCCTGAACAAGCGCGACGGCTACCGGAAGGCGTTCGCGGACTTCGACCCGGCGGAGGTCGCTCGGTTCTCGCCCGGAACGATCGAACGCCTGCTCCACGATCCCGCGATCGTGCGCAACCGGCTGAAGATCGCCTCGACGGTTCGGAACGCCCGCGCCGTCCTCGAGGTCCAGCGTGAGCTCGGCTCCCTCGACGACTACGTGTGGACGTTCGTCGATGGCGCTCCGATCGTGAACCGGTGGCGCGCCCTCGGCGACATCCCGGCCGAGACCGAGGAGTCGCGCCG
>DASZOO010000065.1:0-3240 GCA_035550775.1 Actinomycetota bacterium | reverse complement strand
GCGCTGATGCCCGCGATCACGTGGATCGACATCGAGCGGCGCATCATCCCCAACCGCATCACCTACCCGGCGTTCCTCGCGTTCGCCGCGTACGTGCTGGTCGCGTGGCTGTTCGACGGGGGGACCGACCCCGTTCGAGCCCTCATCGGGGCGCTGCTCTACGGAGGCGGTCTGTTCGTGGTGGCCCTGATCTCGCGGGGGATGGGCATGGGCGACGTCAAGCTCGCCCTCGTCATCGGCGTGGTGCTGGGCTCGATCGGGCTCCGGTTCGTGGGGGTGGCCGCCGCCGGCGCGGTGGTGTTCGGGGGCATCGGTGGCATCGTGGCGCTCGCGATGGGCCGCAACCGCAAGGCGATGATCCCGTTCGGCCCCTACATGGCCGCGGGCGCCGTGGTCGCGGCGTTCTGGGGCGAGCCGATCGCCGATTGGTATCTGCGCTCCCTCGGCGCCTGAAAACACGCTCCGAGCAGGGCGAACACACGTTCGTTCCGAGGTTCCTGCAGGTGTTTGACTTGCCCTGTGGCCTGATGTTTCGTGAGCACGCTCAACAGCACTGCTGTCCGCTGGTGTGACTGATGTGGCTCATGTGACTCACGTGACGGAGGGTACGGCATGGCCGACGTGCACCCGTTCGTGACCGGGGCGTTGCTCACGGTCTCGGAGGTCGCCGCCGGCATGCGCGTTTCGAACATGACCGTGTACCGGCTGATCAAGAGCGGCGAGCTCCCCGCGGTGCGCGTCGGCAAGGGCTATCGCATCCGCGAGTCGGAGCTTCGGCGCTTCCTCGAGGAGCGCTCGGTCCGCGTGGAGGGAACGTAGTGGCCAAGGGGCGCATCGGGCTCGACATCGGCTCGACCGCCGTGCGGGCGGTGGAGCTCGCTGGCGGCGACCCGCCCACCGTGATCAAGGCCGCCCAGGTGCCGCTCGGCGCCGGCGCGGTGGAGAACGGCGAGGTCAAGGAGCCCGAGCTCGTCAGCGCTGCGCTGCGCGAGCTGTGGGAGCGCGGAGGGTTCAAGGGCAGACGCGTGTACATGGGCGTCGGGAACCAGCGCGTGATCGTCCGGGAGATCGCGCTCCCATACCTGCCCGAGAAGGAGTTGCGCGCATCGCTCGGGTTCCAAGTGCAGGAGTTCATCCCCATGCCCGTCGACGACGCGGTGCTCGACTACGACCCCATCGGGGAGTTCGAGCAGGACGACCGGAAGATGCTGCGCATGCTGCTGGTCGCGGCTCAGCGGCAGATGGTCGACACCGCGGTCACCGCCGCGACCGGGGCCAAGCTCGAGCCGGTCGGCCTCGACCTGGTGCCGTTCGCGCTCGTGCGCTCGGTCGGCACCACCGGCGTCGGCATGGACCTCGAGGACGAGGGCGACGAGGCCGTGATCGACGTCGGCGCGCATGTCACCAACATCGTCGTGCACGCCCGCGAGACGGTGCGGTTCGTCCGCATCCTGCCCTCGGGCGGCCGTGACGTGACGCTCGCGATCGCCCGCGGCATCGGGGTCGACGACGATGTCGCCGAGCGGCTGAAGCGGGGCGAGGACGTCGATCTCGAGGAGCCGATCGAGGGCATCGGAGGTGAGATCCCCGGCCTGAGCGAGGGAGAGGGGAGCGGTGAGGGCGGCACGGGTCCCCGCGAGGCGCCGGACGTCGGCCGGGTGCGCGAGATCGCGATGCAGCGGGCGGCGAGCTTCGTCGACGAGATCCGTTCGTCGCTGGAGTTCTACACCGCGCAGGCGCAGGGGGCGCGCATCGCGAGGGTGCTCGTCACCGGGGGTGGGTCGAAGCTCGAGGGCTTCCTCGAGCTGCTCCGCCAGCGCATCCCGGTGCAGGTGGAGACCGGACGCGTGTTCCAGCACGCCCGGTCGCAGCTCTCCCTGTCCGACGAGGCGCTGGCCGAGGCCGAGCCAGTCCTCGCCGTCGCCGTCGGGCTCGCGATCCCCGGGAGGAACCAGTGAGCCAGGTCAACCTCCTTCCCCCCGACGTCCTGCAGGCGCAGAGGTACCGGCGCCTGACCTCACTCGTGATGCTCGTCGGGCTCCTGGCTCTCGTGCTGGTCTTCGCCTTCTACCTCGTGAAGTCGAACGAGCTCGGCGGCGTGAACGACGAGATCGCGGCGCAGAACGAGACCAACGCCTCGATCCAGGCGAGCATCGCCGAGAAGCAGAAGTTCGCCGACCTGCAGGCGCAGGCGCAGGCCCAGCAGCAGCTGCTGAGCGCCGCGTTCGCGGGGGAGGTCTCGTTCTCCGAGCTGCTGATGGACTTCTCGCGGGTGATCCCCTCCGACGCATACGTCGACACGCTGACGTTGCAGACCGCCGACGTGGCGGCCGCCGACCCGGCCGCGGCCGGAGCCGGCCTGGTGGGCTCGATCACCGGTGGAGGCAAGGCCGTGAGCATCGACTCGCTCTCGGTCTTCCTCACCCGCCTCGAGCAGGTGCAGGGATGGGTCAACCCGTGGATGTCGACCGTGAGCAAGAACACCGAGGTCAACGGGTTCGACTACTCGATGAGCGTGGACCTCACGGGCGACGTGGTCACGGACCGAGGCAAGGGGGCCACCGATGCTGCGGGGTAGTCGCGGCCCGCTGATCGCCGGCGCCGGGGCGATCGCCCTCGTCGTGCTGATGGTCGTCTTCCTGGTCCTGCCCAAGATGGGGCAGGTGTCCGACGCGAACGACGAGCTCGCGGCCGCGCAGGGCCAGCAGGGCACCCTCGAGTCGCAACTCGCCGCGCTGGAGCAGGCCGAGGCATCGGCGCCCGAGGCGAGGGCGATCATCCGCGATGTCGAGGAGCAGATCCCACCGACGGCCGACGAACCGGGGATGTTGCTGCTCGTGAAGAACGCGGCGGCCCGGGCGGGCGTGACCTTGTCGACGCTCACCCCGGGGACCCCGACGCTCGACGCCACGACGGGCTTGTCCACGATCCCGCTCGCGGTGACCGCATCGGGGAACTACTTCCAGCTGACCGAATTCCTGTACGACATCGAAACGCTGCCTCGTGCGGCGAAGGTCGCGAACGTGGCCCTCGCGCCGACGAGCGGCGACGAGACCACCACGGTGACGAACCTGCTCGAGATGCAGGCGAGCGTCGTGCTGTACACGAGCGACCAGAGCGCGGGACCGGGATCGGTGCCGGGTCCGACCGAGGACGCCGCGGCAGGGGGAGCGTGACCCGATGCCGCTGACGCCTCGCGACCGGCGGACCCTGACGATCGGCGGGGTCGTGCTCGGGGTG
>DASZOO010000064.1:0-4954 GCA_035550775.1 Actinomycetota bacterium | reverse complement strand
TCGGGATCGACGACGCCCGCCAGCCGGCCGAGGAACCGGTCCGCGGCCTTGACGTGCACGAGCGGCACGTGGAAGTGCCGACCGAACGTCTCCTCGACCTGGTCGGGCTCCCCCTCCCGGTTGAGGCCGTGGTCGACGAACACGCAGGTGAGCCGGTCGCCGATCGCTCGATGAACGAGCAGGGCCGCGACCGCCGAGTCGACGCCCCCGCTCAACGCGCACAATGCGTGCGCGTCCCCCACCTGGGCGTGGATGTGCCCGACCTGGTCCTCGATGATGTTCGTCGGCGTCCAGTCCGGAAGCAGGTCGCACGCCTCGTAGAGGAACCGTTTCAACACGTCCTGGCCGTGGCGCGTGTGCGACACCTCGGGGTGGAACTGCACCGCGTAGAGACCGCGTGCCGGATCCTCCATGGCGGCGATCGGGATCTGATCCGTCGCCGCGGTCACCCGGAATCCCTCGGGAGCCCGCGTCACGGCGTCGCCGTGCGACATCCAGACGGTGTCGGTCGCGGGCAGATCCTGCAGCAGGAGGCCCGGGCCTCGTTCGTCGACCGACAGCGACGTGCCCCCGTACTCCCGCTGCCCGGTGGCCGCGACCTCGCCGCCCAGCCCCTGCGCCATCAGCTGGTGCCCGTAACAGATGCCGAGCACCGGCACGCCCAGCTCGAGGATCCCGGGGTCGACCTGCGGCGCGTCCTCCGCGTACACCGACGCCGGGCCCCCGCTCAGGATCAGCCCCGCAGGGCGGCGAGCGCGCAGCTCGTCTGGCGTCACGTCGTGCGAGACGATCTCCGAGTAGACGTGCGCCTCGCGCACCCGCCGCGCGATCAGCTGGGCGTACTGCGCGCCGAGGTCCACCACGAGGACCGGGCGCGGGGCGTCGGCGCGCTCGCTCAGTGGCCCATCCCCACGCGTTGCTGGGTCTGGTAGGACTTCCCTTCGGTCTTGATCGACGGGGCGATCACGAGCTCCGCCTTCTGGAACTCCTTGATCGTCTCGTAGCCGGTGGTGGCCATCGACGTCGCCAGCGCGCCGAACAGGTTGAACGTGCCGTCGTTCTCGTGCGCCGGCCCGGTGAGGATCTCCTCGATCGACGCCACCTGCTGGGTCTTCACCCGCGCGCCACGCGGCAGCGTGGGATGGAACGTCGCCATCCCCCAGTGGAAGCCGCGTCCCGGCGCCTCGTAGGCCCGCGTCATCGGCGAGCCGATCATCACGGCATCGGCGCCACACGCGATCGCCTTGGCGATGTCGCCGCCGGTGCGCATCCCCCCGTCGGCGATCACGTGGCAGTAGCGGCCGGTCTCGTGTTGGTGCTCACGGCGCGCGGCGGCGGCGTCCGCGATCGCCGTCGCCTGCGGCACCCCGACCCCGAGCACGCCTCGCGTCGTGCACGCGTTGCCGGGACCGACGCCGACGAGCACCCCGACCGCGCCCGTGCGCATCAGGTGCAGGGCCGTCGGATACGAGGCGCAGCCGCCCACGATCACCGGGATGTCGAACGCCGGGACGAACTCCTTCAGGTTCAGTGGCTCGTGGTTGCTCGACACGTGCTCGCCCGAGACCACCGTTCCCTGGATCACGAGGATGTCGAGACCCGCGTCGAGCACGAGCTTCGAGTAGCGTTCCACCCGCTGGGGGGTGAGCGACCCGCACGAGACCACACCGCCTGCCTTGATCTCCTCGATGCGCCGACCGATCAGATCTTCCTTGACGGGTTCGGAGTAGAGCTCCTGCATGCGCCGCGTGGCCTTCTCGTCCGGCAGCGAGGCGATCTCCTCGTACACGGGCTCGGGGTCCTCGTACCGCGTCCAGAGACCTTCGAGGTTGAGGCAGGCGAGGCCGCCGACCTTCCCGATCCCGATCGCGGTCGAGGGCGAGACCGCGGCGTCCATCGCACTGGCCATCATGGGAAGAGGGAAGCTGTAGGCATCGATCTCCCAGGCGATGCTGACGTCCTCGGGGTCGCGGGTGCGTCGCGACGGGACGATCGCGACCTCGTCGAACCCGTACGCCCGCCGAGCGGTCTTGCCGATGCCGATCTCGAACTCCATGCCTTCCCCACCCCCGGCCTCGCCCGCATACGCAGGACGCCCACCGGTCTCCCGATGGGCGTCACTCCTTCATGACCGAAGGGTAACAGACCCCCTCGGGGCCCCCGGTCAGGCGGCGTCAACGACCGCTCGGGCGATCCGCTCCGCGACCACGATCGTCGGGACCGCCGTCGTGGCCCGCGGGATCACGGGCATGACCGAGGCGTCGGCAACGACGAGACCCTCGATCCCGAGCACGCCCCCGACGGCGTCGGTCACCGATCCCATCGCGCACGTGCCCACCGGATGCCAGTAGTGCGCCACGCCGGCGCGCACCACGTCCCGCAGATCGTGTCGGGCGGGCGCCGACGGGCCGGGTTTCAGCTCGCGGTCCAGCATCGAAGCGAACGGTTCGGTGGCGGAGAAGGTCCTGGCCAGCTCCACGCCGTCGACCAGCGCCTCGAGGTCGTGGCCGTCGGGATCGGAGAGGAACGCGTGGTCGAGGCGGGGTGGGGTCTCAGGGCCGGCATCGCGCAACGTCAACACCCCTCTCGATCTCGGGGTCAACATCGCGACGAACACCCCCAGCCGGCCGTCCATCGACGTCTCGGGGAACACATGGAGGTCGAACGGCTCCCCGGCGGCCTGCGCCCGTCCGCTCTCTCCCTTCCCGAACCCCTGCTCGTCGGGAACGACGTTCCCGGCGACCTCGAACTCCCCCGTGAGGCGCAGCAACTCGGCGCTGGGGGCGAAGATCAGCTCGAAGCTCGGATGGTCGTGCAGGTTCTGCCCGACCGGGAGATCCGCGATCGCCTCGATGCCGAGGGCCCGGAGGTCGTCGGCGGGCCCGATGCCGCTGCGAAGCAGGATCGCCGGGCTCCCGTACACCCCCGCGCACACGACGACGAGGTCGGCGCGGATCTCCGCGGACCCGTCGGGACCGATCGCTCGCACGCCGCAGGCGCGCCCGTCCTCGACCAGCACACGGTCGACGATCGTGTCACCGCGCACCGTGAGCTCTCGCCGCTCACGCACCGGGTCCAGGTACGCGAAGGCGGCGTTCCAGCGGACCCCCTCCGGACTGTTCGAGGGCTGGATGCAGACCCCCGGCACGGCGTCGATCGTGTCGAGATCGTCGTTCTCGGGCAGTTCCATCGCGATCCCGGCCTCGACGAAGGCGCGATGGAACGGTGCCACCTCTCGATCGGCGAACCGGCGAACGCGCAGGCGGGTCGAGGCGTCGCGGAACGACGGAAGCAGGTCTTCCGCTCCCCATCCCTCGAGCCCGAGCGATTCCCACCCGTCGTAGTCGGCGCGATGGCCCCAGCACACGGTGCAGCCGTTGTGGGCCGAGCTCCCGCCGATCACGCGGGCACGCTCGTACGCGAGCGAGCGGCCCGGCAGCTCGTCGCCCGACGCATACCCCCAATCGTGCGAGACCGGGATCGTTCGGGCGTCGAGCAGCTCGGCGGGCCATCCGCCGGCGGCGAAGGGCCCGTAGTCCGGCCCCGCCTCGAGCACCAGCACCCGACGCCCCGCTTCCACCAGGCGCGAGGCGACCACCGGCCCCGCCGTGCCGCCACCGCACACGATCGCGTCGAAGCCCGTCACCGACCGAGCCTATCCCGCTCTCGTTCCCACCGTCGGGGGCTTCTGGTTGGGATGATGCCCCGATGCACGAGGTCGCGATCACGCCGCGGGATCCGGGTTCGTTCGCGGAGCTGACCGATGCCGACGACCTGCTCAGGTACGAGCGGGCGGTCGCCGGTGCGTCGAAGCGACTCGCCGGGCACGTCTGGTGGCACGTCAACTCGACCGCCGGGGGCGGAGGCGTCGCGGAGCTGCTGCACGCCGTGCTCGGCTACGTGCGCGCGGAGGGCGTCCGGGCGCGGTGGCTCGTGATCGAGGGCGACGACGCGTTCTTCGAGGTGACCAAGCGACTGCACAACCGCCTGCACGGCGCCCCCGGGGACGGTGGTCCGCTCGGCGCGCAGGAGCGGGCGGTCTACGACGCGACGCTCCGACGCGAGGGCGAGCGGATCGAGGCGCTGGTGCGACCCGGAGATGTCGTGACGCTGCACGACCCCCAGGCGATCGGGCTCACCCGCCGCCTGGTCGCGAACGGTGCCCACGTGCTCTGGGTCTGTCACGTCGGCATCGACGTGCCCAACGAGCTCACGCGTGAGGCGTGGGGGTTCCTGCTCGAGGACGCACGCGCCGCCGACATCTCGGTGTTCACTCGAAGCGCCTACGCCTGGGACGGCATCGACCCGGATCGCATCGCGATCGTCCCGCCCTGCATCGACGCCGCGTCTCCGAAGAGCGTACCGATCGAGCACGCCACGATGGAGGCCGTGCTCGCCGCCGCCGGATTGCTCGAGGCGCCGGCCGGCGACCCGACGGTGCCGCTCTCGGACGGCACGTCGATCACGGTGGGGCGACGAGCCGTCATGGACGAGCAGGCGCCCCTGCCGGCGACGGCGCCGCTGGTCCTCCAGGTCTCTCGATGGGACCGATTGAAGGACCCCGTAGGCGTACTGACCGGGTTCGCGGCTGGGGTGCCACCCGATCTCGACGCGCACCTGCTCCTGGCCGGGCCCCAGGTCGAGACCGTCTCCGACGATCCGGAGGGCGCCGAGGTGCTGGCCGAGGTCCGCGCGGCCTGGAACGCGCTGCCGGCCGGGGTTCGGGAGCGCACGCACCTCGCGAGCCTTCCGGTCGACGACCTCGTCGAGAACGCGGTGATCGTGAACGCGCTGCAGCGGCGGGCCGACGTCGTCGTGCAGAAGAGCCTGGCCGAGGGATTCGGCCTGACGGTCACCGAGGCCATGTGGAAGGAGCGTCCGGTCGTCGGCTCTCGCCTCGGCGGCATCGCCGAGCAGATCGAGCACGGCAGGAGCGGCCTGCTCGTGGACCCCA
>DASZOO010000063.1:0-7848 GCA_035550775.1 Actinomycetota bacterium | reverse complement strand
AGCCGCAGTGTCAAGGAGATCACGCGAACCGCGGCCTTCCCGCAACGAGAATGCAACACGACCACCGGCACCTCCTCGTTCGCCGAAGGCCAGCGACTTCGGACGGATTGCGGGAGGGGTGCGAGGCCGGTACGGTCCGGCGTGCAGCTGGCGAGATTCGAGAGAGCCGCCGGTCTCTGGGCCGGGACCCGGCGGCGGTGAGGCGTGTCAGTGGAGATCGACTGGGGCATCGTGCTCGCGTCGGTGATCGTGGGGTTCACCGTCGGCCTCACCGGCATGGGGGGCGGCGCGCTGATGACCCCCATCCTGCTGATCTTCTTCGGCATCAGCCCGACTGCGGCCGTCTCATCAGACCTGGTGGCCGCCATGGTCATGAAGCCGGTCGGCGGCGGGGTGCACATCCGTCGCAAGACCGTTCGCTGGGAGCTCGTGCGCTGGCTCTGCGTCGGGTCCATCCCGATGGCGTTCGCCGGGGTGCTGCTCCTGCACGCGACCGGCGATTCCGCTCGCGTCGAGGAGGTGACCGAGCTGCTCCTGGGCATCACGCTACTGCTGGCGGCCGCCGCCATGGTGGTGAAGGCCTGGCTCCAAGGTCGACGCACCGCGGCGGCGCGTCGAGCCGGTGTCACGGTGCGGTCCGATCCGCTCCGCGTGAAGGTGGCCGCCACGATCGCGATCGGCGTGGTCGGAGGGCTGCTGGTCGGGCTCACGAGCGTGGGCTCGGGCTCGATCATCATCATCTGCCTGATGCTCCTCTACCCGAGCCTCAGGGGCGCCGAGCTCGTCGGGACGGACCTCGTCCAGGCCGTCCCGCTCGTCACCTCCGCGGCGATCGCCCACATCATCGTGGGCGACTTCGTGCTCGGACTGACCGCCTCGATCCTGATCGGCTCGCTCCCGGCCGTCTGGCTCGGCGCCCGCTTGTCGTCGAGGGCACCCGACGGGGTGATCCGGCCCATCCTGGTGCTCGTCCTGGTCGCGTCGGCGCTGAAGCTGCTCGACGTGCCGAACACGATGCTCGGCGTCGTGCTCCTGGTCGCCTCGCTCCTCGCGTTCCCCGTCTGGGGTGCGATCGACGCGGCGATGCATCCGGAGCCTCGATGGATCGATGCGGGGCTTCCCCGCGCCACCTGGATCAAACGGCAAGCCTGGCTCGCTCCGGTCGGCATCGGGTTCGCGTTCGCCGTCGCCTACTTCGCGCGCATCAGGCCGCAGCTCTCGGCGTCGCCCCCTGCCGCGGCCGAGATCGTGGAGGTGCTTCCCTAGCATGTTCGAGCGGATCGTCGTCGCGATCGACGGCTCCCGTGAAGGCGGCAAGTCGGTGCCGGTCGCGATCGACCTGGCGCAGCGCTACGGAGCGTCGGTCACGGTCGTCCACGTGCGCGAGCACACGAAGTACGAGGGCACCGACGTCGACCTGGGCCCCGAGATGCCCGCCGAAGAGCTGGTGGGCGGTGTCGTTCGAGCTTTCGACGATGCCGGGGTCCGGGCCAGGGGCGAGATCCGGCGCGTGAGTCCCGGGGACACGCCGGAGCAGATCGTCGAGGTCGCGCGCGAGATCGAGGCCGGCCTGATCGTGATGGGCACCCGCGGCATGACCGAATGGAAGTCCCTGGTGCTGGGTGGGGTCGCCAACAAGGTCGTGCAACACGCCCCCTGCCCCGTCCTGCTCGTCCGCTGACCGGGTATCGGCCGTACGGCCGTCATAGGAAGTCCACACATCTGGGCCGAAGGTCTCGTTGACCCGCCCCCGACGGCGCGGGTACCCTGGCTCTGCAGCTGACCGGAAAACCGGAGGCCGCAACGCATCGGGGGAACCGTGTTCCCGCACCGCGTTGCGGCCCTTTTCGTTCCATGGAGAGAGCGGCGGACGATGGCCAGGCGAACCGAGGAACTCGAACGCGACCTCGAGAAGGAAGCACAGCTGGTCGAGATCGACGGCGAGTTCTGCGTCCCCGTCGAAGCGAACCAGGCTCGCTACCTCCTCGACTGGGGCCCGTTCGAGGCACCACGCACGCCGTGGGAGATCGCCCGGAAGCTCCTGCTGTTCCTGCCCGCGCTGTTCCTGTTCATCCTCGCCGTCCAGCTGATGAAGGAAGGGGCCTCGGCCGTCGGCCCCCAGATCCAGGGCCAGTTCCCGTTCGCGAGCGGCATCTCGACGCTCGGCGCGGGCTGGCTCGGTGCCTACTTCGTGCTCTCGGGCTCGCCCGTCGCCGCGACGGCGATCAGCTTGTTCGGAGCCGGCACCCTCACGAAGCTGCAGGCGTTCACGATGCTGTCGGGATCGAGGCTCGGTGCGTCGTTCATCGTGCTGCTCACCGGGTTCCTGTACGCCACGAAGCAGGCGAGGCTGCGCGCGGCGACGGGCGGCTCGGTCTCCGACCTGAACAAGGAGCGGAGCGACTCGATCGGCATCGGCATCCAGGCGATGACGATGACCGCGATCGTGTACCTGCCGGGCATGTTGATCGGCTACGCGATCATCCGCGCCGGCTGGCTCGACGGGTTCACGATGCACGCGTCGGGACAGCTGGACGCGATCCTCAGCATGCTCTGGGGACCGATCGTGAACGTGGTCGCGAGCACGGTGCCGGGCTGGTCGCTGTTCCTGATCGGCCTCGGCGTGATCCTGGTCTCGTTCAACCTCATCGACCGCGTGTTGCCGCACATCAGCAGCGATGCCACGGCGTCGAAGCGAGCGGCCTGGCTGAAGCATCCGTGGACCATGTTCTTCCTCGGATGCATCGTCGCGACGCTGACGCTCTCGGTCTCGGTCGCGCTCACGGTGCTGGTCCCGCTCGCCGCGAAGGGGCTCGTCAAGCGCGAGGAGGCGCTGCCCTACATCATGGGCGCCAACATCACCACGCTCGCCGACACGCTCGTGGTCGCGATGCTGCAGCCCACGGCGGGCGCCGCCCAGGTGGTTCTCGCCGAGGCGATCGGTGTGACGGTCGTCTCCCTGTTCATCCTCGCGTTCGTCTACAAGCCGGTGCAGCGCTCCGTGCTGCGGCTCGACGACTACCTCGTGTCGAGCAACGCGCGGCTGGCGATGTTCGTGGGCACGCTGTTCCTGATGCCGATCCTGCTGCTCGCGACGGGCTTCGTCTACGCGCCCTGATGATCGAGGCGGTCCGAGAGGCCGACGTAGACTCCGACCGTGAGCGACGACACGACCGCCGACGCCACGTCGCCCCAGCCGTCGGCCGACGAACAGCTCGACGCGCTCGAGCTTTCCGAGGAGGAGCGCCTGGTGCTCGCCCGGGTCGCCGACATCGTGCGGCGCATCAACTACGGCACCGTCGTGCTCGTGATCCAGGACGGCAAGGTCGTGCAGATCGAGATGGCCGAGAAGTTCCGTCTGCGATGAGCGTTCGGGGGAGGTCCCGCCGATGAGCGATCTGGTCGTGCCCGAGGCCGCCCCGGTGGCCACGCCCGAAGACCGAGGGCCCAAGCTCGCCGTGCGCGACCTCGTCAAGACGCGCCGTTCGACGAGCGGCGCGATCGTGACCGCGGTCGACCACGTGACCTTCGACGTGCGCGTCGGCGAGTTCGTCTGCCTGCTGGGTCCGTCGGGGTGTGGGAAGACGTCGATCCTCAACGTGCTCGCCGGACTCGACGAGCCGACCTCTGGTCAGGCGTTGCTGGACGGACGTCCCATCACCGGACCCGGTCCCGACCGGGCGGTGATGTTCCAGGAACCCGCGCTGTTCCCGTGGCTCTCGGTCGCGGGCAACGTCGAGCTGGCCTTGAAGCTCGCCGGCGTCCCGGCGGCCGAGCGAACCGACCGCGCCCGCTTGTGGCTCGCCAACGTCGGACTCGCTCCGTTCGCGGATGCTCAGCCGCACGAGCTGTCGGCGGGCATGCGTCAGCGCACCCAGCTCGCCCGGGCCCTCGCGACCGACCCCGAGGTGCTGCTCGGCGACGAGCCGTTCGGCTCGCTCGACGCCCAGGCCAGGGAGCTGCTCCAGGACGAGATGCAGCGCGTGTGGCTCGAGCGCGGCGGGCAGAAGACGTTCGTCTTCGTCACTCACAACGTGCGCGAGGCGGCGCTGCTGGCCGATCGCGTGCTGGTGATGACGGCGGCGCCCGGAAGGCTGCTGGAGGAGGTGCGTATCAGCGCACCGCGCCCCAGGCAGCTCGACGACGTGCTCGTCGCACGCGTCGTGTCCGACGTGCACGAGCTGCTGATGCGCGAGGTGGTGCGGGCGCGCGCCGAGGGCAGCGACCGGCCGATCGTGCAGGAGGACGAGGAGCGATGAGCGTCGCGACCACCTCGCCGGCGACCCCGAGGATCAGCGTGCGCCGCATCGCCCATGAGGTCGGGCCGCCCCTCGCCGGCGTCGTCGCGCTGATCGCGATCTGGGCGGTGATCGCCGCCGTCACCGAGTCCGACGGCGTGCCCTCCCCCCTCGAGACCTGGCAGGCTTTCGTCGCCGGCATGCGCGACGGCACGATCCCCGAGGCCACGTCGAAGACGCTGATCCGCCTCGTGTTCTCGTTCACGCTCGCCGTGGTCGGAGGCACGGTGATCGGCGTCGCCCTCGCGTTGAACGAGTTCGCGCGCCGGTCGCTACGCCCGCTCGTGGTGGCCCTGCAGATCGTTCCCTTCGTCGCGTGGGTGCCGATCGCCGTGATCTGGTTCGGCGCCACCGAGCGTGCCGTGGTGTTCGTGACGGTGGTCGGCTCGCTTCCATCGATGACCCTCGCGGCGATGGCGGCGATGCGCCAGGTGCCGCCGATCCTCAAGCGCGCCGGCCGCACGCTGGGCGCCGAGGGCTGGCAGCTCTACCGCGACGTGATCCTCCCCGCGGCGCTGCCCGGGTTCATCGCCGGGTTGCAGCAGGCATGGGGGTTCGCCTGGAAGGCCCTGATGGCCGCCGAGCTCATCATCGCGGCTGCCGGCGCCGCAGGGCTCGGCCACCTGCTCGCCCGGGAGGCCGACGACGTGGCCGCTTTGGCCGCCGTCGTCGCGGTGATCGCCGTGATCGGTGTGCTGGTCGACTACCTCGTGTTCAACCTGCTCGATCGGCATGTGCGCGGGCGACGAGGGCTCGTCGTCGAGGGCTGAGCACCCGAAGGCGACATGCGTCAGCCTCCCTCGTAGACGTCGATGAACCGACGGTAGTTGTCGGCGATGCGCGCCGACGCATCTTCGCGCGCCAGGTCCCCCGCGACGAAGGCCTCGAGCGGCTTCCACCAGATGGACCGGCCGATCGCGAACCCTTGGTAGCCGGGCACGTCGCGCACCGCCCGCAACCAGGCATCGACGGCCGCGTCGTCGGCCCCGCGGCCGAGCACGACGCACCCGACGCCTTCGCGCCCGCCGACGCGACACTGTTCGGCGATCTCTGCGCACTTGGCCGGGTCGTCGATGCCTTCGATCTTCCAGACGTCGGGCTCGATACCGGTCTCCTGCAGCTCGGCGATCGCGATCCGCATCAGGTCGGGCCGTGCCTCGGTGTCGTAGCGGCCGGCGTCGCGCCCGAGGCGGTCGAGTTGATGCGGCTCGGCGGGCACGAGCAACTCGAACAGGAATCGCCGCCCCGCCTGGTGGAGCCAGTCCGAGAGCTCCTTGAGCCTGGCCGACTGCCGCGCGTTCATCGCGCCGTCACCCTCGGGGTTGTAGCGCACGAGCACCTTGGTGAAGGTCGGATCGAACATCTCGATGTGCGCCGCGTACTCCGACCCGTACTCGAAGTCGAACTCGCTCTGACCCGACCTCTCGGCGGGCATCGCGACGACCATGCCGGCCTGCTTCGCGTCTCGGGCGACCTGGCCGCCGAACTCCTCGTCGACGAGCACGCCCGCCGTCGAGGCGTCGACGCCGGCGGCGAGCGCCCGCTGCATGCCCTCGAAGATCACGTGCTTGGCGTCGATGATCCGCTCGGCCTCCTCGGGTCTCGGCGCCCCCTCGATGCCGAAGAACCTCTGCTGGAACGACCCGCGATGGTCGAACGCCAAGATGAAGAGCTTGCGGTCGTAGCCGAGCGTCATCGTCCTCTCCTCGTGCCCGGATCGCGTCCGGGCATGCTACCGAGCCGGCGGGCTACTCCTGCTCGAAGTCGTCGACCGGCGCCAGCAGCTCGACCGCCACGGGCGCTGCCGCGTCGCGGAACCGCACGCCGTCGGTCGGCGAGCAGATCACGAAGCCATAGTGGATCGGCACGGCGAGCGACGGCTCGATCGCCCGGGCGAGATCCGCCGCCGCTCTCCAGTCCATCGTGAAGTGCCCGCCGATCGGCAGGAAGGCCACGTCGGCGCGCACGTCGTCGAGCTCCGGGGCATGGTCCGTGTCGCCCGCATGGTAGTAGCGCGCGCCGCCGAGCTCGATCACGTACCCCACCCAGTCGTTGCGGCGTGGATGGAACTCGAGCGCCTCCTCGCGGGTGTTGTACGCGGGCACGGTCTCGATGTGCACGCCTCCGACGTCGAGGGATTCCCCGGGACGCACGGCGGTGACATCGCCCGTCAGCTCGTCGGCGACGTCGTGGGGAGCGACGAGCTTCGTGCCCGGTCGCCGGAGCTTGTCGATCTCATCGGGCCGGAAGTGGTCGAGATGCGCGTGCGAGATCAGGATCACGTCCGCCGGAGGGGGGTCGTCGCCCGTTCCCCATGGGTCGATGTAGACGGTGCGCTCCTCATCACGCCAGCGCAACGCCGCCTGTCGGAACCACGTGACGTGCTCGAGCATCGTGCGATCCTCCCTCCCGCTCGACCTCGATAGTCTGACGGACCGACATGACCGAGCGCGACCCCGACCCGGCGCTGCGGGAACGGCAGGAACAGGAGCTCCGCGCGACGACGGGGCTCCGAGCGAGCGCCTCGCTGCTGCAACGGAATCGCGATTTCCGCCGGCTGTTCCTCGCGTCGGTGATCTCGCTCGGGGGCGACTGGTTCCTGTTCGTCGCGATCACGTCGCTGATCGTCGAGACGACGGGGCGCGCGATCGATGTCGGACTCGCGATCCTCGCGCAGGAGCTGGCGTTCTTCCTCGCCTCGCCGCCCGCGGGGGTGCTAGTCGACCGCCTCGATCGACGGAAGCTCATGATCGTCTGCGATCTCGCTCGCATCGGGGTCTGCGTCTCGTTCCTGTTCGTCGGAGCCGGGACGATCTGGCTCGCCTACCCCCTGCTCGCCCTGCTCTCGATCTTCGGGGCACCGTTCGATCCGGCATCGACGGCCGCGACCCCGAACCTCGTGTCCCCTCGGGACCTGCCGACGGCCAACGCGCTGAACGGATCGCTGTGGGGCACGATGCTCGCCGTCGGGGCGGGGCTCGGGGGCATCGTCGCCTCCGTGTTCGGCCGGGAGACGGCGTTCGCGATCGACGCGGTGTCGTTCGGGGTCTCCGCCCTGCTGCTCTGGGGGATCCGCCGGCCATTCTCCGAGGAGCGGGAGCCCGGACACGAGCACCCGAAGATGGTCGACGCGACGATCGAGGTCGTCCACTACGCGCGGCGCGACCACCGCGTGCTGGCACTCATCGGCGTGAAGGCCGGATTCGGGCTCGCGGCGGGCGTGCTGGCGCTGATCCCGGTCTTCGGCGCCGAGGTGTTCGGCCGGGGGGAGATCGGGGTCGGCGTGTTGATGGCGGCTCGCGGCGTGGGAGCGTTGGTCGGGCCGTTCCTCGGTCACCGGATCAGTGGGCACGGGCACCGTCGGCTGTTCGGCGCCATCGGCGTGGCGCTGGCCCTCTTCGGCCTGGCATACATGGCCCTCGGGCTGGCCCCGTCGCTGTGGATCGCCGCCGCGGTGATCCTGATCGCGCACCTCGGGGGCGGCGCGCAGTGGGTGCTGTCGACGTTCGGACTGCAGGTCCTCGTGCCCGACCACATCCGTGGCCGCGTC
>DASZOO010000062.1:0-4832 GCA_035550775.1 Actinomycetota bacterium | reverse complement strand
TCCAGCGCGGCCCTGGACTCGGCGATCAGCTCGTCGGCTCGGTCCAGCTCTCCGCGATGCACGGCCCGGATCGCGTTCGCGCTCGATCGGATCGATCGCCTGGCCGCCGGCAGCGCCTGCTCGCGCGCCGCGACCTTCGCGTCGAAGCGGGCATGCAGCTCGTCGGCGAGCTCGTCGTTGGACACGCCGAGCCGCTCAGGCGCCGGCCACGGCCTCACCCGTGCGCACGACGACGTGCACGCGGTCGCCTTCTCCCAGCGTGCCGAGCCCGTTGAAGCTCGGGCGCGCCCACGTGCTCCGGCCCTCGGCGACGTACCGCGGCGTGGGCGCGGGGCGCGATGGGGCGGCGTGGGACGACCTCGAGTGGCGATGCGGAGCCGAGCGGTAGGTCGCCTCCCGGTGCTTCATCGTCAGGAGCAGCCAGACGTACACGGCGAGCAACGCCACGAAGCTCCCGGTCACTGCCCAGGCCACGCGCAGGGGCGGCACGAGCCCGATCAGGAACGTGATCGCGATCGCCTCGAGCAGGAAGGTGAAGACCTGTCGGCGGCGCTGCCTGGCTCGCGCCCGGTTCCGTTCGGTGGGTCCCATGAACCGCATGCCCTTGCGAGGGGTGACGATCCAGCGCCCTTCCGTGCCGTGTGCCTCGGCCTGCGCCAACAGCTCCATCCTGCGTTCGAAGTCCCCGACCGACCCCTGCGGGGTCGACGTCTTGCTCTTGGTGGGGAGCAAGAACGCCGCCCACATGATGCCCAAGACCGCGAGGGGCAACCACTCCACGCCCAGCCTCCCGTGGGGTCGGTGACCGACGGCGCTACCACATCTAGGCTGGGAGCGGACGCTAGCACCAGATATAGGGGGAAGCGATCACATCGATGTGATTCGTTGAACTTTTTCACAAGCCATCGTCCGGACCCAAACCGTTCATGTTGGACCGGCTGGTCCTCCGCATGGCCGATGCTCGCTGCCCCCGGCCGGGCTACGGCGACGTCCGCCCGAAGACTCAGACCTCCGCCACGTAGTCGCCGCTCTTGCCCCCGGTCTTGGCCAACAGGCGCAACCGGTCGATGCGGGCGGCACGGTCGAAGGCTTTGGCCGTGTCGTAGAGGGACAGCGCGGCCACCGCGGCGGCCGTGAGGGCCTCCATCTCGACCCCGGTGCGGTCGGTGGCCCGAACGGTCGTCTCGACGCGCAGCCGGCCGTTGTCCGCGTCGGGTTCGACCACGACGTCGGCGCCCGTGACGCGGATCGGGTGGCAGTGCGGCAGCAGAGCCGGCGTCTGCTTCACGCCGATCACCCCCGCGATCTTCGCCGTCTGGATCGGATCGCCCTTCTTCGTGCCCGCGACGAGGTGCCCCACCGCCTCGGGGGTCGTGATCACCCAGCACTCGGCCGTCGCCGTGCGATCGGTCTCGGGCTTGGCCCCGACCTCCACGATGCGCGTGACCCCGTCGGCCCCCGCCTGGTCGCTCACGGGCCTCAGTCCTCGCGCGTCCGGAAGACCATCACCGGCACCCGCGAGCCCGCGGGGGCGGTCGCCGTGCCAGGCGGGATCATCGCGAGCCCGTTCGCGCGGGCGACGGTCGAGATCAGGTTCGAGCCGCGGCCGCCGGTCGGCGTCGCCGTCCAGCCGTCGTCACCTCGCTCGACCACGACCCGGGCGTACTGCATCTTCCCCGGCGGGCCGCTCACGTCGGCGGTGAGCGTCGCCGTCACCTGCGGCCGGTCGAGCTGGGTGCGGCCCATCATCTTCAGCATCGCCGGACGCACGAACAGCTCGAAGCTCACGAACACGCTCACCGGATTGCCGGGCAGGCCGAAGTACGGCTTCCCCTCGATCTGGCCGAAGCCCTGCGGCATGCCCGGCTGCATCGCGACCTTGTAGAAGTCGATGTCGCCTCGGCGGAAGAACGCGGCCTTCACCACGTCGCGCTCGCCGACCGAGACACCGCCCGACGAGATGAACGCGTCGGCCTGGATCAGGAAGTCGAGCACGGACTGCTTCAGGGTGTCGGCGTCGTCCTTCACGATGCCGGCGAGCACCGGCATCGCGCCCGCCTCGCGCAGCGCCCCGAAGATCGTGTACGCG
Organism: Actinomycetota bacterium; assembly: GCA_035550775.1. Classification (GTDB taxonomy): domain Bacteria; phylum Actinomycetota; class UBA4738; order UBA4738; family HRBIN12; genus JAOUEA01. The sequence continues at coordinate 2,743 of DASZOO010000062.1, read as the reverse complement.
TTGGAATCGCGGACCTGGCCGTACTCGGGGGACTCGGTGGGCGGGATCAGCTCGTCGCCCGTCGAGAGCACCACGACGCGAGGGCGCGGATGCACGAGCGGCATCGCGTGTCCGGCATTCGCGAGCAACCCGAGCTCGGGCGCGCCCAGACGCGTGCCGCGCTCGACCAGCACGGTTCCCTCGGCGACGTCCTCACCGACCGGTCGCACGTGCCGGCCGGCGGATGCCGCCTCGAGCAGCCGAACGACCTCGCCCTGCAGCTGCGCGTTCTCGACCGGGACGATCGCGTCGGCGCCTGCGGGGACCGGCGCGCCGGTTGCGATCGCGATCGCCTCGCCGGCGCCAACGACCTGCTCGGGCCGGTACCCGATCATCGCCCGGCCGACGATCTTCAGCTCGGCGGGGCGCTCCGGGGTGGCGTCGGCCACGTCGGTGGCCCGCACCGCGTACCCGTCCATCGCCGAGGAGGGGAACGCGGGCAGGCTCACGGAGGCCACGACGTCCTCCGCCGAGACGCATCCGTGAGCATCGGTGAGCGGGAGCTGCAGCGGCGCGAGCGGCTGGATCGCGCCGAGCACCCGGGCGCGAGCGTCCTCGACCGCGATGAGGCCCTCGCCGGAATCGTGGTCGTGCACGGTGGGGGGATGCTCGGCCATGCGGGCAGTCTATCGAGGCGTTCGTCGGGCGCCGCCGAACGACCTCACGTTCCGACCGTCTGCGGCCGATACCTCGAACATGGAAGCCATCGCTCGCGTTCGCCGTTCCCTGTTCGTCGCTCTCGCCGTCGCGCTCGTCGCGGGTGCGTGCTCGTCGGGCGGCTCGCCCGGGTCGCGCTCCGGAGATCGTCCGCCGATCGGCGAGGACTCCGAGCCGCTCGCGAGGGTGATCTCAGCCTCGGACCGGGCCATCGAGGCCGAGTCGATGCATCTGACGTTCGAGATCGTCCTGTCGGGAAGCGGCCAGGAGATCCGGGGATCCGGCGAGGCCGACATCGCCTTCGGCGGCCGGCCGCGACAGCACATGGTGTTCCGATACGACTCCTTCCCCGGCATGCCCGACGGGCTCGAGATGGAGATGATCATGGACGGGTCCATGCTGTACCTGCGCATGCCGCAGATGCAGGGGCTGGGATCGCTCCCCACCGAGTGGGTCTCCATGGACGCGTCGAAGTCCGTGCCCGGGTTCGACGACCTCACGGGATTGGGCGCCGGGCAGAACGACCCGTCGAACGCCTTCGGCTACCTGCAGGGAGCCGAGGAGGCCGAGGATCTCGGCACGGAGACGATCGACGGCGTGGAGACGACGCACTACGAGGTCACGGTCGACGTCGCCGGATCGATCGCCGAGGTCCCGCCCGAGCTGCGGGACGAGATGCGATCGGTGGTGCGGCGGTTCCGGGAGCAGTTCGGCACGACGTCGATGCCCTTCGAGGTCTGGGTCGACGCCGACGGCCTGCCTCGGCGCATGGTCTATCGCGTGGAGGCGGACGGTCCGGCCGGTCCGTTTTCGATGGAGATGACGATGGACATCACCGAGTACGGGAACGAGTTCGAGCTCGAGATCCCATCGCCCGGCGACGTCACCGACGTGACGCGATTCGTCGAGGACGCGGCCGCCTAGCGGGCCTTCGGGCGCTAGAGCAGCTTCCTGCGCTGCACGAAGTCCGTGAGCCAGTCGCGGAACGCGGGGCCGAGGTCGTCGCGTTCGATCGCGAGCTCGACCGTGGCCTTCAGGTAGTCGAGCTTGTTGCCCGCGTCGTATCGGCCCTGCTCGAACGTGTAAGCGTAGACGGCCTGTTCCTGAGCCAGGGCGTTGATCGCGTCGGTGAGCTGGATCTCCCCGCCGTGGCCCGGCTTCGTGTGACGCAGCATGTCGAAGATCTCGGGCGTGAAGACGTAGCGCCCGATCACGGCCAGGTTCGAGGGCGCCTCGTCGGCGGGCGGCTTCTCCACGACGGAGCGCACCTTCGCGAGGTTCTCCTCCACGGTCTCGGGCGTGATGGCGCCGTATGCCGAGATCTCGCTGCGGGCCACCTCCAGGGTCGCCAGCACCGATCGACCGTAGCGCTCGTGCACGCGAAGCATCTCCGGCAGCAACGGTTGCGTGGGGTGGATCAGGTCGTCGCCCAGGAGCACCGCGAACGGCTCGCCGTCGACGTGGGCCTCGGCCACCCCGACCGCGTGCCCGAGGCCGAGCGCTTCGTGCTGGCGGACGGTGTGGATCTGGGCGAGCTCGGTGAGCGCCCGGATCTGCTTCAGCTCGTCGTACTTGCCGCGAGACTCCAGCACCGTTTCGAGCTCGGGAGCGCGGTCGAAGTGATCCTCGATCGCACCCTTGCCTCGCGCCGTGACGATCAGGATGTCGGTGAGGCCCGCGCGCACGGCTTCCTCGACCACCAGCTGGATCGACGGCGTGTCGATGAGCGGCAGCATCTCCTTGGGCACGGCTTTGGTGGCCGGCAGGAACCGTGTTCCGAGTCCTGCGGCCGGGATCACCGCTTTCCTGACCTTCACGGAGGAGCCCCTCCTCGTGCGGGAGCCGCAGTGTACGCGCCGGGCAACGGCGCAGGGAAGTCGTCCGATATGGGTAGTCCGTTCGGACCCGGGCCTTCCCGCACGCCCCGGAGGCCAAACCGGGCCCGCGGCCGCCGGTAGACTCGGCGAGCCATGCCGACCTACGAGTACGTCTGCAAGAGCTGCGGACACCTCTTCGAGATCGTGCAGTCGATGCGCGACGAACCGCT
>DASZOO010000061.1:0-2219 GCA_035550775.1 Actinomycetota bacterium | reverse complement strand
ACCTCTCCGCCGGCGTGGTGCGGACGATGGAACGCCCGTACGCAACCTGGCTGTTCCGCGCGGCCGGATCGGCCGGCGGGCGCTTCCCGTTGGAGCTCTACGTCGCGGTGCCTGCGGGCAGCACTCGGCTGCCGCCGGGCGTGCACTGGTACGACCCGCACGATCACGCCCTGGTGCAGGTCGGCCCGCCCCCGCGAGGTGCGGCGCCCGCCCTGGTCGTCACCGGTATCCCGTGGCGCACCGGATGGCGGTACCGCGAGCGCGGCTACCGGCACGTCTACTGGGACGCGGGCACGATGCTCGCCCAGCTGCTGGCGGCGGCCGACTCCGCCGGCGTCACCGCGCGGCTGCACACCCGCTTCCCCGACGCTGCGGTCACCGCGTTGGTCGGCGCCGACGCCGTGCACGAGTGGCCGGTCGCGCTCGTTTCGCTCGGCGACGGAGCACCGGCCCTCGAGGCGACCGGGCCGGCCGCACCGGGCGAGGTCGATGCGGCGCCCGTGGAGTTCCCGCTCGTGACCGCAGCGCAGCGGGCGGGGGAACGCGACAGCCTGGGGCCTCCCTGGAACCGCGGGGCACCGGTGGACGTGCCCGTTCCGGAGGCGGATCCGATCGAGGCCGTCGTGCTCTCGCGTGGCTCACAACGCCGCATGGATCCCACCCGCGGGCTCCCGGCCTCCACGCTGACCACCTGCATGCGAGCTTCGCTCCGGGGCGTCGACCTGCCGCACTTCGTCGTGGTCCACGACGTCGACGGGATGGCGTCGGGTGTGTACCGGTGGCCCGAGCTCACCGCCCCGATCCGCCCCGGACCGATGCGAGACGAGCTGTACCGGGTGTGCCTCGATCAGGCCCTCGCTCGCGACGCCGCGTTCGTCGTGATCGCCGCGACCGACGTCGGAAGCCTCGACGACCGGGAGTACCGCGAGGCCCATCTCGCCGCCGGCCTGGTCGAGGGCAGGCTGCACCTGCTCGCCTATGCGCTGGGGGCGAGCGCATCCGGGATGACGTTCATCGACAGCGAGGTGCCGGGGCTGGTGGGAGAACGCGTCGATGCACTGTTGTTCACGTGCGTCGGGGTGCCCGAGTACGCGTCGACGCCCGGCGGTCCCCCCGGCGAGCCGACCTCCGTCGGCCGGATGACGCCGCGTTGAGACGGGTCTCCGAGTCGCGGCGGCGTTCAGCCAGCCGGCTTCTCCCAGACCGACACGTGCTGGCGGCTGTCGTTCGTGAACGGTTCCCGCTTCCACCCGCTCCAACGCTCGCGCAACGACATGCCGGCGAGCTGGGCCATCAGGTCGAGCTCCGAGGGCCAGACGTACCGGAAGGGGATCGACGTCCGCTCCAGACGGCCGTCGACCACCCCGATGTGGTGCGACGTGAGGGCCTGCGACGCGACGTCGTACTCGTCGATCCCCCACGAGTCGTCGCCCCCGTGGAAGACGTGGAAGGACTCGCCGACCGGGAGCCGCTGGAGGGCGGGCACGCCGACCTCGATCACGAAGGTCCCACCGGGTTGGAGGTGCGCCGCCACGTTGCGGAAGCACGCGACCTGCGCCGCCTGCGACGTCAGGTTCATGATCGTGTTGTAGACGAGGTACGCGAGCGAGAACGATCCCTGCACCGCGGTCGTCGAGAAGTCGCCGATCGTCACCTCGATGTCCTCGCCGCCGGGCTTCTCGCGCAGCCGCGTGACCATCGCCCTCGAGAGCTCGATGCCGTGCACCTGCAGGCCGCGCCGCGCGAGCGGCAACGCGATCCGGCCCGTGCCGATGCCGAGCTCGAGCACGGGCCCGTTCCCGGCGATCGCTGCGAGGAAGTCGACGACCGGCTCGACGGCCTCCGGAGCGAACATCTCCGGGTCGGACTCGTCGTACCCGGCCGCCACCCGCTCGTCGAAGTAGCCGTCCCGTTCGTCCATGGTCGAGATGCTAGCGGCGCCCCCACTCAGGCTGCGACGGAGCTCAGTCGAGAAGGTCCGCGGGCGTGAGCTGCTCGGTGAGGAGCCGGGTGAAATTCCCGGGTGCGCGGTCCGCGAAGGCGCGGCACAACCGCCGACCTTCCGGGTAGGCCGGCACGTACGCGCGCGACGCAGGGTCGGTGAGGAACTCCACGGTGTGTGCCGCCTTCTCGTCGGAGCCGAGGTCCCATCGGCGCACGTACCCCTCGACCTCCTCGGTCGTCACGCCGTCCTCGTGGAGCATGAACGCGGCGTTCGT
>DASZOO010000060.1:0-3875 GCA_035550775.1 Actinomycetota bacterium | reverse complement strand
CTCGCGGGCATCGTGCTGGTGGTGCTGGGCTTCTGGGCGGTCACGTACACCTGCAACACGGAGACCGCCGCGTGCAAGGGCGCCGAGCCGTGGCCCGGCGCGAGCGGCTTCCTCTACGGGGCGGGCTGGGTGGTCGGCGTCCTCGGCGTGGCGCTGATCGTCGTCGCCGCAGTGAGCTGGATACTCCGGGCCGCTCGCGAGCGATCGCAGGCTCACGCGAACGGGCCCGGGTAAGGAGGTTGAGCCATGACCCCATCGGTTCGACGCATCACCCCGAACGAGCTGCTCGAGGGCTCACCGACCCCGGGGATGGTCCGGGAGGAGGCCGTCTCGACCGAGCGCACGTGGGCGGGGGTCGCCACGACCGATCCGGGCATGGTCTCGGACTGGCACCACCACGGCGACCACGAGTCGATCATCTACGTGCTCTCGGGCGCCGTCCGCATGGAGTTCGGCCCGGGCGGATCCCAGATCCTCGACGCCGTGCCGGGGGACTTCCTGTATGTGGCCGTCAGCGCCGTGCATCGCGAGAGCAACCCGGCGGACGAGGCTGCCCGGATCGTCGTCGTCCGCTCCGGCTCGGGAGAGCCGGTCGTCAACGTCGGAGGACCGGAGCCGCCCACCTGACCCCGGTCGCCTCTGCCTCGTACCGATGAGGCTGGGATCCGCGCACGGTCGAAAGGAACGAGCCGACCCGAAGGAGGGGCGATGCGCAGGGTGAGCGTGACCGAGTTCCTCAGCCTCGACGGCGTGATGCAGGGGCCGGGCGACCCCGACGAGGATCGAAGCGGCGGGTTCGCCCACGGCGGATGGCACCTGCCCTACGTCGACGACGTCTTCATGCAGTCCGCGTCCGAGGGCATGGCCGAGACGGGTGGCTTCCTGTTCGGCAGGAAGACCTACGAGATCATGGCGGCCCACTGGCCGTCCCAGCCCGACAGCGACCCCTTCGCCGCCGTCCTCAACGGCCTGCCCAAGTACGTCGCCTCGACCACGCTTCGGAAGCCGTTGGAGTGGAAGGGCTCCACGCTGCTCCAGGGCGACGTCCCGACGGCCGTGGCGAAGCTGAAGGAGCAGCCGGGTGGAGACCTGGTCGTCCTCGGCAGCGGCGAGCTGGTCCGGACACTGATGGACCACGACCTCGTGGACGAGTTCCGCCTGATGATCGACCCGATCGTGCTCGGCGGCGGGAAGCGCCTATTCCCGGAGGAAGGACCCTTTCGGCCGCTTCGCCTCGTCGACTCGACGACGAGCGGCACGGGGATGCTGATCACGACCTACGTCCCGGAGTAACCGCGACGACTGCCCCTCTGAGGTAGTTGGCGCCGTCGGAGGCCGTCGGGTACTCGGGGTCGTGTCGCTCTACGAAGACGATGCCCCTCCCGAGCCGGCGTGTTCGCGTACTTGCACGGATGGAAGCGCAGGACGTCGTGCCCAAGCCAAGCGATGGCGTTCCTTCCGGCGCGACGTCGTAGACGAGCGATGGACCGATCCTGAGATTCGCTCTACAAGGAGTCCACGAGAGCTCGACGTTCCGAGGCATGGATCTGCTCGCCTGAACCCAAGCTCTTGGAGCCGCGAACGAGTCTTCAAGAAGGCAAGTCAACTTGATCCTCTCGCCAGGCCGTTTGATCATTCTGCGATGGCGATCTATCCGAGGTGGCGTCATTACCCGCTCTGGCGACAACCAGCCCCGTGGGTTCACGAGGTAGTGGAAGCATTTGCTTCTCTTGAGGCCGAAGTGAGTTCAATCTCCACGCACCTGACAAGCAATCAGGCTCTCGCTCGAGTGCGGCGTCGGTTCAGCGAGCTTGGGTTCCTAATTGAAGGTTCTGGCATGATTCCTCGACCCGTCCTCTTCGGGGACGAAGGGTTACCAGCCAAGTCATTCAATGTTGACGGCTTTCGTGAGACAGACGGACTAGCCTTAGAAGTCGAGAGTGGGGGCGCGATCTACAATAACCGCGTCATTCTTGACCTGATCAAGATGTGTTTGGCGGTTGACGCAAGAGGCGGAATCGTGGCTCTTCCGCTTCGCTACGAAACTGAAGGGAAGAAGTGGACCGACCCATATGCAGGGGCTGTCAAGTTATTCGACGCGGTCTTCGCGAATCCCGATCGGTTTCGTATCCCTCTCGAGGGCTTTGTGCTAATCGGATACTGAGGATCGGTTGCTGTCGCGAGCGCTGCTAGTGGCTCAAGCATGCCGCCAGGGACCGGGGATGGTCTTGCCGCTGCAGTTGGCGGGGTCGTCGGCGGCGAGGCCCGTCCACTCGACCGTCTTCAGACAGATCGAACACACCATGCCGTGGTCGTCGTCAAGACGGGTGGGCTCAACCGCATGCCTCGGGTTGATCGGTCGAGCGTCGGGGAGTACTCGGAATGATGAGCTCGTATTCCGGGAACATGCAGTTCTGCACGATCTCGTCGGCTGCCTCGTTCGCTTCCTTTGGCGAGTTCGCACTCACGTAGAGCGTCCACTCCTCCACCGACTCCTTCGTGACCTCCACCGCGTACCTCGCCACATGCCTCTTCCGGACCATCGCGCCTCCCGCCAGGCGCAAGCGAGACTGATCCGATCGGCATGCGCATGTCCGTGACGGAGATCACGATCTCCGACGCCAGATCTGTGCGATCCGGGCAGATCGCATGTCACACACTTGAATCACACTGATGTAACTCCCCCTCCCGACCCCAATCGGGAGGTTCCATGGACGAGGACCGGACGTTCCACGACGCGCGCGACGCGATCGAGCTCTCGCTCGGCGGCGCCTTCGCTGGCATCGAGGAGGCGCGAGAGCATCTCGACCGACTCGCCACCCTCGTCGACGATCGCAGCGAGGTCGACGGCCTGCGCGGAGCGCTCGAACTGGTCGCCTACGCGATCGAGGGGTTGGCCGTGGCGATCGGTCAGATCACGCCCGACGGGACGCGTCGACGATGATCGGCCGACGTCGCTCGACACGCTTCGTACGCTCCCAGGGTGCGGATCTTCGTCGCGGGAGCCACCGGGGTGATCGGCGTTCGACTCGTGCCTCTGCTCGTCGCCGACGGACACGAGGTGGCCGGCATGACGCGATCGCCCGACAAGGCCGACTTCCTCCGCGGGCTCGGCGCCGACCCGATCGTGTGCGATGCCTACGAGGCCGAGGCCCTCCGCGAAGCGGTCATCGACACGGGCGCTCAGGCCATCGTGCACTTGCTCACCGACCTGCCGAACGATCAGGCCGAGATCTCGCGGTTCACCGAGGCGAACGCACGCATCCGCCGGGAGGGGACGCGGAACCTGCTGGCGGCTGCCGAAGCCGCGGGCACTGCCCGGTTCCTGGCGGAAAGCGTGGCGTGGCGGCTCGAGGGCGACGCAGGTGCCGCGGTCGACGAGCTCGAGCGAGCCGTGCTCGGCGTCGGCGGTGTCGTGCTCAGGTACGGGCAGCTCTACGGTCCGGGCACGTACTTCGAGCACCAGCCCCCGGAGCATCCGCGCATCGAGATCGACGAGGCGGCGCGCCGGACAACGCTGGCGCTCGAGGAGCCCTCGGGAGTCATCGAGATCGTCGAGCGGGCGTGACGCACGTATTGCTCAGGACGGCTCCTTGAGCACCGACAGGATGTTCCCGGCGGGATCCTTGAACCACGCGATGTCCGGCCCGTTGCCACGAGCGATGCCCTTGTCGTCCTGCTCGAAGCCCTCGTAGCGCTCGAACGCCACGCCGCGCGCGGCGAGGGCGTCGACCGCCTCGTCGACGTCGTCGACCGGGAAGTTCAGGATCGTGTAGGTGGCCGGCTCGAAGTCCGGCTTCACGTACACGAGCGTGTCGCGCCCGCCCGCGAGATGGATCGAGAGCAGGCCGTTCGACTCGTCGAGCACCTCGGTC
>DASZOO010000059.1:0-11781 GCA_035550775.1 Actinomycetota bacterium | reverse complement strand
ACGAGTTCCCGGCGGAATCGGTGTTGTTCTTGAAGAGGTACACCTCGCCGCGGATCCCCTCCTCGCGCAGGCGCTGCTCGGCGCTGCGCACGAGGCCCTCGAGGTACCGCTCCCCCGCCTTGTCGTACACGACCAGATCCGCGACGGAATCGCACTCGGGCGTCGCGTACTCGGGATGGCTGCCAACGTCGAGGTAGAGCCGCGCGCCGTTCTCGAGGAACACGTTCGACGACCGCCCCCACGACACGACGCGCCGGAAGAGGTACCGCGCCACCTCGTCGGGGCTGAGGCGGCGCTGGCCGCGCAGCGTGCACGTGACGCCGTACTCGTTCTCGAGCCCGAAGATCCGCCGGTCCACGAGGCAAGCCTACGCCGAGCCGCGATGGAAGCTGGGACTCACCGACGGTGCGATCGGCTCGACTCCCGTGCGCGGGCGCCGATGTCGGAGGCGTCCGCGCTCAGCCGGCGAGGTACCGGGCGATCTCGGAGCCTTCGAGGCGCCGGAACTTGCGGCGCTGGGTCCTCGTGCGGTCGAGCACCCCCGCCTCGATCGCGTCGGCCTCGATCGTGCGGCTCTCCGGGGAGCCCAGCACCTCGACCGCGGACTTCACCGCGGTCGCGAGGTCCCAGCCGCTCGAGAAGCGCGTGCGCAGCGAGTCCATCAGGTCTTCGGCGTGACCCCCGATCGCGACGAACCCGTGCTCGTCGGTCACCGACCCGTCGAACAGGATGTGGTAGACGGCCGTGCCGGACTCCTCGCCATCGACCTCCCCGACGAGGATCTCGACCTCGTAGGGCTTCATCTGCTGCGTGAAGATGTTCGACAGCGCCTGGCTGTAAGCGTTCGCGAGGTCGCGCGCTTTGACGTCTTCCCGCCCGTAGGAGAACCCGCGGAGGTCGGCCAGCCGGATGCCGGCGATGCGCAGGTCCTCGAACTCGCTGTACTTGCCGACCCCGGCGAAGGCGATGCGGTCGTAGATCTCACTGATCTTGTGCAGCGTGGAACTGGGGTTCTCGGCGATGAACAACAGGCCGTCGGCGATCTCGAGGCCGATCACCGACCGGCCGCGTGCGATGCCCTTGTGCGCGTATTCCGAGCGGTCCTTCATCATCTGCTCGGGGGCGACGTAGGGCATGAAGGCCATCAGGCACGCTCCTCGAGGATCGCGTTCACGGCCGCCTCGACCTCCGGCTCGGGCACCTCGTCGGCGCCCGAGGCGGTCACGGCCAGCACGGTCGGATAGATGCGGCGGTACACGCTCGGCCCGCCGGTCGCCACGTCGTCCTCGGAGGCGTCGAGCAGCGCCTCGACGGCCGCCTTGATCGCCTCGTCACGAGGGAGTGCCTCGCGCCAGCGCTTCTTCAACGAGTTCTTCGCAGGCTGACTGCCCGAGCCGGTGGCCTGATAGTCGTCCTCTTCCCAGCGGCCACCGGTCGCGTCGTAGTAGAAGAGTCGTCCTGCGTCGCGTCGCTCGTCGAAGCCGCCGAACAGCGGCACGACGACGAGTCCCTGCATCGCGAGCGGGAAGTTCTGCCGGATCAGCTGAGCGAGCCGATTCGCCTTGCCCTCCAGCGACAGTCGATCGCCCGTGAGCTTCTCGTAGTGCTCCAGCTCCAGCTGGAACAGACGAACCAACTCGACCGCCATACCGGCGGCTCCCGCGATCGCGATCGCCGAGTAGTCGTCGGCCGGGAAGACCTTGCGCATCGTGTCGTCGGCGATCGTGTACCCGGCGGTCGCCCGGCGGTCGCCAGCGACGAGCACGCCGTCGGCGTAGATCAGCCCCAGCACCGTCGTGCCGTGGGCCACCGTCGCCGCCGCCTCGGCAGACACGGTCTGGTGCAGGTGCGCGAGCTCGTCGGGACGGGTCTCGCGGAGCAGATCGACGAAGCTCGGGTTCGCGCCGAAGGAGCCCCCGGACAGGGGCAGGATGCGGTCGGTCACTCCCCGCCCTTCTGCACGTAGCTCTTGACGAACTCCTCGGCGTTCTCCTCGAGCACGGAGTCGATCTCGTCGAGGATGTCGTCCATCTCCTCTTTCAGCTCCGCGGCCTTCGAGGTCGATCGCACCTGGCCGGCGTCGGCGTCACTCTCGCCAGCGCCCTTGCGCTGGGTCTTCTTCTGTTCCTGCTCCTGCGGCACGGCACGGCTCCTTTCGTGCGACCTATCCTACCGGGGGTTTCGGACCCGACGGCCGAGGGCTGGAGGACCGCTTCGGGCCGGAGGGTCAGCCCTGCAGCTTCGCCACCAACGACGCGGCGTCGTCGCTCACGGCCAGCAGTTCCTCTACGTGCGCTTTGGTGCCCTTCAGGGGCTCACGCATCGGGATGCGCTGCAGGGCTTCTGCGCCGGTATCGACGATCAGTGAATCCCACGAGGCCGCCGCGATCGCGTCGGGGTACTTGTCGATGCACCGACCACGGAAGTACGCCCGCGTGTCGGCCGGCGGGTCCATCACCGCAGCCTCGACCTCGTCGTCGGTCGTCAGCCGCTCGACCTTCCCGCCTGCTTCCAGCCGGTAGTAGAGGCCCTTGTCACGTCGCACGTCGTGGTACTGCAGATCGATCGCGCGGAGCTTGGGATCGTTCCACTCGAGCCCGTCCCGGTCACGGTAGGCCTGCAGGAGCCGGTGCTTCGCGACCCAGTCGAGCTCGCGGTGCAGCGTCGTGGGGTCGACCTCGAGGGCGCCGAGCACGGCCTCCCAGCGTTCCAGCACGTCGCGGTTCTCCGGTGTGTCGTCCTCCCGCTCCACGTACTTCTTCGCGTGCTCCAGGTACTCCCACTGCAGCTGCACGGCGTTCACGTGTCGGCCGTCGGCCAGCGTCACCTCGTGGGTGCACGAGATGTCTCGGGAGATCTGATGGAGCGCCTGCACGGGACTCGCGATCGAGAGATCGGGAAGAGATCGATCCTCGATCATCTTCAGCACGATGGCGGTCGTCCCGATCTTCAACAACGAGGCGACTTCGCACAGGTTCGCGTCGCCCACGATCACGTGCAGCCGGCGGTAACGCTCGGGATCGGCGTGCGGCTCGTCGCGGGTGTTGATGATCGGCCGCTTCAGCGTCGTCTCGAGACCGACCTCGGTCTCGAAGAAGTCCGCTCGCTGCGTGAGCTGGTAGACCGCACGCCCTCGCTCGTCCCAGGGAGCCTCGGCGCCGACCTTGCCGGCGCCGGTGAAGACGATGCGCGTCACGAAGAACGGCGTGAGGTCGCGCACGATGTCGCCGAACGGGGTCGCCCGGTCGACCAGATAGTTCTCGTGCGTTCCGTAGCTGTTGCCCTTGCCGTCGGAGTTGTTCTTGTAGATCGAGAGGTTCGGCGCGCTCGGCATCACCTGCGCCACCTCGCGGAGCGACCGCTCGAGGATGCGCTCCCCCGCCTTGTCGTGCACGACCAGCTCCCTCGGCGTGATGCACTCGGGGGTCGAGTACTCGGGGTGCGCATGGTCGACGTAGTAGCGGGCCCCGTTGGGCAGGATCACGTTCGCGAGTCCGAGGTCCTCGTCACTTCCTTCCCGTGCCGGCGACGGCTCGAAGCCCCGTGCGTCGCGCAGCGGCGATTCCTGTTCGTAGTCCCAGCGGATGCGCCGGAGGGAGCCGGCGTACGTCGAGATCAGCAGCGACGACGACAGGACCGGATTGAAATCGGGTGCCCCGGCCGCGGCGATGCCGTACTCGGTTTCGGTCCCGAAGACCTTGGGGATGGCCACGCGGCCACCTTACAGGTACTGCCCGGCGTTCACGCGCTCGACCTGACGCCCGTCGCCATCGTGGCCGAGCAGGGTGCGCACGTACACGATGCGCTCGCCCTTCTTGCCCGAGATGCGCGCCCAGTCGTCGGGGTTGGTGGTGTTCGGCAGGTCTTCGTTCTCCTTGAACTCGTCGCGGATCGCGGTCAGGAGATCCTCGGTCTTGATGCCCTTGTCGCCCATCGACAGGAACCGCTTGATCGCGTCCTTCTTGGCCCGGCGAACGATGTTCTCGATCATGGCGCCGGAGTTGAAGTCCTTGAAGTAGAGGATCTCCTTGTCGCCGCTGGCGTAGGTCACCTCGAGGAAGCGGTTCCGCTCGTTCTGGTCGTACATCTGCTCGACCGTCTTCTCGATCATGCGACGGCACGCCTGATCGGCGTCGCTCCCGTAGCGGGTCACCTCGTCGGGGTGGATCGGCACGTCGGGGTGCAGGTACTTGGACATGATGTCGGCCGCCTGCTGCTGGTTCGGGCGTTCGATCTTGATCTTCACGTCGAGCCGGCCGGGCCTGAGGATCGCGGGATCGATCAGGTCCTCGCGGTTCGAGGCGCCGATCACGATGACGTTCTTCAGGGTCTCGACGCCGTCGAGCTCGGAGAGCAGCTGCGGCACGATCGTGGATTCCACGTCGCTCGAGATGCCCGTGCCTCTGGTGCGGAAAATGGAGTCCATCTCGTCGAAGAACACGATCACGGGGAGGCCTTCCTCGCTCCGCTCCTTGGCGCGGATGAAGATCTCGCGGATCTGCCGCTCGGTCTCACCGACGTACTTGTTGAGCAGCTCGGGACCCTTCACGTTGAGGAAGTAGCTCCGCGCGTCGGAGCGGCCGGTCCGCTCGGCGACCTTCTCGGCGAGCGATTTGGCGACGGCCTTGGCGATCAGGGTCTTGCCGCACCCCGGAGGTCCGTACAGCAGCACCCCCTTGGGCGCCTCGAGCTGGTGCTCGGCGAACAGCTCCGCGTAGAGGAACGGCAGCTCGACCGCGTCGCGGATCGAGTCGATCTGTCCCTCGAGGCCACCGATGTCCTCGTAGCCGACATCGGGGATCTCCTCGAGCACGAGCTCCTCGACCTCTTCCTTGGGAAGCAGCTCGGTCGCGACCCCCGCCCGAGCGTCGAACAACACGTTGTCGCCGGCGCGGACATGGGCGCCGAGGAGATGCCCCGCCAGGTGGGCGACGTACTCCTCGTCGCCGCGCCCGACGACGATCACGCGGTCGTCGCCCAGGCGGTCCTTGACCTTCACGACCTCGCCCGACCGCTCCGGATCGACCACCTCGACGACGTTCAACGATTCGTTCAGCACGACCTGCACGCCGGGGCGGAACGCGCGCTCGTCGATGTCGGGCGCGGGCATCACGCGCATCTTCCGGCCGGCCGTGAACACGTCGATCGATCCGTCGTCGTTGGTCCCGAGGTAGACGCCGAACGACGCCGGCGGTTGGGAGAGCTTCTCGACCTCCTGGGCCAGGGCCTCGATCTTGTCGCGTTCCGTGCGCAGCGCGTCGGCGAGCTTCTGGTTCTGGGAGACCGCCCGGTCGAGCTGCTCACGGGTCTCGACGAGCTTGCCCTCGAGGACCGTGACCTGGCGCGGGGCGTTCGTGAGACGGCGGCGGAGCAGACCGATCTCTTCCTCCAGGAACTTCACCTGTCCCCGGAGCTCCTGCACCTGAGCGTCGTACCGCTCGACCTGCTCTCGATCCGCCATGGGTGTCACCTCCAGGGGGTCGAACCGGATGGTACCCCCGGCTCCCCCGATTCCCGTGGAGCGCCGTTCGAGTCTCCTCCCTTACTCATACGGAAGTTCTCGACGAACGTGTAATGCCCATTCCCGGGTAGTTCCGCCCCGCGGTCACGAACGGGACCGTATCGAGAGGCGACGACAACCCTCCCGTCACGCTTGGAGACGCGCGATCGACACGAATCCCGTGTGACCCACCATGCGGTGGTCGGGCCGCACGCTGCGCTCGGTCACGTGCCACGCGCGTCGCAACGTCTCGAATGTCTCGATGTGCTGAAACCCGTTGCCCGGCAGAGCGAGCACGAACTGCTGCACCTGCACCGTCGTCGGCAGGTACGCGCAGACGACACCCCCCGGCTCCAGCGCCCCGCGGAGAGCGGGGAGCACCCCCCACGGCTCGGGCAGATCGAGGACCGACCGATCGAACCGCTCGCCCGTGCCGGCGACGTCACGGACATCACCTCGGCGCAGCTCGACGGCATCGGGTACCTTGCCGAAGAACGCCTCGATGTTCGCGACGGCGGTCTCGAGGTGCTCGTCGCGCATCTCGTAGGAGACGATGTGTCCCTGGTCGCCCACGGCGCGGCACAGCGCGATCGTCAGCGCCCCGGACCCCGTGCCGGCTTCGAGCACCCGCGCGCCGGGGAACACGTCGGCGTAGACCACGATCGGCCCGACGTCCTTCGGATAGACGACCTGCGCGCCTCTCGGCATCTTCAGCACGAAGTCCGCGAACCGCGGCCGATACGCCGTGAGGACCATGCCGCGCGACGTCTCGAGGCGTGTTCCCTCGGCGACGCCGATCAGCGCGTCGTGGTCGAGCGTGCCGCTGTGCGTGTGGAACGTGGCGCCGACCTCGAGACGGACGAGGTAGGTGCGATCGCGCTGGTCGATGAGCACCACGCGGTCCCCCGGCTCGAAGGGGCCGCTCATGGGTCGGCTCCCTCGAAGATCTCGACGGGCAGCACCTCGTCGGACAGCGACCTCACCAGGTCGCGATCGTCCTCGGCTCGGTGCTCGACACCGTCGAGCCGCTCGCCGAGCACCTGGGCCCGGGCCCGGCAGAATGCGCAGAACCGTCCCGTCGTCGGCTGTTCACACGACTCGCACGGCGCGAGCTCGGGGTCGGCTGCGTGGGCGAACAACGGCATGCCCCGATCGAGGTAGCCGAGGAAGAACTGCGCCTTCGTTCCCGGCGAGGCGGCCTCGATCGTGTTCATCGCGGCCTTGTACTTGAGCTGGGTGTTCCCGGCCACCAGCGGGCACTCCTCGACCACGTAGTCGATGCCCCGCAGGAACGCGTAGGCGGCCGTTTCGAGCTCGCTCAGCCGGTGCAACGGCTTGACCTTCCTGACCATGCCGTGACACCCCGGCAGTGCGGGCGATTGCCGGGCGATGTACTCCGTGTTCCAGCGCAGGGTGTTCCCGAGCAGGGTCGCCGCCTCGTCGTCGAGGTTGTGGCCGGTCGCGATCACGTCGAACCCGCCGTCGGCCGCCGCCTTGTTGAAGATGTACCGCTTCGAGAGCCCGCACACCGCGCACGTCGAGCGAGACCCCTTCCTGCCGGCCGTGGGGATGTCGTAGCCGTAGTCCCGGGCGAGGTCGACGATCCGCAGTTCCGCTCCCCTATCGACCGCGAACGACGCGGCAGCATCGTGGGATCGGTCGGAGTACGTGCCGATGCCGAGCCCGAGGTAGAGCCCCGTCGCGTCGTAGCCGGTCTCGAGGAGCACGTCCCACAGGGCGAGCGAATCCTTTCCACCCGAGACGGCGACCAGGATCCGGTCCCGCGGCGAGAACATCTCGAACCGCCTGATGGCCTTGCGGACCTGCTCGGTGAACACCTCGGGGAAACAGGTCTTGCAGAACGCCGCATTGTGACGGCGCACCTCGACGACCGCAGGTTCCTTGCAGCGCTTACACTTCATGTGCCGCCTCCCGAGATCACGGGGCGGATCTCGAGGTCGTCGTCCTCACCGACGTGCTCGTGTCGGGTGACGAGCTCGCCGCCGCGGATCACCAGCACCGTGTCGGCATCGACGTCGAGCTCGGCGAGCACGTCGCGGATCGGACGCCCGCCGGGAAGCTCGACCTCGCGGTCGGGGTTGCGGAGCTTGACCTTCACGGGACCCAGGCTAGCGCACGGGTCCGGCGAGGTCGTGACGCTAGGGGATCTCGACCGGCAGGGGGCGGGCCGCGAGCTCGATCTCGACGGTGCGGGGTCGCCCGCCCTCCTCGATGAGCTCGACCGAGACCCGGTCACCCGGCTCCAGGCCGTCGAGCGCGGTCCCGAGGTCGTCCGGGGAGTCGATGGGCCGTCCGTCTATGCCGACGATCACGTCGCCTTGGTCGATGCCGACCTCGTCAGCGGGACCGTCGGCGAGCGTGCCGACCACGAAGGCGCCGCGGTCCACCTCCAGGCTGTGCTGGAACCGGAGATCCGACGTGATCGCCGTGGTCGACACCCCGAGGTAGCCGGTCGCCGCGAGCGGTTCCTCGATCGAGGACTCGATCGTGTCCCGGACGAAGTCGATCTTGATCGCGAAGCCGATGTTCTCGGCGTTGTTGTTGCCTGCCGAGTTGATGCCGACGACGTGTCCTCGCATGTCCACGAGCGGTCCGCCCGAGTTGCCGGGGTTGATCGCGGCATCGGTCTGGATCACGCTCGGGTAGGAGCGGACGCCGTTCTCGCACACCTGGCAGTTGGGGTCCTGGGCCTCGATCGTGCGGTCGAGCGACGACACGATGCCGGTGGTCACCGTCGGTCCGCCCTCGAGGCCGAGCGCGTACCCGAGCGCAACGACCCGCTGGCCCAGGCGCAGTCCGCCCGAGTCGCCGAGGGGCACCGTGGGAAGGCCCTCCTCGTCGATATCGAGCACGGCGAGGTCGTTCAGGCAGTCGGCGCCGATCAGGCGGGCCTCGTACTCGGTGCGATCCTCGTCGGAGAGGAACACGGTCAGGCGTGAGCCCCCTTCCACGACGTGGCAGTTCGTCACGATGACGCCGTCGTCACGAACGATGAAGCCCGTTCCGACGCCCTGGCCGGAGCTGCCGTCGGCCTGATACACGTCGGTCGTCACGTTGACGACCGCCGGCAGCACGCGGTCGACGACGGCCGCGACAGGTTCCTTGCCGGCGGCGATCGGCTCGCTCGAGCTGCCGGCGCCGGTGATCCCGGCGGCGTCGCCCCCGTTGCCGTTCTCACCGAACGACAGCGAGCATGCGCTCGCCGTCACGGCGAGCACCGACACCAACACGATCATCGTCCGTCTCATCGAGCTCTCCCGTTCTGAAGGATCCGACTCACGATCCGTGGTTCGACACCCTCAGGGTAGGGGTTCCACCTGGGAGAACGCTGAGAGGCGGCGAGGATGTTCCGGAGGATCTCGTCTCGCTCGGCCCGGCTACGTCTTCAGCGTCCCCGCGGGCTGCTCCTTCCGGGGATCGACGAACGGGATCGCGGCGGTGGTGCCCAGCAGGTGATCGCCGTCCTCGGTCTCGACGTCGAGTCGGTTGCCCGGTTCGGCGAGCTCGATGGGCACCCAGACGTAGCCGATGTTCTTCTTCAGGCCCGGCGACCAGACGGCGTCCGTCATGTGACCGACCCGCTTCCCTTCGTGCGAGACGTGCCAGTACTCCGACATCTCGGCACGGAGCTCGTCGCCGTCCAGCTCGATGCCCACCAGCTTGCGATCGACGCCCTTCGTGCGGAGCTCCTCGAGGGCCGCCTTGCCGATGTAGTCCTGGGGCTGCTCCTCGACGAGCCGCTCGAGGCCCATCACGTGGAAGGGGGTGTCGCCCAGACGGATGTCGGAGCCGTAGTTGAAGATGCCGGCCTCGATGCGCCGGCCTTCGCAGGGCGCGATCGGCCGGATGTCGAACTCCTCGCCCGCGGCGGCGATCGCGTTCCAGAGCTCGTCGCCCTTGTCGTGGTCGAGCAGGTTCACCTCGAAGCCCGGGATCGCCGTCCATCCGGTGCGACTGATCACGACCGGGATGCCGCCGATGTCGAACTCCTCGATCCAGTAGTACTTGATGTCGTAGATCGCCGGACCGACGAGCTTCTCGAGCGTCTTGGCGGCCATCGGGCCCTGCACCTGCATGGGGTGCACGTCGGGCGTCGTGACCTGGGCATCGAGCCCGCTCGCGGCCGCGACGCCGAGCGCATAGAGGCCGGCATCGGAGTCGGCCAGCTGCATCCACCAGCGGTTCTCGTCCACGTGCAGGAGCACGGGGTCGTTCACGATCGACCCGTCGGGCGCGGTCACGAGCATGTACTTGCCTTGCTTCACCGCGCACTTGGTCAGGTCGCGGCAGGTGATCATGTCGATCAACCGGTCCGCGTCGGGGCCGCTCACCTCGATCGTCCGCTCCACGCCCACGTCCCACATGGTGACGCCGTTCGCGAGGGCCCAGTACTCGGTCTCCGGGTCGTCGTAGTACGCGGGCAGGTACATGTGGTTGTAGATGTCGTAGGCCGAGCATCCGGCGCGCCGCGTCGCGCGGAAGAAGGGCGACTGTCGGTACCAGGGTCCGAAGTACAGCGTCGCGCTCTTCTCGAGCATCTCCTGGCGTTCGTTGACCATCGAAGGACCTCCGTTCCCGAGCTCACCGGGCGGGCGCCCGGCGGACGGCTGAATCATCGTTCAAATCCGACGCCTGCGCAAGCCGAAGGATGACCTCGACGAGCGGGGCGAGGCTGAACGACCGCTCAGGCCGCGTCAGCCGACGGGGATCTGCTTCTTGGGGTCGACGAACGGCATGTCCACCACCGTGGCCTGTCGTTGCCCCCACTCGGAGTCCACGCGCAGCACGGTGCCGTTCGCCGATCGGTCCGTCGGCACCCAGGCGAAGCCGATGTTCTTGGCGAGCCGAGGCGAGTGGATCGCCGACGTGACCTTCCCGATCACGCCGCCGTCGGCGGACACGGGCCACTTCACGTTGTTCAGCGACGGGAACGGGTCCCCGTCGAGCTCGACGCCCACGATGCGTCGCCGCACGCCCGCGTCGCGGATCTCGCGGAGGGCGGCGAGGGAGATGCACGAATCGTCCTCGAGCGTGTCCCAGTCGACGAGGCGCTCGAGGCCCATCTGGATGGGGTTGTCCTCGTAGGTCATGTCGGCGCCCCAGTTGAAGATCGCTCCCTCGATGCGCCGGATGTCGCTCGGCCCGGTCGGCACGATGCCGAACTCCTCACCGGCCTGCATGATCGCCTCGTAGACGTCGTTCCCCCGCGAGGTATCGGTCGTGTAGACCTCGTACCCCACCTCCGAGGTCCACCCCGTGCGGGTGACCACGACGGGCACGCCGGCGATCTCCGCCTTCGTCCAGAAGTAGTACTTGAGGTCGAGGATGCCCTCACCGAGCAGCTTCACCATGAGGTCCTTCGACTTCGGACCCTGCACCTGCAGCGGGGCGACATCGGCTTCGCGGATCGTGACGTCGAGATCCGGGTAGGCGTTCTTCAGCCCGCGCGCGAACAGCAGCGCATCGGACGACGCAAGGGCGAACCAGAACGTCTGCTCGTCCATGCGGGTGAGCACAGGGTCGTTGATGATGCCCCCGTCGCTGTCACAGATCAGCACGTACTTCGCCTGACCGACCGCACACTTGGAGAGATCGCGCGGCGTCAGGAGCTGGGCGAATCGGAATCCGTCGGGTCCGGAGATCTCGAGGCACCGCTCGACGGAGACGTCCCACAGGGTGACGGCATTCAGCAGCGCGTCGAACTCGGCCTCGAACGAGTCGAAGCGGATCGGGAAGTACATGTGGTTGTAGACCGTGAACCCCTTCGGCCCGTACCGCTGCGTGGCCTCGTAGTACGGGGTACGGCGGTTCCGGGCGCCTCGCTGCACCAAGGACATGTCGAACGGCTCTGGCATCGTCGTTTCCTCTCAGGTCGTGTGGCGCATCGTATGCGGAACGAAACGGCCCCGGCAGCCGGGCGTCTGTCCCGCGGTCAGACCCTCGGCGGGACGGATCTGCTCTCGCTCGAGGCGGCTCGCTCTCGCATGGTCCTCAGATGCGTGACTGGACCGTGCAGATCTCCCGCGTCTCCACGTGGCGGGCGCGCGCCAGCAGATCGTCGCGACCCGGCAGGTTGGGCTCGACCCGGACCACCGTCAGTCGGCCCTCGGCGTTGGTCCGCCGGACCTTCGAGAAGACCCGCTCCCCTTCGTGGAACAGGCGGATACGCCAGTCGGCGCGGGGCTCGTTCGTCACCAGCTTGAGGGCGATCGTGATCTCCGTGCCGCGCTTCGTCGCCACCAGCTCGCACCGATAGCTGA
>DASZOO010000058.1:0-2434 GCA_035550775.1 Actinomycetota bacterium | reverse complement strand
AGCGCCTCGGCGTAGGCCTCGGCCTTCCGCCTGGCCTCCGCGGCCGCACGTTTGCACGCCTCGATGCGTGCGGGGTTGTCGGGTGCGATCCACCACACCGGTCCGCGCACCTCGGCCTTCGCCTGGTCGATCGACGCCTGGATCAGCTTCCCGGCCACGGCGGCGTCGGTGAGCCGAATCGTGACGACGTTCTGCGCTCGGAACCCGCGGTGCACCTGCTTGCCGTCGGCGTAGTCGAACTCCTCGCGGACGGTCACACCGGTCGTGGAACGACGTTCGGGGGCCACGCCGAGCTCGCCCAGCGCGGCGTCGAGGGCCTCGCTTCGCGTACCCACCTCTCCGAGCGCGGCATCGGGCGTAGCCTCGAGCGCCCCCACCGTGATCGTCCACACGCCCTCGTCGGGCCTGCCCGGCACCGTCGCCTCGCCGCGAGCCGTGACGGTCGGTTCGGTCATCGTTCCCCTCCTCTTGTCGTCGCCAGGGCCCTCGCCGGTCAGAGCTCGTCGAAGTCCTGCGTGAACGTCTCGCAGGACTCCATGTTCCCGGCCTCGAACCCGGTCCGCAGCCAGCGCTGGCGTTGCTCGGCCGAGCCGTGCGTCCATGACTCGGGATCGATGCGCCCCTGGGTCTTCTGCTGGATGCGGTCGTCGCCGATCTGCTCCGCGGCGTTGATGCCTTCCTCGAGATCGCCGGGCTCCAAGACGCCGCGCGCGTTGGCCGAGCTCGCCCACACGCCCGCGAGGCAGTCGGCCTGCAGCTCCTGGCGGACCGACAGCTCGTTGCTGATCGACGGGTCCTGCTGCGATGCCTGGTTCACCTGCTGGCTGATGCCGAGCAGGGTTTGGATGTGGTGTCCGAACTCGTGGGCGATCACGTAGGCCTGCGCGAAGTCACCGCCGGCGCCGAACTGCTGCTCGAGCAGCTTGAAGAAGGAGAGGTCGATGTAGACGCGGCGATCCAGCGGACAGTAGAAGGGACCGGTCTGGGAGGAGCCGAGTCCGCAGCCCGTTTGGGTCGATCCTCGGAACAGCACGATCTGGGTCGGTTCGTAGGCTCGTCCCGCCTCGGTGAAGGTCCCGTCCCAGGTGATCTGGATGTCGTCACCCACCGCGTCGGCGAAGGCGCCGGTCGGGTCGTCGGGATCCACCTCGGTGGTGCTGCCGCCCCCGCTGCCCACGTTCGGGAACCCCTCGACCGCCCCGGGATCGGGGATCAACCCACCGCCGCTGCCGAGGCACCGCGGCAGGAGGAAGACGAGCAGCAGGATCAGGAGGATCGCGCCGATCCCCATGCCGCCCTTCCCGCCGGGGATCGGCAGGCCGCCGCCCCCGCCCGGCACCGGGAACCCGCCGCCTCCGCCACTCGGTACCGGGAAGCCGCCGCCACCGGCAGGGCCTTCCGCCCTGCGATCGATCACGCCTCCTCTGCGGCGCCGCAGCTTGTTGAGCTTCATGAGCCCCCGTTTCGACGGACCCTTCATCGGCCGGTGGAACGGCTCGTCCACCTCGAACGCGATCGTGACAGGGTGAGGGCGTACCCGTCGAACCACTGTCGTGAAACCGGCGTGGCGACGAGGCTACGAAAGTCTGGCGTAGTAGAGCTGCGGTTCGCCCTCGATCTCGGTGAACTCGCCGCCGACGTGCAGGCTGTTCTTCCTGACGAGGACCGACCAGATGCCGAAGTAGTGCGGCTTGACGTCGGGATGCCAGCCTGGATCGAGCTCGCCCGAATCGGCGTCGAGAGCCGCCAGTCGCAAGCGGGGATCGCAGTCTCCTGTGGGGTGCTTGTTGCTGCCGCATTGGATGCCACGCCGGGCCGCGACCCACTTGAAGTGACCTCCGACCACGACCCGATCGGCATCGACGCGGGCGATGGCCTGGGACGCTCCCGACGTGTCGATCTTCCACACGAGCCCTCCGTTCGAGAGCCGGTAGCGCGCCGCGAAGTCCGATCCTCCGACCGCCGCGAACAGGGCATCGCTGCCTGCGTCGACGAACAGGTCGATGGCCCGCGCATTGGTGCCGAGCGGACCGCCGAGCGCCCAGGGGCGAGGCTCTCCGCTCGCGGGGTCGAGCTTGGCGATGATGCGGTGCGGCTCGCCGTTGAGGAAGTCGAACGCCCCCGCCACGAGCACGTCACCGCCGGGTGCGCGTGCGAGGTCGATGATCGCCGGGCCGTTCGAGGACGCCGGGCTCACGGTGGGCACCTGGGTCGCGAAGCCGAAGTCTCGGGCTCCCGATGCCTTGTACCTGCGCACGTGCGGCTTGCCCGCGTAGACCCCGCCGTCGGGGTCGGCCAACACCGCGAACGTCGGTGGAGCGTTCGCCGCGAACGGCAGGACGCGGCCGGTCTTCGGGTCGATCGCGACCAGGTTGCGACGGGGAGACCCGTCGACCGACGTGAACCGGCCTCCCGCGTACAGCACCCCACCGGC
>DASZOO010000057.1:0-4992 GCA_035550775.1 Actinomycetota bacterium | reverse complement strand
CCGGGCCTGGGTTCCGCCCGCCTACCTGATGTGGCGGACCGGCGGGCTGCCGGGCGGGCTCACGCCGAAGCTCGAACGCTTGCCGGGAACGGAGTCGGTGGCCGTGATCGCCGGCGACACGCTCTGGATGAAGCGCTCGATGCGCGAAGGAGGCGCTGTCGTCGATCGTTCCGGCGGTCGCTACCGGTTCCCGATCGAGGTGATGGCCGCGAAGGTCGATGACATGGCGCCGTTCATCCCCGGCGCGTGGCGCGAGACCGTGCTCGATGCCTGGCGGGCCGGCCGTGGTGTGCTGGGCACGTCGAGCGCGGCGATCCGCCGGCTCGATGTCGGCGACCGCATGGTCTTCGCCGGAGGGCGCGTCACGGTCGGCGCGATCGTGCCCGACGAGGTCGTGTCGTGGAGCGAGGTCATGGTCTCGCGCATCACGGGTCGTCGGCTGGGCGTGCGCCACGACCGCTTCGCCCTGTTGGCGATGCGCACGCACCCGACGGAGGCCGAGCTGGCCCGCCGCATCGCCCCGCTGCTCGGGCCGGGCTACCGGCCGCGTGTCCGCCGGCCCGGCCACGCCGAGTTCCGCCGCCACGGTGATGCCGTCTGGCCACCCGTGTTGATGAAACGCGGGTTCGGCGAGTTCCGCGCCTATCCCGACCCGAGGCGTCCCGGGTACCTGCGCATGCACCCGTCGTTCCCGCGGCAGCGGTTGGTCTCCCGACGGGTGCCCCTGCTCGGACGCTTCACGTGCCATGAACGGCTGTTCCCCGCGCTGATCGGGGCGATGAACGAGCTCGATCGCCTCGGACGGCGGGGCGCGATCCGCAACTTCGCCGGGTGCTACAACGCGCGCATGGTGATGCGCCGCCCGACGGGTGGGATCTCGCATCACTCGTGGGGCGCCGCGGTCGACATCAACTCCCTCACGAACCCGTACGGCGCACGGCCGCAGCAGCCGAAGGTGCTCGTGAAGGCGATGGCCCGCCATGGCTTCTCCTGGGGAGGTCGCTGGACCGTGCCCGACGGCATGCACTTCGAGTACGTCGACATCGCCGGGGTGCGGTAGGCGGGAGCGCGTCAGGCGATCAGCACGAGCGCCCACGGCAGCGCCGCGCCGGCGGCGAACGCGAGCAGCACGCGAGCCTTGGAGGTGGTTCGACGCTCCGACCGGGCGGCCCCGATCGCCATGATCAGCAGACCCGCCGCGAGCAACAGGAGCAGGCCGATCGAGAACAGCGCGAGCACGCCCAGCGAGACCAGCAGTCCGGTCCCCGCCGCGCCGGCGAGATGGCGGGCGTCGGGTGAGCGAAGCACGACGGCGCCGATCGAGCACGCGGTCGCGAGCAGGAAGAGTCCGACGACGGCCGCGACCCGGCCGAGGTCGTGCTCGTCCGACTCGTTCACGATGAGCCAGACGTAGAGCAGCGTCGAGCCGCCGGTGACGACGGCCGCGGCGATCGCCCAGTTCCTCCCGGCGGAGGAGGGAGCGCGGGCCTTCGACCGGGCCGTCATGCGTCCACGGCGTCGTCGGCGACCGAGAGCACGTCGTCGATGATCGAGAAGCCCTCGCCGAGCTGATCCTCATCGATGCACAACGGCGGGTTCGTCATGATCCCGTTGAACCGCACCATCGTGAACAAACCGCGCTCGAGCAGCGCGCGGTTCACCTCCGCCATCGTGTCGTTGAGCACGTTGAAGGGGCTGAGCGGTTCCATCGTCTCGCGGCTCTTCACGAGCTCGACGATGCCGAACAGGCCGATGTTGCGCACCCTGCCGACGCTCGGGTGCTTCGACATCAGCTCCTCGTGGTGGCGGGCCATGACCTGGCCCATGCGCTTCGCGTTCCCGACCAGGTCGTCGTGCTCGAGCACGTCGATCGCCGCGAGCGCGGCCGCGCACGACAGCGGATGCGAGTTGTAGGTCAGCCCGCCCCAGAACACGTGCTCGTCGAAGTGGGCGGCGATCGCCGGTGAGATCGCCAGGGCTCCGAGCGGCAGGTACGACGACGTCAGGCCCTTCGCGGTGGTCATCAGGTCGGGCACCACGTCCCAGTGGTTCACCGAGAACCACTCCCCGGTGCGCCCGAACCCGGCCATCACTTCGTCGGCGATCATGACCATGCCGAACTCGGAGCAGAGCTCGCGCACGCCCTGCAGGTACCCGTCGGGCGGGATCAGGATGCCGTTCGTGCCGACCACCGGCTCGAGGATGAAGGCCGCGATCGTCTCGGGCCCTTCGAGCTCGATCGTCTCGCGCAGCACGGCGAGCGCGGTCTCGGCGTCGTCGAACCCCCGTCGGGTGCCGTGGTACGGGTCGAGCACGTGCACCACCCCGGGCATCGGCGGGTTCTCGTTCGGCCAGCGCCGGGGATCGCCGGTGAGGTTGACCGTCGCGTAGGTCGCGCCGTGGTACGAGCGATACCGCGCGAGCACCTTCTGCCGCCCCGTGTACGCCTTGGCCACGCGGATCGCGTTCTCGTTGCACTCGGCGCCACCCAGCGTGAAGAACGACTTCTCGAGATCGCCCGGCCACAGCCCCGCGAGCTTCTCGCCGAGCAGCGCCCTGGTCTCGTAGGCCATGAACGGCGAGATGTAGGGAAGCGTCTCGGCCTGGCGGGCGATCGCATCGAGCACACGCTTGTCGCCGTGCCCGATGTTCACGCCCATCAGCTGCGAGTTGAAGTCGAGGAACCGCTTGCCGTCGACCGTCGTGAAATGCACGCCCTCCGCGGAGGCCACCGCCATGGGATGGGCCTTCGACTGCGCCTGCCAGTCGTACAACGTGTAGCGCTTCGACAGCTCGACGATCCGCTCGGCGGTGAGCTCGCCCATGACTGCTCACGTCCTTCCATGTGAGGTCGTGGCCCCAACCCGATGTTCCCACGCGGAAGGAGCGCTCGACCGTCTCTCTCTTCAGTCCGACCGTCGAACGTCGGAGGGAGACGCGTCAGATCCGCGGGCTGCCCTCCTCGTCTGCCTGATGACGATCACCGTGCCCACGACGACGACACCGATACCCACCCACATCACGAAGAAGCCAATCTCGACCGAGAACCCCGTCGAGCGGAGCAGCGCACCGACCCAGGTGATCGACCAGGCCACGGCCGCACCGATGAGCGTCTGGGTGGCGGAATCCCGGGCCCCTGCGCCGAGGCCGATCGCCGCCATCACGCCCACGACCGCCGTGGCGGCGAACAGCATCAGGATGCCACCGACTTCCCAGCCGGGGGTCTCGGGCAGTCCGGTCAGCATCTGACGAGCGAACGACGGCGACTCGTCCGTCAACGCCAGGTCGTAGAAGGGCAGGAACGAGCCGATCAGGAATCCGACGACCCCTGCGAGGATCACCGCGTGCCCGGCTCGTCCCGGCCCACGCCGATCGCTCCGCGCGTGCATCCGCCCATCCTCTCGCTCTCGTCGATCGACGTCGAACGGGCCTCGACCCCGACCCTCAGACGAGCGCCGAGAGCGAGTCGTCGATCGCGGCGACGATCAGATCGGCCTCGGCGGGCGTGACGACGAGCGGCGGACGCACCTTCAGCACGTTGCCGTGCGGACCGGTGGAGCCGATCATCACGCCGCGGTCGCGCGCGCCGTCGAGCACACGGGCGGCCAGATCGCCGTCGGGCTCCCCGTCACCGCGCACGAGCTCGACGCCGAGCAGCAGCCCGCGGCCGCGCACGGCCGCGATCGCCGAGTGCTTGCTCCGCAGCGCCTCGAGCCCCGCACGAGCGTGGGCACCGACCTCGGCGGCGCGGGCGATCAGGTCCTCGTCGCGGATCACGTCGAGCACCGCGAGGCCGGCGGCGGCGGCGACCGGGTTCCCGCCGAACGTGCTGAAGAACTCGGCCTGGCCGGCGAGCCGGTCGACGTCGGCGCGGCGGGCGATCACGGCGGCCACGGGGTGGCCGTTGCCCATCGGCTTGCCGAGCGTGACGAGATCGGGCTGCAGGCCGCAGGCCACGAACGACCACAGGTGCTCGCCGGTGCGACCGTAGCCGGCCTGCACCTCGTCGGCGACGACGAGCGCGCCGGCCTCGTGGGCGGCCCCCGCGACCTCCGCGTGGTAGTCCGCGGCCGGGGCGAGGATGCCGTCGGACGTGTACGCGGTGTCGAGGAACAGCGCGGCCGGCCCGTGTCCACGGGCGGCGAGCCGCTCGATCGCGTCACGGACCGGGCCGGCGGTCGCGGCGCCCTCCACCGGCGGCGTGAACGGCTCGACGTGGTCGGGACGCCGGCCCCCCCGCCACTCCTCGGGGGAGAGCGCCGTCGTGGCCGTGGTCACGCCGTGGTAGGCGTGGGCGGTCACGAGGCCGCCCTCGTTGCCGCTCGCGATCGTCGCGAGCCGCCAGGCGAGATCGGTCGCCTCGCTGCCCGCGTTGACGAAGAGCACGGTGTCGAGCTCCGACCCGTCGGGCATCGAGGCGACGAGACGCTCCGCGAGCTCGATCGCCCTCGGGTGCAGGTAGCGCAGGTTCGTGTTCAACAGCCGCGCCTGGTCGGCGATCGCGTTCGCGACCCTCGGGTGCGCGTGCCCGACGACCGGCACGTTGTTGTAGGCGTCGAGGTAGCGCCGCCCGTCGACGTCCTCGAGCCACGGCCCGCGTCCGCGCACGAGGTGCAGCGGGGTCGAGTAGGTGAGCGGCGCGAGCGCGGTGCCGAAGACCTCGGCGCGCCGGGCGATCAGGCCGGAGGTCTCCGGCGTGGGCGGCGGCGCCCCGAACCGCCGAGCGGTCTCGTCGGGCCCGAGCTCGTCGAACTGCTCGAGCATGCTCCAGGCGTTGCGGTCCCAGCTCTGGATGTAGCCGGCGTTCTCGGGGAACCGCTGCACGCGCCACGCCGAGATCGTCACCGTGAGCGCGAGCCGCGCCGCGAGCGCGTCCCCGAGCAGCTCACGCTCCTCGGGCTCCAGCGGCGTCACGGACGCGTAGCCGTCGAGCAGGGAGGCCGCGGCGTGGAACAGGTCGTCGCCGCGGCGGATCGACGGGATCGAGTCGAG
>DASZOO010000056.1:0-5257 GCA_035550775.1 Actinomycetota bacterium | reverse complement strand
GAGGCCGACGCGTTGAGTGACCCGACCCGGCCGCGCATCGGCAGGGCCAGGAGTTGATCGCAGCGCTCGCGGGTGAGCCTGGCCATACCCTCGCCCTCGCTGCCGATCACGACGGCGACGCGCCCCGGCGGGCACGGCTCGTCGTACACCGTCACGTCGCTGGCCTCGTCGAGCCCGACCACCCAGAACCCCACCCCCTGCAGCCGCTCGACCGCACGAGCGATGTTCGCGACCCGTGCGTGGGGCAGGTGTGCGAGCGCGCCGGCCGACGCGCGGAGCGCCGCGGGAGTGGCCGCGGCGGCTCGACGCGTGCGGGTGACGAGCATCGCGGCTCCCGCCGCCTCGGCCGACCGAGCCGCGGCGCCGAGGTTCTGCGGATCGGTGATGCCGTCGAGGACGACGACGAAGGCATCCTGCTCGAACGGGAAGGTCGCGAGGTCGCGTTCGGACATCGTCTCGGACACGCCGCTCACCGTGGCCACCACCCCCTGGTG
The DNA here is from genome assembly GCA_035550775.1 of Actinomycetota bacterium. GTDB lineage: Bacteria > Actinomycetota > UBA4738 > UBA4738 > HRBIN12 > JAOUEA01. The sequence continues at coordinate 4,763 of DASZOO010000056.1, read as the reverse complement.
TTCGGTCGCCAGCGCGTCGAGGGTGGTACGGGGCACCGTGCGCACTGGAACGCCGCGCTCGCTCGCCGCGTCGAGCACGGCACGGAGCCCCTGCGTCGGCATCGGTGACGAGGCGACCAGCACCTCGTCGGCACGGCCGGCGCGCACCGCCTCCGCGACGGCACGGCGCCCCGAGATCACCTGGCGATCGCCCCGGACCGGCACGCCGACGTCGTCGGATCGGGTGCGTCGACGAGCACGCTCCGGGCTCACGTCAGGACCGCGACCGCCATGCATCCGACGCCGTCGCCCGCCAGCCCGAGACCTTCGGGCCTGGTCGCCTTGAGGGAGACCGTCTCGATCGGGATCCGGAGCGAGCCGCCGAGCTGGTTCCGCATCGCATCGCTGCGCGGCCCGATCGACGGGCGCTCACAGATCACCGTCGCGTCACACGATCGCACCGTGAACCCCGCACGCCGGACGATCTCGAGCGTCCGCACAAGCAACGCGGTGCCCGTGATGCCGGCGACCGTGGGATCCTCCTCCGGGAAATGCCGGCCGATGTCCCCGAGCGCCGCAGCACCCAGCAGGGCGTCGGCGATCGCATGGCAGACGACGTCGCCGTCGGAGTGGCCGGCGAGGCCGCGCTCGCCCTCGAACTCCACGCCTCCGAGCCACAACGGTCGTCGCGTCTCTGCCCATGGGTGGGAGTCGAACCCGATGCCGACGCGCGGCAGAGGGTCAGTCAACGCGTCCTCCCATGCGAGCGTCGGCGTTGGCGAGGTCGAACAACGTCGTGATCTTGACGTTGCTCGGGTCTCCCGGGACGGCGGCGACGACCAGGCCGTCGCGCTCCAGGGCCGCGGCATCGTCGGTGAGGGCGACCTCAGCGTCTTCGGCATGCCGGTGGGCCGTCCGCAAGACGTCGACGTCGAACGCCTGCGGCGTCTGTGCGAGCGCCAGCCGATCGCGGTCGAGCGTGGCGACGACGCGGCCGTCGGCGACTTCCTTGACGGTGTCGCTCACGGGCACCATCGGGACCGCGCCCGGGGCTCGAGCGGTCACCGCTTCGATCACGGCGGTGAACAGGTCGGGCGGGGCGAACGGCCGGGCCGCATCGTGGATCGCGACCACACGGATCGGCGCCGGCACCACCGCCAGGGCGGCGCGAACCGATGCCTGCCGCGTCGCTCCTCCCGTCACCACCTCAACCGGGATGGCGCAGCCTCGGACGCAGTCCCGAGCTCGCTCCTCCCACCCTGGTGGAGCGGCGACCACGATCGAACCCACGGCCGGCGATGCGGCGGCCGCGCCGACGGCGACCGCGAGGATCGGGCGTCCGCCGATCGGCAGGAACGCCTTCGGCTCCTCGGCGCCGAGACGACGTCCCGCGCCGGCAGCCAAGACGATCGCGACGGCCGTGTCGCGCTCGGACACCATGCCCCGAAGCATGCCAGACCACCCGAGGCCACGCGGGCAGAGGTCAGCGGTCCGCGGACCCCGCGAGACGGATCCGCCGGTCAGCCCTGCGCTGCCGAGACCTCGGAGACGAGCGCCGCGAAGACCATGCGCCCGGTGGTGGTCTGGATCACGTTCGTGACGCGGATATCGGGCGCGGACCCGATCAGCTCAGTGGCCTTCTCCACCACGACCATCGTGCCGTCGTCGAGATAGCCCACGGCCTGGCCGTGCTCTCGCCCTTCCTTGACGAGCCGCACCGAGATCTCGTCACCGGCCGTGTACGGCACGCGGAACTTCGACGCCAGGGCGTTGATCTGCGCCACCGGCACGCGCAGGGCTTCCGCCACCTTGGCGAGGTTGTGGTCGACGGTGATCAACGACGCCCCGCGCTCCCGCGCGAGCCGTACCAGGGCCGCGTCGACATCGAGCACGCCGGCTTCCTCCACGAGCTGGAACTGCACGGTCGGTGCCTTCTGCAGCTCGACGAGCACGTCGAGCCCACGCCGACCACGCTGCCGACGGCGCGGGTCGCTCGAGTCGCTGATCGCCTGCAGCTCCCTCAGCACGCCGTCATGCAACAGCACGGTGCCGCTCACGAACCCCGTCGCGACCAGGTCGAGCACGCGGCCGTCGATCAGCGCACTCGTGTCGAGCACGTGCAGGTCGCCATGGGCGGCCACCGAGGCGCGCGGCTTCATGCCGAGCAGGCCGAAGATGTCCTCGTACTTCGCCTCACCGACGCGGAAGCCGAGCGAGCCGCACACGAGGTAGACGAAGACGATCGCCGGCCATGCAGCGCCGCTCGGCACCAGCAACAGCGGGATCATGAGCAGGCCCGCCACGATCAGCCCGACGATGAGCCCCACGACGCCACCGGCCAGCTGGGGTGCCGGCCGCCGACGGAGCTCGCGTTCCATGCCACCGACGGCGCGAAGGGTGAGCCGGCCCGCGACCCCGCCGATCACGAACCCCGTGGCCGCTCCGAGGAAGATGAACGTCAGCGCCCTGGTCGTGCTCCCGGCCGCCACGGTCCCGCCGAGGATGAACCCGCCCGTGGCCAGCAGCGCGATGAAGATCAGCCTGATCCCCTCGACCAGGTAGCCACGCATGGCTCCCTCCCGCGCGTCGGGCTCGCGCTCGCTCATGTCGCTCCACCTCCTTCGGCCTCCGACCGGCCTCCGACGGATCGCTCGGCCGGCGGGCAGGCCGAACGAACCTGGTGCTGGAAGGAGCATCGGCCCGGACCTGGGACGCCTGTAGGCGAGGCCGTCGACAACGATGAAGCGCCCGGGCCGTGGCCGGGCGGCGAGGTGTCAGACGGCGGCGACCTTCGCGCCGTGGGCGTCGTCGAGGACCTCGTCGATCATGGTCTCGGCGGCTTCCTCCGTCTTGCCGGTGGCGTGTGACAGCTCGGAGATCAGGATCTGCCGGGCCTTGGTGATCATGCGCTTCTCACCGGCCGACAGGCCCTTCTCGCGATCGCGGATCGACAGGTTCCGGAGCACCTCGGCCACCTGGTACGGGTCGCCGGAGTGCAGCTTCTCCATGTTGTTCTTGAACCGCCGGCTCCAGTTGGCGGCCATCGAGGATTCCTCCTCTGTGAGCACCTTGAGAACCTTCTTGACCTCGTTCTTGCTCACGACCGAGCGAAGGCCGACCTGTTCGGTCGAATCGGTCGGGATCATGAGGGTCAGGTCGCCGTAGGCGACGCGCAGCACCAGGTAGGTGCGGGTCTCCCCCAGGAACTCCTTCTCTCGCAGTTCTTCGATGACTGCTGCTCCATGCTCCGGATGCACCACGGTGTCGCCCTTACGGAACACGGAACCTCCAGGAAGTCGGGGACTGCGACGTCAACGATCCGGCCGCAAGCCTAGCACGGCGGGCACTTGCGGCGCAACCCAAATCCGCAGGTCAGAGGGCTGATTCCGGCTGCGGACGGCCTCGAACGACCTAGGTTGAACGCCGATTCAGCTGCGTGTTCCGGGGGACCGCTCCGCGCTCGCCCACACGAGCGCCTGCGAGACATGGCGGACCTGGACCACCTTCACGCCTTCGGCCACCGTCTCGTCGGCAGCCCCGAAGACCGTGCTCACACCGGCGGCGCGAGCGGCGGCGAGGCGCTGCGACATGGCCGGGGCGGCCCGGACCAGCCCGGTGAGCGAGACCTCACCGACGAACGCCGACCCTGCGGGCGGCATCGCGCCGCTGGCGGCGGACGCCAACGAGGCCGCGATCGCGAGGTCGCAGGCGGGATCGTCGACCCTCACGCCGCCCGACGATGCGCCGAACAGCTCCGCGCGCCCCAAGGGGAACCCCGACGCCCGGTCGAGAACGGCCGCGACCAGCTGGAATCGTCGCGCGTCGAGCCCGGTCGCCTGCCGCCGGGCCGGCCCGTCGGAGGACCCAACCAAGGCCTGCACCTCGACCGCGAGGGCACGACGCCCCGATCGGACGAGCGCCGTGGCCGCGCCCGGCACCGGCTCCCCGCTCACGAGCAGCGCGGTGGGATCGACCTCACGGAGGCCGGCGGCGCTCATCTCGAACCACGCGCTCTCGCCCTCGGCCCCGAAGCGGTTCTTGCCCGCGGTCAGCACCCGCAGGCCGGATCGAGGATCGCCGTCGAAGGTGAGCACGAGGTCGACCGAGTGCTCGAGGGCGCGGGGGCCGGCGAGATCGCCGTCCTTCGTGACGTGGCCCGTGAGCAGCACGGCGATGCCCTCTGCCTTGGCGAGCCCGACGAGCGCGTCGGCGCACGTCCTCACCTGTGAGACGCCGCCGGGCATCTGCGAGCCGGCCGTATCGCGGATCGCCTGGATCGAGTCGACCGCCAGCAGGAAGGGCCGCTCGGTACGCGCGGTCTGCAGCACCTGCTCCAGGTCGCGACCGGGCGCGAAGCGCACGGCCTCGACGGGAACGCCGAGGCGGTGGGCCCGGGCCGCGACCTGCGCCTGGGATTCTTCGCCGCTCACGAGCAGGCAGGCACGCCCGCGGGACGCGAGGGAGGCGACGAGATGCAGCAACAGGGTCGACTTGCCGATGCCCGGCTCGCCGGCGAGCAACGAGACCGACGCGGGCACGAGCCCGCCGCCGAGCACCCGGTCGATATCACGGAACCCGGTGGACACGCGCGCATCGGCCACCGCGCCGGCTGCGGCCATCAACGGCGTGGCCTCGATCGGGGATGCCCGGCCGGCCGCCGCGGCACGGACACCTTCCTCGATGGTGCCCCATCCGCCGCAGCCCGGGCACCGACCGACCCATCGAGACACCTGTTGGCGGCATTCACGGCACGAGTAGGACACGCGCGTCTTCGCCATCGCCGG
>DASZOO010000055.1:0-15157 GCA_035550775.1 Actinomycetota bacterium | reverse complement strand
GATCGCGCGCCTGCGCGGCGCGCTCGGCGCCGGCCACCAGATGCTGGTGTTCGGCGACCAGGGCCGCGAACGCCGCCTGATCGCCTACCCGCTCGGCGACCGCGGACCGCGCCGCCTCGGCTTCGGTCCGGGCGGCCTCGGCGCGATCGGCGACCTCGGCCGCGTGGGCGACCGCGCCCTCCGCCTGCCGTGCCGCACCGATGACCCGATCGATGTCGTCGGCGGAGGGGAGCGACGAGGCGACCTCCCGCGACCGGGCCCTGGCTGCTTCGGCCTCCTCGGCGCGTCGCCGGGCATCGGTCGCGGCCGCCACCGCTTCCTCGAACGGCTCACGCGCGGATTCGAGCGCCGACGACCGTGCGGTCGCCACGGCGAGTCGGCGCTCGGCGGCCTCGAGCTGTTCGCGGGCCGACGACAGCTGCGAACCCTCCCGCTCGAGCGACTCGAGCAGCAGGCCTGCGGCGGCGACGCGGCGCTTGGCCGCGTCGAGGGCGTCGTCGAACCGCTCGTATCCGAAGACCCCCTTCAGCACCTCGTTCCGGTCGCGGGGCGTGGCCCGCAGGAAGTCGGCGAATCGGTTCTGGGCGAGCAGCACCGAACGGCAGAACGCCCGGAAGTCCATGCCGAGGAGCTGCTCGACCCGCTCCCGCACCGCCCTCTCACCGGTGACCGACTCGAGGGCGACGGCGTCGGGCTCGTCGGAGGCGAGCCGCTCGAGCTGATGGCCCGACGCCCCCTTGCGCCGCAGCCCCCGCGCCGCTCGCCACACCTGGCCGTCGACCTCGAACCGCAGCTCCACGTGGCACTCGCTCTGGGTCTGGTGGATCAGCGACTTGGTGTCCTTCTCGAACGTCGGCGTCTTCCCGTAGAGGGCGAACGCGATCGCGTCGAGGATCGAGGACTTGCCCGAGCCGATGGGGCCGACGATGCCGACCAGGTGCCGACCGCGCCAGTCGAACCGGGTCTCCTCCCGGTAGGAGCGGAACCCCTTCAGCCGCAGCTCAGTCGGGCGCATCGGCGGCTTCCTCGAGCACCTCGCGGAACAACGACACGAGCTCCGGCGGGGGGTCCTCGCCCGTCGTGCGCACCACGAACTCCGCGTACAGCTCCTCGTCGGTCGGGCGCGGCGCGTCGGGGGGGCGCGCCGCCGCCGGACGGGCGTCCGGACGCACGGCTCGCACGTTCACCAGGTACGGGAACGTCTCGGCCGCCCGGCGGGCGAGGTCGGCGTCGGCGCCTCCGACGTGCACCGTCAGGTCGACGAAGCGATCGGCGAGCTCGGGTGCGCACGCCTCGATCTCATCCCAGGTACCGGACACGCGCTCGAGAGGACGACCGCCGCGAACCGGCACCGACTCGATCTTGGCGAGGCGGCCGGGCTCCACGTCGACCACGACGACCCGCTTGCGCTCGCCGGCCTCCCCGAAGTCGAGCGGCACCAGCGAGCCCGCGTACTCCGCGGGCACGGGCGCCCCCGGCACGGGCTGGGGCGCGTGGATGTGCCCCATCGCGACGTACTGCGGGCCGGCCGGGATCGCCTGGGCGGTCGCGGTGTACGCCGTGCCCATGTGCAGCTCACGTTCGCCACGGGGCGCGGCGCGATCGACCTTGACGCCGCCGACCAGGAAATGGCCCATGAGCACGGGCACCAGGGAGTCGCCGGTGCGCGCCACCAGCGCCTCGTTGTAGGCGGCCGTCACGCGGGCCACCCGGGTCGCGTACTCCCCGTACCACTCGCCCGCGTCTCGCATGAAGTCGATCACCTTGCCCTCCCGCAGGAAGGGGAAGCACGCCACCACGGCGTCGACGCCGAGCGCCTCGGGACCAAGCAGCCCACCCTCGTCGGGCCGCTTCACCCGGCCCACGAGGTGCACCCCCGCGCCCTGATCGCGCAGCAGGGGAGCCAGCGCCTCGAACAGGTCGGGGGAATCGTGGTTGCCCGCGACCGCGACGACGGGCCGACGCCCGGCGAGCCGGACGAGGATCTCGATGCCCAGGGCGAGCGACTCGACCGGCGGGATCGGACGGTCGAACACGTCGCCGGAGACCAGCACGAGGTCGACGGCGCGATCGTCGGCGACCCCGCAGACCTCGTCGAGCACCTCGCGCATCTCGGCCGAGCGGTCGTGGCGCCCCAGTCGCTTGCCGATGTGCCAATCCGACGTGTGGAGGATCCTCATGCGGGGGAGTCGAGGCGCTACAGACCTCGGAACGGATCGGGGCCGGCGGCCTCGTCCACCTCCTCCTTCCGAGTGGCCCACGGCGGGAACGGGAAGGTCACGACGAGCGGCACCGGGATCGCGGGCTGCGAGACCACCATCGTGCCGGGCTTCAGCAGGCGGGCGCGCGCCCGGGTCGAGGGGAGCATCCATCCGTACTCGGCCCGCTCGGCCTCGGCGGCGTCGAGGCGGCCGCTCACCCTGATCGCCGCGTTCTCCAGGACCTCGGGGGCGACGCGGCTCGCGGTCTGCTGGGCGCCAACGAGGAGCACGCCGAGCGAGCGACCGCGCTGGGCGATGTCGATCAGCATGTCCTTCAACGGCCCGGTGTCGGCGCGGGGCGCGTATTTGTTGAGCTCGTCGAGCACGACCACCGACAACGGCAGACGCTGACCGGTCTCCTCCTTCTCGCCGAACGTCTCGGCGAGCAGCGCGCCGACGACGAACCGCTGCGCCTGCTCGTGCAGCGACTGGATCGCGACGACCGTGACGGTCGCGGCGTCTCGATCGATGCGGCGGGACTCGCCGGCCCGCACGAGGTGGCCGAGCCGACCTGCGGCGGCGTGCAGCCGGCGCATGAACGCCGAGACCGTGCTCGGCATCACGCGTCCGGTCCAGGCCTGGTCGGGTTCCCCGCCGTCCTCGGGCTCGAGGAAGACCTCGAGCGCGGCGACGAGCGAGGCCAGGTCCTCCACGATGGGTTCCCCGGGCCCGGCCGCGACCTCCTGCGATCCCCACCGGCCGCCCGGGGTCTGCGACGGGTCACGCAGCACGACGGCGCCGGGGCGCCCCGCGACATCGACCGCGAACCGCTTCAACTGGGTCTGCACCCGCTCCCGGATGAAGGGGATCTGGTTCTTCGCGTCGGTCGCGTCGGTGAAACAGAACTGCAGCAGGTCGCCGTCGACGAACTCGCGCGGGGTCCACGAGAAGACCTCGATGCCGTCGAGCCGCCCGCCCGTGTCTGGCACGGCGACGTCGCCGGAGCGCCGCCTCGGCGGGGCCCAGAACGCCACCGATGGGAAGGGAGCCGGCTCGACCCCGAGCGCCTGCCAGCCCTCCCGGGCCTCGTCGTCGAACCGGGCGTTCGGACGATCGAGCCACAACAGGTCCTCGCCCTTCACGTTGAACACGAGCACCCGCATGTTCGAGGCGCCTTCCCCGACCACGGCGCCGTGTTCGCGAGCCGAGAGCATGCGAAGGAAGAACAGCGCGAACGACGTCTTCGTCGCCACACCCGAGATGCCGCTGATCGACATGTGCCCGCCCTTGCGCCCGTCGAAGAAATCGAGGTCGATGTGGACCGGTAGCTCGTCGCGCCCGATGCCCACGGCGAGGGGACGCGCCATCTCATCGACGTAGAGCGCCTTCGCGCGTTCGTCGCCGACGGCCCGCTCCACCGTCTCTCCCGGGTCGGGGGAGACCCACACCTCGGGGTCGACGCGCGTGACCTGCACCTGGGCGGTGCGCACCTTGGCCGCCGGCATGATGCCGAGCTCGGCGATGCGATGGGTGTCGCTCTCGTACGAGGCTCCCTCGTAGACCGCCTCGGCCTCGGTGACGACGCCGTACGTGCGCACCTCGCCGGCCTTCGGCACCTGCGTGCGCACGACCACGAGGTCGTCGAGCTGCAGGAAGTCGTCGTCGTCCAGCACGACGCGGAAGGCGCTCGTGGACGAGTGCTGGGAGCCGAGGACGCGTCCGACCTGTTCGCCCGTCACGACGCCTCCTGTTCCTGTTCGACCCCCGGCTGCTCGGCCGGCCGGTCGGTGCCCGAGCGCATCACCGCGTGGCGGAGCGCCCGGTACACCAGCCCGCGGTCGCCCATGCGATGGCGCAGCTCTCGCTCGAGCGCCCCGATGGGCACGAGGTTCTGCGGCGCACGCGGATCGACGTGTGGCTCGCTCGCCACGAGCGGCAGCACGGCGGCGGTGCGGTCGGCGATCGCGGCGGCCTCGTCGCGAGCGAGGTGGCCGCTCGTCTCGCATCGCACGATGCCCGTCCACGAGTGCCCGCCCCGGAGCATCGCGAGCCGCAGGTACCAGGAGTACCGCGCATAGGGCGTGTCGCCGGCGATGCAGAACATCGGGGTGCGCTGCCCAGGCGCGAGCTCGGCGATTACCTCGCTGTGGGGCGGCTCGAGGTAGGCGCGGCGATGCGTCTTCACGTAGCCCACCGTCGCGTGTTCGCGGATCTTCTTCAGGGGCCCGTCGGCCACGACGGCGCAGGCGGCCGACAGCGCCTCGGCGCACTCGCCCTCGGCGTCGCGCATCTTCGAGTGCAGGGCCATCATCAGCAGGTTCGGGTCGTCACCCGGCGCGCGGGTGGTGCCGACCCCTGGATCGAGGTCGACGGCGGGCATCTGCTCCCCGCTGCCGCCGGCGAGCACCGCCCATCGCTCGATGCGGACGTCGGCGACCTCGGAGCGCCTGGTCGTTCGATCCCAGACCACCGCCCCGACCGCGAAGGTGCCGACGAGGCCGGGGGCGGGTCCACGCTCGGGATCGTCGAGCGTGAGCCGAGCGTCGATGCGCCGGACGCCGTCGACGAAGGCGATGCGCTCGACCCCGTCGTCGGCGCCCTCGATCGGCGCCCAGTCGTCGGCCTCGACGGTCGTGTCGACCGAGCCTTCGGCGGGGGAGAGCGCATCGTCTTGATCGAGCGGGGTGCCGTAGTCGGGGTCCCAGCCCTCGACGTGGATGCGCGCCATGCGGCGTATCGTACCCGTGCCTCCGGACACCCCCGCGGAGGCTCGACCATCGACTAGTCTCGGCCAGACTAGATGGCCGTGACCTCCTCCGAGACCACGGCGAACCGGCTGCCGTTCCAGGCGAGGACCCGTTCCCTGATCGAGCTGGGGCAGCAGTGCGGATCGTCCGGCTCGTAGATCCGCGCCACCTCGAAGAGCCCGATCGGGTCGGGGTTCGGCTGGATCTCGGCGTCACAGAGGGCTCGCTTCCACAGGGAAGCTCCCGCCGCGAGGTCGATCACCCGGTAGGTCGCGCACGCCCCGCTGCCGCCGGTCTCCTCGCGGATCAGCGCATCGTCGGATCCGTCGTCGGTGAGGTCCGTCGTCTCGGCCGAGATCGCGAGCACGCCCTCCTGCTTCCCGTGGGCGAGACCGTACGTGGCTCGCCACGGGGGGTCGGCTCCCTCTGCGCGCCGCCAGACCACGAAGCCCCGCGCCTGCCGGAACGGGTCGGACCCCGGCGTCGTGAACGCGATCACGACGGCCTCACCGTCCACGGTGGTCGCGCGGTCGGCCCCGGTGACCTCGTCGCCGGCCGGGATCAACTCCTCCAAGGGGAGCTCCCGGCCCGAGACGTCGCGCTCGAACGAGGCCGGCACGCCCTCGGGGATCGACGCGGGGTCGATCGCCGGCTCGCCGCTCGGAGCGGGCTCATCCGTGGCGCCCGGGGTCGACGATGCCGTCGTGCGGTCGTCGTGCGAGCCGGACGCGGTGGCCGACGGGACGTCCCCGGCACCGTCGCAGGCACTCGCGCACGCGACGAGCAGCAGCAGGGGAAGGATCGCGCGTCGCACCGGCCGATGCTACCCGCGCGGTACCCGCTGACCGGGCAGCCTCGGGCGTACGATTCGCGCATGCCGGAAGAACCGCTCGTGCCCAGGACCGTCGCCGAGTCTCGGGTCGAGCTCACCCAGCTCATGGAAGCGACCGACGTCAACATCGCCGGCACGGTGCACGGTGGCATCGTGATGCGCCTGGTCGACACCGCCGCCGGCCTCGCCGCCGCGAAGCACGCGTGCGGCCTCGCCGTCACCGTGTCGATCGACGAGATGAGCTTCCTCGAGCCGGTGCACATCGGTGAGCTGCTCGTGTTGCGGGCGTCCGTGAACGACGTCGGCACGACGTCGATGGAGTGCGGCGTTCGGGTGGAGTCCCACGACGTCGTCACCGGCCGGGTCCGGCACGTCAACACCGCCTACCTCGTCTTCGTGGCGGTGGACGACGACGGGAACCCCAGGCCCGTGCCGCCGCTGGTGGCCGAGACCGAGGTGGAACAGCGGCGTCAGCGCGAGGCCAAGCTCCGCCGCGCGGCCCGGCTGGCGCACAAGGAAGCCGTCGAGGCCGCACGCGCGGGCGAGGACGGCGCCTGACGACCTGCCACCGTCGCCTTCGGCACTCGGGACGGCGAGCCCGCATGGGAGGATGGAAGCAACCTCTTCATGTGGAAGGACTGATGGACCTGTGAGCAGCGACCTCGCCGGGGCGCGAGGGCGGCTGGACACCGCCGAGGGCCCGATCGACCTGTTCCGACTCGATGCGCTCGGCGCCGACCTCGCCCGGCTGCCGAAGACCGTGCTGATCCTGCTGGAGAACCTGCTGCGTCGCGCGGGGTCGCGCGATGTGGCCGACGACGACGTGCGGGCGCTCGCTGCATGGCCCGGACCGGCCCGCCACGTCGCGTTCATGCCCGGCCGCGTGCTGATGCAGGACTTCACGGGCGTGCCCGCCGTCGTCGACCTCGCCGCGATGCGCAGCGCCGCCGAGCGCGCGGGCGCCGACCCGATGGCGATCGAGCCGTCGATCCCGGTCGATCTCGTGATCGACCACTCCGTGCAGGTCGATCTCTTCCGCACGCCCGAGGCGTACGAGCGCAACATCGAGTTCGAGTACCGGCGCAACGGCGAACGGTACTCGCTGCTGCGCTGGGCGCAGCAGGCGTTCGCGGGGCTCCGCGTCGTGCCGCCGGGCGCCGGCATCTGCCACCAGGTGAACCTGGAGCACCTGGGTCAGGTCGTCGCGACCCGCGACGGGGTGGCGATCCCGGACACCCTCGTCGGCACCGACTCCCACACGACGATGATCAACGGGCTCGGGGTGCTCGGATGGGGCGTCGGCGGCATCGAGGCGGAAGCCGCGATGCTGGGTCAGCCGATGTTCCTGCCGCAGCCGGTCGTGCTCGGCGTGCGCACGATCGGCGAGCTGCCCGCCGGCACGACCGCCACCGATCTCGTGCTGACGCTGACGGAGATGCTGCGCGCGCACGGGGTCGTCGGGAAGTTCGTGGAGTTCTTCGGCGACGGGCTGTCGTCGCTCTCGATCGCCGACCGGGCGACGCTGTCGAACATGTGCCCGGAGTACGGCGCGACCGCGTCGTACTTCCCGATCGACGACGAGACACTTCGCTACCTGTCGTTCACGGGCCGCGAGGACCGTGTCGACCTCGCCGAGCGATACGCGAAGGAACAGGGCCTGTTCCGGCTCGACGGCGACCCCGAGCCGACGTTCAGCGAGATCCTCGATCTCGACCTGTCGGCGGTCGAGCCGTCGGTCGCGGGGCCGAAGCGTCCGCAGGACCGGGTGCCGCTGCCCGCGGTGTGGGATTCGTTCGTGGGAGCGTTCCGTGACCATCTCGAGCCCGACCCGAAGGGCACCGAGATCGGGCGGTTCGTCGCCGAGGGCGGCTCCCCGCGCATCGAGGAGCTGCCGGGCGAGGACGACGTCACCGACCGCCCCGCGGGAACGGAGACGATCGGACACGGCAGCGTCGTGATCGCGGCGATCACGAGCTGCACGAACACGTCGAACCCGAGCGTGATGCTCGCCGCCGGCCTCCTGGCCCGGAAGGCGGTCGAGGCCGGCCTCGACGTGAAGCCGTGGGTGAAGACCTCGCTCGCGCCGGGGTCGCGGGTGGTCACCGGCTACCTGGACCGGGCCGGCCTGACGCCCTACCTCGACAAGCTCGGGTTCGCGCTCGTCGGCTACGGGTGCACCACGTGCATCGGCAACTCCGGTCCGCTGATCGACGAGATCGCCGAGGCGGTGGACGCGCAGGACCTGAACGTCGTCGCCGTGCTGTCGGGCAACCGTAACTTCGAAGGACGGGTGCATCCGCAGGTGCGTGCCTCGTACCTGGCGTCGCCGCCGCTGTGCGTGGCGTACGCGCTCGCCGGTCGCATCGACCTCGACCTGACGACCGAGCCGCTCGGGGAGGGCGCCGACGGGCACGTGTTCCTGCGCGACATCTGGCCGAGCCCCGACGAGGTTCGCGACGCGATGGCCACGGCGATCGGCGAGGACCAGTTCACGACCGAGTACGCGCGCATCTGGGACGGCGACGAGCACTGGCGCGACCTGCCGACCCCGAGCGGACCCGTGTACGCATGGGACCCGGATTCGACCTACGTGCGTGAGCCGCCGTTCTTCGAGCGACTCGACGTCGAGCGAGCGATCGGCGACATCGAGGGCGCCCGGGTGCTGGTGAAGGTGGGGGACTCGATCACGACCGACCACATCTCCCCGGCGGGCTCGATCAAGGCCGACTCGCCGGCCGGGGCCTACCTGCGCGACCGTGGCGTCGAGCCGGTCGAGTTCAACTCCTACGGGTCGCGCCGAGGGAACCACGAGGTGATGATGCGCGGCACGTTCGCGAACATCCGCCTGCGCAACGAGATGGCGCCCGGCACCGAGGGATCGTTCACGACGCACCTGCCGAGCGGCGAGGTGACGAGCGTGTACGAGGCGGCCGAGCGCTACCGAGCCGACGGCACCCCGCTCGCGGTCCTCGCGGGCAAGGAGTACGGCAGCGGTTCGAGTCGCGACTGGGCGGCCAAGGGCCCGAACCTGCTCGGCGTGCGGTTCGTGATCGCGGAGACCTACGAGCGGATCCATCGGTCGAACCTGGTGGGCATGGGCGTGCTTCCGCTGCAGTACGCGCCCGGCGAGAATGCCGCCTCGCTCGGGCTCACCGGGGACGAGACCATCTCGGTGCGGGGTCTCGCGGGCGGCATCACCCCCGGCCAGTCTGCGACGGTCGAGGCGATGGCCGACGAGGGGGGGTCCACGACGTTCGACGTGACGGTGCGCATCGACGCCGAGGCCGAGCTCGAGTACTTCCGGGCGGGCGGCATCCTGCGCCTCGTGCTCGCTCAGATGCTCGAACGCTGACGATCGAACCTCTGCATGTGCCCCACGCCGAGGTGATGGAGAGACCGCTCACCTACCATCGTTCCATGAACAGCGAGACCGCCGCCGTCGCCACCGGGGTCACCGACGCACGCCTGCGGAACCTGCGCCGGTGGAACCTCGGCCTCACGGTGCTCCACGTGGTCCAGGCGCTGGCGGTGCTGCTGCTCGCGGACGACTTCGCGATCGCGGTGACCTCCTCGTTCCCCGATGGCCCGCCCGGCGCGCCGATCCCGGCTCCCGAGACGCTGTTCGAGGTGAGGATCGGGTGGGCCGTCGCCGCGTTCCTCGGTCTGGCAGCGCTCGACCACCTGCTCACCGCAACGGTCGGGAGGCCCACGTACGAGCGCGACCTGCGACGCGGCATCAACAGGTTCCGCTGGGTGGAGTACGCGTTCAGCGCCACGCTCATGATCGTGCTGATCAACTTCTACTCGGGGACCACCTCGATCGACGCCGTCATCGCGATCGCCGGAGCGAACGTGGCGATGATCCTGTTCGGCTGGATCGAGGAGAGGATGAACCCTCCGGGACGGACCTCGACGACGATGCTGCCGTTCTGGTTCGGCACGATCGTCGGTCTCGCGCCGTGGGTCGTCGTCGCCGTGAACGTCATCGGCTCGGCGACGGTGCCGGGGTTCGTCTACGGCATCGTCCTCGCGCAGTTCGTGTTCTTCTTCAGCTTCGGGCTGAACCAGTGGCTCCAGTACCGGGGGGTCGGTCGCTGGACGGACTACGCGTTCGGGGAGAAGGCCTACCTCGTCCTCAGTCTGGGGGCGAAGTCGGCGCTCGCCTGGCAGATCTTCGCGGGCTCGCTCGCCGGCTGACGCCGGACGTGGAGGAAGGCGGGGCGCTCGCCCCGCCTTCCGGTCGCCGTCCCTCGCCGAGCTCAGGCGAGGATCGGGTGCCTCCGGACGAGCTCCGTCCGCTGCCACACCTTCCCGAGCCCGAGGTAGATGCCCGCGTTCGCGAAGAACAGGGCTCCCAGCACCAGCGCGCTGACGACGTGGTCGTCGACGAACGGGTTGTGCTCGGGCCAGATCGCCGTGGCCGTGTAGAAGATCGCCATCCAGATGATCCCGCCGATGCTCGCGAGCTTGACGCCGATCCCGAGGATCAGGGCCAGCCCGATCGCCAGCATCGAGAGCATGTACACCCAGTCGACCCACGCGGCCGAGGTCGGCCCGGCCTCGGTCATCTGGAACCCGGTGATCGTCTGGTAGAAGTCGACGAACGGGCCCTTCATCGCGAAGCCGAGCACCCCCGCCGTCGGTGATCCGCCGTTGATCCAGGCGGCGTCGCCGACGAAGTCGATGCTCACCGTCTCGCCGACCTCGTTCGTGATCCTCCCCGTGGAGAACCCGAGGGCGAACATCTTGTCGAGGAACGCCCAGAGGAAGGTCCATCCCAGAGCGAGTCGCAAGAGCCCCAGCACGACCCCGAGTCCCTTGCGGGTCTCCGGCATCGCCTCCGCGACCGCCTCGGGGGTGGTGACCTCCTCGGCGGGCTTGCGGACCATCGTGTCCATGTACCCCACCTCCTCCTTCGCCTGGGCTGATGATGCCCTCGCAGGGGTGTGGTGGGGCCGGCACCTGACCCCGTTCGATCGGGCCGGTGGACCCCGGGTCCTTCGGGGTGGCGCGGTCGGGCCCTTCGGCCCTGTCGCCTACTCCTCGACGGAGCCCGGCGTCGTGGTGTGTCGCGCGAGGTAGGCGGCGGCCTCGGCCCGACGCGCGACCTCGAGCTTCGACAGGATCGAGGAGACGTAGTTCTTCACGGTCTTCTCGGCCAGGTGCAGCTCGTCGCCGATCTCCTTGTTCGTGCGGCCGTCCGCCACGAGGGTGAGGATGCGTTCCTCCTGCGGTGACAGGCGCGCGAGCTTCTCGTCCTTCAACAGGTGCTTGCCCTTGCGCAGCCGGTCGAGCACCGCGTTGGTGATGCTCGGGTCGAGCAGGGAGTCGCCGGCCCCCACCGCGCGGATCGCCCGCAGCAGATCGCCCGACTTCACCTGCTTCAGCACGTAGCCGGAGGCCCCGGCCATGATCGAGGCGAACAGGGCTTCGTCGTCGGCGAAGGAGGTGAGCATCAACACCCGGGTGTCGGGATGGTCGGCTCGGATCTCGCGGGTCGCCTCGATGCCGCTGCCGTCGGCCAGGCGGACGTCCATCACCACTACGTCGGGCCGGGTGCGGTGCGCTTCGTCGATCGCCTCGCGGACCGTGCCCGCCTGGGCCGTGACGACGACGTCGTCCTCGGCGTCGAGCATCGCCTTGATGCCGTCGCGCACGATCTCGTGGTCGTCGACGAGCATGACGCGGAGCGGCGCCGTCTTCGTCATGCCGCCAATCCTAGCCGGGGCTCAGACGGGGCGGTGGACCTCCTCGGGCTGAGCCATCAGGGAGTCGCGGACCCTGTCCAGGAAGTCTTTCAGCGTCGCCTCCGCCACCCGGAACAGGATCGTGCGGTCGATCGCCCGCCCCAGGACCCCCAGGGGAGGCACGTACCGCGCGCTCATCGCGAGCTGGGACCGGTGCTGGCCCAGCGGGGCGATCTCCAGGTCGGCGTCCAGGGCGGGGAACAGGCCACTTGCGCCGACGGGGAGCCACCGCAGGGGCACGACGGTCTTGCTCGGCATCTGCACCGGCTCGCCGACCTCGATGGCGACCGTCCGTGCCACACGGATGTCGTCCCCGAAGCCGACCTCGGCGAGCATCACGTCGCCGTGCAGGTTGGCCTGGCTCGCCAATCCGGGGAGCCAGGCGTTCGGATCGCGCAGCAGGGCACCCTCGACCCGCTCGGGGTCCATCGGAAGCTCCACGAAGTATCGAGCGAACACTCGCTCAGTGTCCACGGTCGCGACCGGCCGACGCACGGACACAGGTCCTGCATGGGAGGGGCCGAAGGGCACCTCTCTCGGAGCTGGCGACAGATCCGGAGAACCTCGACGTGCGAGGACCCGAGAGCTCGGAGCTGCACGCGTTGCCGCTACAGCGGCAGCAGCGCCCTGATCGTCGTGCCCTCGCCGGCGACGCTCGTGATCGAGAGCTCGCCGCCGAGCGAGGCCGCCCGCTCCCGCAGGTTCGCGATGCCCATGCCCGACGACCGGCCCGCAGGGTCGAACCCCCGGCCGTCGTCGTCGATCTCGAGCGTCGCACCCTCGCCGGTTCGTCGCAGGCTCACTCGACACGTGGTGGCGTCGGCGTGGCGACCCACGTTCGACAACGCCTCGCGCGTGAGCTGGACGATGTCGGCGGCGCGGCTGGCGAGCTCGGCCGCCACGGTGTCGTCGACCTCGACGACCGTGAGTACCTCGCTCCGTTCCTGGAACTCCGCGGCGAGCTCCTGCAGGGCTTGATCCAGCTGGCGGTCCGCGAGGATGCCGGGTCGCAGCCCGAAGATGTAGTTGCGCAGGTCGCGGATCGCCCGGTCGACCTCTTCGGTGGCGTGCTCGATGCGCCGGGCGACCTCGGGGTCGTCGGACATCGCGGCCGTGCCCTGCAGCCCCATGCCGACCGCGAACAGGGCCTGGATCACCCCGTCGTGCAACTCCTTGGCGATGCGCTCGCGTTCCTCGAGCAGCTCGAGGCGTGCCAGCTCCTCTCGGTTGCGTTCCGACTCCTCGTAGAGCCGGGCGTTCTCGATCGCCACGCCGGCCTGGGTCGCGAGCACGACCAGGGCGGCCTCGTCGTCCGCCGAGAACTCCTTCGCGCCCTGCTTGTCCGTCAGGTAGATGTTGCCGAAGACCTGGCCCACGGCCTTGACGGGCGCCCCCAGGAACGAGTGCATGGGCGGGTGGTTCGCCGGGAAACCGACCGACCGAGGGTCGTGGCCGATCTCGGGGATCCGCATCGGTCGGGCCTCGCGGATCAGCAGCCCGAGGATGCCCTTGCCCTCGGGCACGTGGCCGATCGCGGCGCGCTCCTCGTCGCTGACGCCGCGCGTGATGAAGCGTTCGATGCGTGGGTTCACCTCTCCGAGCACGCCGAGCGCACCGTAGCGGGCGCCGGTGATCGAGACCGCGAGTTCCACGATGCGTTCGAGCACGGCATCGAGGTCGAGCTCCGACGAGAGGGTCAGCCCGGCCTCGATGAGCATGCGCGAGCGCGCATCGCCTCCCGGTGCGATCGCGTGCGGCGCCGTCTCGCGGTCGGTCACGGTTGCGAGCGTAGCAACGTGGGAGGTTCGACCCGCTGAGGAGGGGACATCGGACCCCTGAGGGGCCGTGGTCGACGGCCTACGTTCGTCGTGGGAGGCCAAGGACCGCCCGGTCCGGACGCCGCCCGAGGAGGTGTCGACGATGACACGCACCGTCGCAGATGTGATGACGAGGACCGTCGTGGTGGTCCCCGGCGCCGCGCCGTTCAAGCACATCGTCCGCACGATGCGCGAGTACCGGGTGAGCGCCGTGCCGGTGACCGATCCCGACGGCGCGATCGTCGGAGTCGTGTCCGAAGCCGACCTGATGCTGCGTGAGGATCCCTCCGTGCTCGAACCCCACTTCTTCGAGGGCCGTTCCAGGCGCGAGGAACGCCGCAAGGCCGAGGGCCTGGTCGCTCATGAGCTGATGTCGGCCCCGCCCGTGACGATCGGCCCGCAGGCGTCGGTCGCCGATGCCGCCCGGCTGATGCACGAGCGCCGCGTCAAACGGCTGCCGGTGGTCGACCTCGAGGGCCGGATCGTCGGCATCGTCTCTCGCATGGACCTGCTCGCGGAGTTCCTCCGTGCCGACGACGACGTCGAGGCCGACGTGACCCGGGTGATCACCGAGGACCTGGCGGTGCCGCCCGGCCAGGTCGTGGCCACCGTGCACGACGGCGTCGTGCGGCTGGAAGGCCGTGTCGAACGCCGGTCGCTGGTGCCGATGATCTGGGAGGCGATCCGCGCCGCTCCGGGCGTCGTGGGCATCGACGAGCGTCTGACCTGGGAGCTCGACGACACGATCGTCCCGGTCTCTCCGGTGCCCTGGGTCGGCTTCTGACCGGAACGCTCGAGGCCCCGTTCAGACGACCGTGGTGAGGTCGGCCAGCATCACGGGATCGGTCGTCGGGGCCACGGGGCAGTCCGCCGACTCCTTCGTGACCGCCATCGCCTCCGCGGAGCCGATGTCGGCTTCGATCGAGGATCCGATCACGCCATCGGTGGGGGCGATGCATCCCCCCGAGACGGGCGTGCCGCCCTCGATCATCCAGATCTCGTAGACCTCGTCGGCGCCGAGGTCGGGGAGGCCGCCACCCCAGAGCACGGCCCCCGGCTCGCCCGGGGTGAACGCCATGGCGAGCGTTCCCTCGGGCTGACCGGAGAACGCGACGATGCGCTGCGACGAGGAGGCTCCGCTCACCGGCGTGGACGAGGGCCGCAGCGCGCCGACCGCCACGATCGCGATCGCCGCCACGGCGGCCGCGGCGACCAGGACCCCCCACGCGCGAGGGCGTCGGGACCGGCGGGCGGCGAGCTCGTCGCGAGGGGTCGCCAAGATGCGCTCCGCCATGGCCTCGCCGACCGGCTCCGGGGTCAGTGCGAAGGCGAGCCTCCCCGCGGTCTCGGCGAAGCCCGCCTCGATCGCCGTGCAGGTCGGGCAGTGTTCGCCGTGGGAGGCACGCTCACGGGCGAGCGCCGCGCGGTCGTCCTCGTCGAGGCCGCCGAGCGCGTCGACCGCCATCAGCTCCTCGATCCGGGCGTGATCGCGCGTCATCGCTCCACCCCCACGAGGGTGTCCTTCATGCGACGCATGCCCAACAGGGTGCGGGACTTCACCGTGCCCAGTGGCACGCCGGTCCGCTCGGCGATCTGCGATTGGGAGAGGCCGTCGAAATACATCATCTCGAGCACCGCTCGCTGTTCGAGCGGCAGGCGGTCGAGCGCGGCTCGCACGGCGCGGCGTTCCTCGGGCAGGCCGATGCGCTGCACCACGTCGTCGGCGTGATCGGCCTGCTCGTCGACGGCCTCGGGGATCGCGGCCTCGGCGCGCCGCCGCTGGGATTCCTCTCGGCGCACGAGATCGACGGCG
>DASZOO010000054.1:0-15115 GCA_035550775.1 Actinomycetota bacterium | reverse complement strand
TTCGTGCATGCGCCCGAGCATCTGGCCAGGATCCGCGACGAGATCGACGCCGACCCGGCGATCCAGGGCGACGACCCCGATCGGCGGGAGCGGAGGATCGCCCGGCCCTCCGACGTGCGCCGCGATCTGCGGGCGGACGTCGCGCACCGCTACGACGCGGCGCCCGGGCATCTCCGCTCCCGAGCCGAGGCGGTCTACGCGAGCCTGAGCCCCTCCCCCTGACCGGCGCGCCGGCGCGGCTCACATCTCTTCGAGCCGCTGGATCCGCTCCTGGATCGGCGGGTGCGTCTGGAACAGCTTCTCGAGCGGCCCCATCTTGTCGCCCTGGAACCGCGAGGGGGTGTTGAGCCACAGGTGGGCGGTCGCGTTGTTCGCCGAGTGCATCGCCGTCGGCGAGGCGGCGATCTTGCGCAGGGCCGAGGCCAATCCCGGCGGGTACCGCGTCAGCATCGCCCCCTGCGCATCGGCCAGGAACTCGCGGTTGCGCGAGACCGCTCGCTTGATGATCTCGCCGGCGATCGGAGCGAGCACCATCAGGGCGAACCCCACGGCGAAGAAGATCAGCGCGACGGGCCCGCCGTTGTTGTCGCTCCCCCGGCGGCCGCCGAGACCGCCCCAGAACCAGGTCCGCATCAGGAACTCCGACATGAGCACGACCGCCCCGACCAGCGTGGCAACGATCGTGCCGAGGAGCATGTCCCGGTCCAGCACGTGCGCGATCTCGTGCCCGATCACGCCTTCGAGCTCGACGCGGTTCATCGTGGCGACGAGTCCCTGCGTGACCGCGATCGACGCGTGCTCCGGGTCGCGCCCGGTGGCGAACGCGTTCGGCGCCTGTTCGGGCACGACGTAGATGCGTGGCTTCGGGATGCCCGCGGCGATCGCAAGCCCCTCGACCAGGTTGTGCAGGCGCGGCTCCTCGTCCGCCGTCACCTCGCGGGCTCGCGAGGAAGCCAGCACCAGGCGGTCGCCGTAGAGATAGGAGGTGACCGAGAGGACGGTCGCGACCACGAGCGCGATCACGATCCCCGTGATGCCCGTGCCGAACAGGTACCCGAGCAGCGCTCCGACGGCGCCGAAGAAGATGAACGCGCCGACGACGAGCAGCACCGACCTCCGCTTGTTCGCCGCGATCTGCTCGTGCATCTAGTCGTTCCGCCCGAGCTCGATCTGCACCGGCTGGGTCACGGGATCGTCGATGTCGAAGAACGCACGTTCCTCGTACCCGAACGTTCGGGCCACGAGGTTCGAGGGGAACGTGTCGATCGCCGTGTTCAGGCGCCGGACCTGATCGTTGTAGAACTGCCGTGCGTACGCGATCTTCGACTCCGTGCCCACGAGCTCCTCCTGCAGGGCGAGGAAGTGCTCGTCGGCCTTGAGCTCGGGATACGCCTCGACGACCGCCATCAGCTTGCCGAGCCCGTCCGTCACGGCGTTCTCGGCGGTGACGTGATCCGCCACGTCGCTCGCGGCGAGCGCCCGCGTGCGGGCCTCGGTGACCCGCTCGAACAGCTCACGCTCGTGAGCCGCGTATCCCTGCACCGTCTGGACGAGGTTCGGGATCAGGTCGTACCGGCGACGGAGCTGTACGTCGATGGTGGCCCACCCGTCGTCGGTCCGGGTGCGCAGCCGCACGAGCCGGTTGTACAGCCAGACCGCGTAGACGATGACCACGAGCACGAGACCCAGCACGATCCAGAGCGCGGGTGACATGGGACCTATCGTATCGACGGCGGCGCGAGCACCGACCGGTACACCTGTTCGATGCGGTCGGCCACGTGCGGCCAATCGAACGATGCGGCCCTGCTGCGACCGGCCGCGGCGAGCCGGCCGGCCAACGCCGGGTCGTCGAGCACGCGCCCGACAGCCTCCGCGAGTGCCTGGGGATCGCCCGGGGGCACGAGCAGGGCGTCGACGCCGTCGCTGGCCACCTGCCGGTATCCCTCGATGTCGGTGGCCACGACCGGTATCCCGGCGGCCATCGCCTCGACGAGCGAGTACCCGAAGCTCTCCTGCCCCGTCGCCGCGGCCACGGCGACGTCCGCACCTGCCAGCAGCATCGGCACGGCCCGATGCGGGATGGTCCCCAGCATCACGATCCGCGATCGCACCGGCGGCGGCGCCGCGTCGACCGCGCGGCGATCGCCGCCGTCGCCGGCCACGGTCCAGAGGACGTCGCTTCGCCGGTCGGCAAGCACCCGGAACGCATCCACCATCACCCCGAACCCCTTCTGCCGGTCGAGCCGGTGCACCCATGCGATCCGCCTGCCCGGTGGCCAGGCGAGCGGCGCCGCGCCGGCGAACCGAGCCACGTCGATCCCGTTTGGGATCACGACCGGATCGAGGTCGGAGAACGCATGGTCGACGAACTCGGCTGCGGCGGGCGAGACGGCGATCGTCGCCGCCAGCCGCCGCCGCACTGGGCGCAGGAACGGAGCCGCCACCTCGAGGAGCCTCGAGCGATCGAGCCAGGCATGGAAGGTCGCCACGACCGGCACGGCAGCCGCCAGGGCCGCCCACATCGAGGCGCTCGGGGTGAAGGGCTCGTGGACGTGCACCACGTCGGGCGCGAACCGGTGGAGGGCACGCCTGGCCAGCCGCACGCCCGTCGGCCACGGCGCGATCGGGGCGACCGTGCCTCGATACGGCAGCCGGACCGGCTTCCCCAGTCCCCCACGGCCGGGGCCGAGCACGAGGACCGTGTGTCCCCGTTGGCGCATCCGATCCGCCAGGTCCGAGACGTGGACCTGCACGCCGCCGGGAGCGTCCAGGTCGTACGCGCAGACGATGGCGATCCGCACGGGTCAGTCCTCCCAAGCCGGCTGGAACATGTGCCAGTCGGTGGGAGCCGCCGCGATGGCCCGTTCGAACTCGGCGGCCAGACGCTGCGTGAGCGCGGTCACGTCCGCGCGACGGTCGCCGGTCCGCTCGATCGTGAGGGGGGGCGTCATCACGCACCGCCACCCTCGCTCGGTCTGGTAGACGGGTGTGACGAGCAACGGGGCGCCGGTCGTCAGCGAGAGCAACGCAGGTCCCGCGGGGAGCCGTCGCCGTGCCCCGAACATCGTGACCTCGACCCCTCGGCCGCTGAGGTCTCGATCGGCCACCAGGGCGACGATGAACCCGCCGGCGAGCTTGTCCGCGAGGGTCCTCGCGATCCCGTCCGTGCCGAGCCCCACCACGCCCACCCCGATCGCCGTGCGGTGCTCCACGAACAGGTCGTAGAGCCGCGGGGGCCGGAGCCGTTCCGCCACCGCGACGATCGGACGGCCGAGGGAGCGCAACCACGGACCGGCAGCGTCCCAGTTCCCGACGTGTGGGAGCGCGACGATCGCCCCCTTCCCCTCGTCGAGCGCCCGCCAGAGATGATCGTCTCCGACCGCCTCGAAGCGTGCGGCGACCTCGTCGGGCTCCATGACGGAGAACCGGAACGAATCGAACCAGTAGCGCGCATACGTGTCGAAGGCCTCACGTGTGGCGGTCCGCACGATCGGCTCCCCGGGATGCCGCCCGAGGACACGGGCCAGGTTGCGCGCGACGACGCTCCTCGTGGCCGGCGACAGCTCGAACGCCAACCGGCCACCGAGGCGGAACACGCGCCTGCCCGTGTCCTCCGGCAGGCTGCGCGCGAGCCATGACACCGCCCGGTAGGCGTGGAACGCGACCGTCTCGCGACCCGTCTCGCCCTGCCGGCTCACGTCCGCTCCTCGCGAGCGACCTGCGTCGTTCGCACCGCCACCGACGATGCCGACACCGCCACGGCGAGCCACAGGACCCAGGCGAGATCGAACCCGAGTCCCGCGGCGACCAGGCCGTAGTGCAATCCCCTCGTCAGGTGGCTCTCTTCCACGCTGTAGTCCAGTGAGGCCCCGCGAGCGCGCACGTACGCCGAGAGTCCGCTGAGGCACAAGGCTGCGAGGGAGGCGATCGCGACCGTGGGATCGTCGATCCGTGCGACCCAGGCCATCGGCCCGAGCACCGCGCCGTCCCACACCCTGTCGAGGAGCTCATCGAGCATGCGATCGGTCGGTCCTCCAGCGCCGTGGTTCGCGCGATGGCCCCCGAGCAGGAGCAACGATCCGGACGCGAGCGCCGCGATGGCGCCCTGCTCGGGCTCACGGGCGATCACGAGCCAGCCAGCGATGGCGGCGAGCAGCGTACCCATCGACAGGATCGAACGGGTGATCGCGGTGCCCGGCGGTTGTCGTTCGAAGCGCACCATGGGCGAGGACCGGGCGAGCCTAGCAACTCCACGAGCCGTGTCCGTGCCTGCCACTCAGGTTGGGTAGGATGCCAGACCTCGCAGGCCGACCGACCCGCCGAAGCTGAAGGAGCGCGTGGTGCAGACCTACGACGCGAAGGACATCCGCAACGTCCTGTTGATCGGCCACGGAGGGTCGGGCAAGACCACGCTGCTCGAAGCCATGCTCTACACATCGGGCGCGATCACCCGCATGGGCACGGTGGAAGACGGCAACACGGTCAGCGACCACGACCCCGACGAGCAGCGCAAGTGCATCTCGGTCTCGCTCGCGATGGCGCCGATCGACTGGAACGGGACGAAGATCAACGTGCTCGACGCTCCTGGCTACGCCGACTTCATCGGCGATGTGCGCTCGGCGATCCGCGCCGCCGATGCCGTGATCGTCGTCGTATCGGCGGTCGACGGGGTCGAGGTGCAGACCGAGGTCGCGTGGGAGCTCGCCGTCGAGGCGGGGATCCCCCGCGCGGTCTTCGTGAACAAGCTCGACCGCGAGCGGTCCGACTTCCAGGGCACGCTCGACCAGCTCGTCGCGTCGTTCGGGACCCAGATCGCGCCGTTCGAGTTGCCCATCGGGGCCGAGCACGAGTTCGTCGGTGTGGCCGACCTGCTGCACGAGAAGGCCGATCTGTACCCCTCGGGGCCGAAGGCCGAGGAATCGGAGTGGCCCGACGACATCCACGAGATCGCCGACCCGGCTCGCGAGAAGCTCATCGAGGCCGTCGCCGAGTCCGACGACGCCTTGATCGAGGAGTACCTCGAGGAGGGAACGCTCCCTGAGGAGCACATCGTCTCCGGCGCCAAGCTCGGCTTCACGAACGCCCGGCTCGCGCCCGTGATCGTCGGTTCGGCCGCCAAGGCGATCGGCATCGACCGGTTGCTCGACTTCATCGTCGAGGAGTTCCCGTCCCCGCTCGATCGCGCCCCGATCACCGTGGTCGGCAAGGACGGCACCGAACAGGAACGCGCGACCGACCCGTCCGGTCCGTTGGCCGCGTTCGTGTTCAAGACCCTGTCGGACCCGTTCGTCGGCCACATCACGATGTTCCGGGTGTTCAGCGGGGCGATCCGGCCCGACTCGACGATCCACAACGCCACCCAGGGAACCGACGAGCGCGTCGGCCAGCTGTTCACGCTCCTCGGCAAGGAGCACGACTCCGTCTCCGAGGTCGTCGCCGGTGACATCGGGGCGGTGGCCAAGCTGCAGCAGGCCCACACCGGAGACACGTTCTCCCCCAAGGACGGGCCGGTCCAGGTTCCCGCCCTCGAGCTGCCCGAGCCGCTGTTGGCCTACGCGATCGCGCCGAAGACCAAGGGGGACGAGAACAAGCTCGCGACCGGCCTGGCCCGGCTGCGCGAGGAAGACCCCACGCTCCGTGTCTCGCGCAACGAGGAGACCCACGAGACCGTGATCCACGGCATGGGTGAGGCCCATCTCGAGGTGATGATCGAGCGCCTCAAGCGGAAGTTCGGGGTCGAAGTGGCCACCGCGCCCGCGAAGATCGCCTACCGGGAGACGATCCGACGCAAGGCCAAGGGTCTCGGCCGGCACGTGAAGCAGACCGGCGGACACGGCCAGTACGCCGTCTGCGAGATCGAGCTCGAGCCGCTCGGTCACGGGGACGGGTTCGTCTACGAGGACAAGATCTTCGGCGGCGCCGTGCCCCAGCAGTTCATCCCCTCGATCGAGAAGGGCATCGTCAAGACGATGTCCGAGGGCGTCATCAGTGGGAACCCGATGGTCGACCTCAAGGTCACGCTGGTCGACGGCAAGTTCCACCCGGTGGACTCGAGCGACATGGCGTTCCAGATCGCCGGATCGATGGCCCTGAAGGATGCCGTGGAGCAGTCGGGGGTCGCCCTCCTGGAGCCGATCGTCGACCTCGAGGTCGTGGTCCCCGAGTCCTACACCGGCGACATCATGGGCGACCTCAACTCGAAGCGGGGCAAGATCGCAGGCATGGAGCAGATCGGCGGCGGCAAGACACGGATCAGCGCCCAGGTGCCGCAGGCGGAGGTGGCTCGATACGTGATCGACCTGCGATCGATGACCGGCGGCCGCGGCGCCTACACGGCGTCCTTCTCCCACTACGAGGAGATGCCCCAACACCTCGCTCAGAAGGTGATCGACGAGTACCAGGCTGCCAAGGCCGAGCGGAAGTAGTCCGAGCCGGCCGGTCAGGCCGGCGCGTGCTCGTCGAGGAAGGGCAGCACGGCCGCATCGAACGGCTCCGCCGCGCGGAGGTTCACGACGTGGTCCGCCTCGATCGCGACGAGCCGTCCGTCGAGCACCTCGCGCGCGATCAGCTGCGATGCCCGGCGACCGTCGGGCGGGTCGAAGGTCGCCTCGACCACCAGCGTGGGCACGTCGATCTCTCCGAGACGCTGCGCCGCCGGGGGGTCCAGGGCTTCCGCGGCCGACTCGTCCATGGTGAGCTCGTGGATGTTGTCGCGTGCGATCGATCGGATGCTGGCGCCCGCCGGATCGTCGACGCCCAGCGGAGCCCAGATCTCCAACAGCAGGTCCTGCGCCCGCTCGAACTCCTCCTTCTCCAGCGCCGCTTCGATCGGTCCCGCCCGGTCGTCCCACCAGGCCTCCTCGTCGGGCGTCTCCTCGAATCCCCCGAGCCCCGGGGCCACCGGCACCAGCGCCCAGACGCGCGCCGGGGAGGTCAGCGTCGCGTCGATCGCCAACGCGCCGCCCATCGAACAGCCGACCAGGGCGGTGCGCTCGATGCCGAGATGGTCGAGCAGCCCGAACAGATCGCGCACATGGGAGTACGGCCTCCCATCGGGCCTCGACGAACGCCCGTAGCCACGTTGGTCGTATCGCAGCACCCGGAACCGCTCGGACCACGGCTCGAACTGGGGATCCCATGTGCGCAGATCCCACAGCCCCGGATGCAAGAGCGTCACGGCGGGACCGTCGCCCGCGAGCTCGTAGTGAAGGCTGCCACCATCGGGGAGCTCGACCGATCCGTGGTCGTGGTCACGCATCGGCGAACCTCGGGCCCAGTCGCTTCGCGGTCTCGGCCAGCAGCTCGGGCAGCACCCGCACCTCGCCGATGACCGGCATGAAGTTCGTGTCGCCGCTCCACCGGGGCACGACGTGCCAGTGCAGATGGTCCGGGATCCCGGCTCCCGACGTCGAGCCGAGGTTCATGCCCACGTTGAATCCGTGCGGCTCGGACGCCTTCCGGAGCGCCCGGACCGACCGCTGCAGCAAGGCCTGCATGGCCGCGCTCTCGTCGACCGTGAGGTCCTCGATATCGCCCGTGTGCCGGAAGGGCACGATCAACAGGTGGCCGGGGTTGTACGGGAATTTGTTCAGCACCACGTAGGCGAGCTCGCCGCGCGCGAGCACCCGCTCCGGCTCACGGTCCGGCACCCCGCAGAACACGCATCCGCCGCCGTCCTGAGGCTCCTCGCCCGCGCCCTCGATGTACTGCATGCGCCACGGGCTCCAGAGGTGGTCCACGATCGCCCCTCAGGCCGACCCGAAGTCGGATCGCTCCAGCGAGCGGCTCGAGGCCTCGTCCACCAGCGCGTCGATCACCCGGTCGAACGTCACGCCTTCGTGTGCGGTGCCGGCACGGTCGCGCACGGTGTACGCGTCGGTCTCGGCCTCTTGGTCGCCCACGACGATCGTGTACGGAGCCTTGGCCAGCTGGGCCGCGCGGATCTTCTTCCCGACGCTCTCCTTGGAATCGTCGACCGAAGCGCGCAGCCCGGCGGCCCGAGCCTTCGCCGCGAGCTCCTCGCAATGAGCCACGTGGCGATCGGCCACCGGCACGAAGCGGAGCTGCTCGGGGGACAGCCACAACGGGAACGCGCCGGCGTAGTGCTCGGTGAGGATCCCGAAGAAGCGCTCGACCGATCCGAACAGCGCTCGGTGGATCATGACCGGACGGTGTCGGGCGTTGTCGTCGCCCGAGTACTCGAGGTCGAAGCGCTGGGGGAACTGGAGATCCACCTGGATCGTGGACATCTGCCACGTGCGGCCGATAGCGTCGCGCGCCTGCACGCTGATCTTCGGTCCGTAGAAGGCGCCGCCCCCCGGGTCCATCACGAGCGGCACGTCCATCGCCTCGGCCGCTTGCCGCAGGTTCTCGGTGGCGACCTCCCATTCCTCGTCGGCCCCGACGGCCTTGTCCTCGGGCTTGGTCGACAGCTCCATGTAGAAGTCGTCGAGGCCGTAGTCGCGGAGCAGGTCGAGCACGAACGTGAGCACGGATCGCAGCTCCTCGCCCAGTTGCTCCGGGGTGGTGAAGATGTGCGCGTCGTCCATCGTGAGCCCCCGCACACGGGTGAGCCCGTGGACGACCCCCGAGAGCTCGTACCGATACACCGTGCCGAACTCGAACAGGCGCAACGGCAGCTCCCGGTAACTGCGCGTGCGGCTCCGGAAGATCAGGATGTGCATCGGACAGTTCATGGGTTTCAGGTAGTACTGCGTGCCGCCGTCGAGCTCCATCGGCGGGAACATGCCGTCGGCGAACCACGTCAGGTGCCCGCTGATCTCGAACAGCTCCGATTTGGTGATGTGGGGCGTGTAGACGAACTCGTATCCGGCTTCCTCGTGCCGGCGGCGTGAGTAGTCCTCCATGAGCCTTCGGACGAGGCCACCCTTCGGATGGAACACGGCGAGCCCCGACCCGATCTCCTCGGGGAATGAGAACAGGTCGAGGTCCTGCCCCAGCTTGCGGTGGTCTCGTCGCTCGGCCTCCTCGAGGCGCTGGAGGTAGGCCTCGAGATCGTCCTGGCTGGCCCACGCCGTGCCGTAGATGCGGGTGAGCTGGGGATTCGCCTCATCGCCTCGCCAGTAGGCTCCGGCTACGTTCGTGAGCTTGAACGCACCGAGCACACCGGTGTGCGGCACGTGGGGCCCCGTGCACAGGTCGACCCATCCGTCGTTCGAGTACAGCGACACCGTTTCCCCGGCGCCGACCTCCCCGGCCGTCTCGTCTCCACCGCCGGCGCCGATGTCCTGGAGGATCTCCACCTTGAACGGTTGGTCGCGCAAGCGCTCGATCGCCTCGTCTCTCGACACCTCCTCGCGCACGAACGGTTGGCGGCGCTTCACGATCTGGCGCATGCGCCGGTCGATCTTCGAGAGGTCGCTCGCGTGGACGGGCTCCGGCAGCTCGAAGTCGTAGTGGAAGCCATCGGTCGTAGCCGGTCCGATCGCGTAGCGCGCTCCCGGATAGAGATCACAGACCGCTTGGGCCATCACGTGCGCGGTCGAGTGCCGCAACACCTGCAGACCGTCGTCGGAGCGGGGCGTGACCGGCTCCACGTGGACGTCGGTCGCCGGCACGTAGGAAAGGTCTCGGAGCTCGCCGTCCACTCGCGCGGCGATCGTCCCCTTGGGCAGCGCTGCGCCGACCGGCTCTCCCTCGGGGAGCTCCACGACCACGTCCTCCGGAAGGGTCAGCGACGGCATGCGGGCATGATAGCGACCGGGTCCCAGCTACTCGTAGGAGATCGCCTCCAGCACGTCCAACCTCGCTGCCCGCCGCGCAGGCCAGATCGCCGCGAGCACGCCCGCCAACCCCGCGAGCACCAGGTACACGACGAGCTGGCCGACCGGAACGACGAACTCGGTCACCCCTTCTCCCCGCAACGCCTGCTGCAACGCCCACCCGAAGGCGACCCCGATGACGATGCCGAGGACGGCTCCGAAGATCGCGATGATGACCGACTCCCAGCGGACCATGCGCTTGACCTGCTTCCTGCTCATGCCCACCGCGCGCAGCAGCCCCAGCTCGCGGGTGCGTTCGTAGATCGAGAGCCCCAGCGTGTTCACGATGCCGAACAGCGCGATGACGATCGCCATCAGCAGGAGCGCCGTCACGAGCCCGAGGAGCTGGTCGATGAAGCCCGCCTGCTGTTCGCGGAACGTGGCCTGGTCCTGCACCTGCACGTTGGGGAACTCCGCCACCGCGTCTCGCACCGCGTCCTCGACCTCGGGGAGCGGCACGCCCTCGGCTCCCTTCACGAGCACGAACGCGTCGAGCTGCTCCTGGTAGACGCCCCCGTAGGTGTCGAGCGAGATCACGTAGTCCCCGACCAGTCGTTCCTCGTCGTAGATGCCGACGATCGTGAGCGGCACGTCACCGGACGACGCGAACCGCGCCGGCACCTCGTCGTCGAGCTTCCATCCGTTGTCGTCGGCGACCTCGCGATGGACCAGCACGGTCTCGGGCTCGGACAGGGCCCCCACGCTCCCCTCCGATACCTCCATCGAGGCGACCTCTTCGATGGTCGCCGGATCGACCGCGGTGACGAAGGACGTCGAGTCGTTCACCCGGAACCCGTTCTGCCGGAACGCGGCCGAGACGCCGACCTCCGGGAGCGCGGCGACCCGCGCCTCCACGTCCGGACTGAACGCCGTGAACGAGCTGGTCGCCAGCGTGTAGTCGGCCTTGAGCGTCTCGGTGAGCGCGGCGTCGAACGACGCCTTGAGCGAGGCGGCCAGGATCGCGACCATCGACACGAGACCGAGCCCGATCATCAGGGCGGTGGCCGTCGATGCGGTGCGCCTCGGGCTGCGCATCGCGTTCCCACGTCCCAGCCGTCCGGCGGCCGACAGCCGCCGCAGGGGGGCGCCCAGCCCGCCCGCGATCGGCTTCGCGGCGAGCGGCGACAGCATCGCCACCCCGATGAACGTGACAGCGGCGCCGAGCCCCACGATCGCCGCACCGTTCGTCTCCGCCCCGAACAGGCCGTACAGGAGCGCGGCCACGCCCAGTCCCGTGACGAGCATCGCGATCACGAGCCGGCGGCCCACCAGCGCTCGGGAGGGTGGCGCGTCCTCGGCCTCGCGCAACGCCTGGATCGGGGCGACCAGTCCCGCTCGGCGGGCGGGCAGGATCGAGGCCGCCACCGTGACGACCGTGCCGGCGATCAACGAAACGGCGATCGTGCGCGGCAGGAGCTGGATCGCCGTGCTGGGCAGATCGATGTTGAACAGCCCCAGCAGCCCTTGGAGCCCTAGGGCGATCACGATGCCGACGAGGATGCCGATCACCGACGCGACGAGCCCGACAACGAACGCCTCGACCACCACGGACACGATCACCTGGCGGCTGGAGGCACCCAAGGCCCGCAACAAGGCGAGCTCGCGGGTGCGTTGGGCGACGATGATCGAGAAGGTGTTGAAGATGATGAACGAGCCGACGAACAACGCGATCATCGCGAACACGAGCAAGGCCGTTCGGAAGAAGCTGAGGCCCTCCTGCAGGGTCCGCGATGCCTCGTCGGACACGGTGGTCGACGTGACCGCCTCGATGCCCTCCGGCAGGACCGCGTCGATCGACGCGCGGAGCTCGCTCGCCGCGACCCCTTCCTCACCCACGGCGCTGATCACGTCGAACTCCCCCCGTTTCCCGAGGACCTCCTGAGCGGTGGGAAGATCGAAGACCGCCAAGGTCGCGCCCGCGAGGTTGTCGACGTCGCCGAAGCCCGCGATGCCCGAGATCGTGAACTCCTGGGGAGGTCCCTCGAAGAGGATCCGGATGCTGTCCCCCACCGAGAGCTTGGAGGTGCGCGCCGTGGCCGCGTCGACCACCACCTCGTTCGGCCCGCTCGGCGGTGATCCTTCCCGGATCTCCAGGATCTGGTCCGCGAGCTCGTTCCAGTTCGTGCCGATCGTCGGGGGACCCACGCCCCCGATGACCTCGTCGGTGCGCGGGTCGATCATCTGGGCGTACCCCTGGACGTCGCCCGTGGCGACCGCGACGCCCGGCACCTCGGTCACGTCGGCGAGCACGCTCTCCGGCATCGGCGCGCGTTCCTCGCCGCCGCCCCCACCGGGGTCCGTCGCACCGCTATCGAACGCCGACGTGGAGCGCACCACGACATCGGCAGCGCCGGTCGTGCGATCGAACAGCTGCTCGAACGCCTCGTTCATCGTGTCGGTCAGCACGTACGTGCCTGCCACGAACCCCACGCCGAGCACGACCGAGAGCGCCGTCAGCACCAGGCGGAGCTTCTTGGCGACCAGCGCTTTGAACGTCGCGCGCCACATGCTCGCTAGGACTCCAGCGACTTCAGCCGGTCGAGCACGCCGTCGACCGTCGGGCCGCGCATCTCGTCGACGATGTGCCCGTCGGCGAGGAAGACCACGCGGTCCGAGTAGCTCGCCGCGTTCGCGTCGTGGGTGACCATCACGATCGTCTGCCCGTACGTCGAGACCGCGTCGCGCAGGAACCCGAGCAGCTCGGCACCCGAGCGGGAGTCGAGGTTCCCGGTGGGCTCGTCTGCGAACACGATCTCGGGCCGGCTCATCATCGCGCGAGCCCCCGCGACCCGCTGTTGCTGCCCGCCCGAGAGCTGGTTCGGCCGGTGATCGAGCCGGTCGCGGAGCCCGATCGTGTCGACCACCTGGTCGTACCAGGAGCGGTCGATCTCGCGCCCGGCGATGTCGAGCGGCAGGGTGATGTTCTCGGAGGCGGTCAGGGTCGGGATGAGGTTGAACGCCTGGAACACGAAGCCGACCTTGTCGCGCCTTAGCGCGGTGAGCTGCCGCTCGTTGAGGGCGGTCAGGTCGACGTCGCCGATCCAGACCGATCCCGAGGTCGGGGTGTCGAGTCCCGCGACGCAATGCAGCAGGGTGGACTTCCCGGAGCCCGACGGGCCCATGATCGCCGTGTACTCGCCGCGAGCGAACTCGACCGTGACGCCACCGAGCGCCTCGACCGCAGCGTCGCCTTCCCCGTAGACCTTCCGCAGGTCGCGCGCTCGTGCGGCAGCATCAGCGGCGGGCGGAGCGGGCATCGCAGCATCCATCGTCCAGACGCCTTCCTTCGGGAGCGACTACGGCACAACCTTATCGGAGTCAGGTGCCACGCCCCGATGCACGACCTCGGTGCCGGGACGGTCCGGTGGGCGCGGCAGGTTTTGAACCTGCGACCTCTCGCGTGTGAGGCGAGCGCTCTCCCGCTGAGCTACGCGCCCGGGACGTTCACGATAGCAACTGGATGCTCCGGGGGTCGGCCGACCCTGGAGAAAGGGACGGCGGCACGTGCCCGCGTCGTGCCGCCGTCGGCCCGGGCCGGAGCCCGGACATCTCAAGGGTCGGAGTGTTGCATGGTGGCACGACGACTGCAAGGGGCGGGGCGGGGTGGCCGGGTGGGTCACTCCCCCGCGTTCTCGGATCGACGGCGCTCCATCAGCTCCCGAAGCTCCGCCCCCAGCTCCGGCATCTCCGAGGTGATCTCCTGGAGCGCGTCGACGTGGAGAGCGAGCGCCCTGACGGCGGTGCGGGCGATGACCGACGCCATCCGCCGATGCTGCTCCAGCAGCGCGATCTCGCCGACCACGTCCCCGGCTCCGAGGGTCGCGAGCGGTTCACCGTCGCGAACCACGTCGACCGTTCCTTCCTCGATCACGAACAGCTCGTACGGCATCGTGCCCTGCTCGATGAGGAGCTCACCCGGGGTGGCGCGGACCTCCTCGATCCACCGAGCCACGTGCGCGAGATCGTGCGCGTCGAGATCGCCGAAGAGCGGGACGGCCTGCACTCGCTCGACCTCGATCACGGAACCTCCCACATGAGAGGCATCCTAGGGGAACGCTCCCCCACGGTGTTGTCGGCGTGCATGACGACGCTTCGGTGCGTTCCACGTCACGTTCTCGTGGCCGGGATGGACCGAGGGCGGCGCCCGACCTAGCCTCCGGATCGATGTCCGGCGGTCCCCTGCTGCGCCGAGCGGTCGTGATGGTCGTGTCGATCGCCATGCTCGCCGTCGTGGCGCCGTGGGTCCCCTTCAATCACGCCCCCGACAGGCCGCTCGCCCGCTCGCAGGTCGACGGCACCAGTCGGGGCATCACGCCGGCGCTGAAGGTCGCGGTCGCCGATCCCGATCGCGACCCGATCGACGTGACGTTCTTCGGGCGCGAGGTGGTCAGCTCCACTCCGGTCGAGGAGCCCTTCACCGTCGTCGTCGTGCCCGATCCGCAGAAGTACGTCTCAACCGTCGAGCTGTCGGCGACCTACCGCGCCCAGATGCGGTGGATCGTGGCCTCACGCCAGACGCTGGGAACCGAGTTCGTCGTCGCCGTCGGCGACCTGGTGCAGAGGGACGAGTCCATCACCCAGTGGAAGCGAGCGAACCGCGCCTGGCAGATCCTCGATCGGTTCCGGGTGCCGTACTCGGTCGTCCCGGGCAACCACGACATGGCGGCCGGCGGAGGGGCCGAGCTGTACGACCGTCTGTTCCCGCCCGAGCGATACGAGGCGACGCCGTGGTACGGGGGCTACCTGGGCGACCCGACCGACGGCATCCCCGATCCGGCCGATCGTGGGAACAAAGACAGCTACCAGCTGTTCACCGCGGCGGGCTCGGACTTCCTCGTGCTCAACCTCGAGATGGACCTCCCGGTGGCCGCGGTCCGGTGGGCCGACGACGTGATCGATGCCTTCCCGGACCGGCACGTGATCCTCGTGACCCATCGATGGATGGACCGCGAGGGCGTCCGCTGGCGCGGTCCGCTGTACCGGCGTGACGTGCCCGTGCTCGCGCCGGAACGAGCGTGGAGGGATCTCGTGGTCCCGAACTGCTCCGTGTTCATGGTCATCGCCGGACACGACTACGGCGAGGCCCACCGCCAGGATGTGAACGCGTGCGGGGAACCGGTGTTCCAGCTGCTCACCGACTACCAGGATCGGCCGAACGGCGGCGACGGATGGCTCCGCTACTACACGTTCCGGCCGGAGGAGGCGACGATCGAGGCGACAACCTTCTCCGTCACTCGCAGCGGCGCGCGGGCCTACGAGCGAGACGCCGACAGCCGGTTCGCGCTGCCCTGGAGGGCGTCGGATCCGGGATTCACTCGGATCGGGGTCGCGCA